>CANJXQ010000047.1 GCA_947478805.1 Betaproteobacteria bacterium | reverse complement strand
TCGAGGCGCTGGTGTTCGGCACCAAGTCCGGCCTCGATCCCAAGCAGATGTGCGAGGTGCTGTCGGCGGGCGGCGGCATCAACATCGCCACCACGCACAAGGTGCCCAAGTGCGTGCTGCCGCGCACCTTTCCGAAGCTCTTCACCACCGACCTGATGTACAAGGATGTGCGGCTGGGCGCGGAAGAGGCCGAAGCCATGGGATCGCCGCTGTGGGTGATCAACGCCACGCGCAACTTCCTGGCATTTGCCATTACGCAAGGCGATGGGCCCGTGGACTGGGCCAACACCATCAAGCATTTTGAAGGCTGGGCCGGTGTCACGGTCGGCTCGCCTGTCGCGGATCAGAACGGCTGAGTGAGGAGAGTAGTGATGTGGAATGAAGACTGTCATCGACACAAGGGCCGCGTCGCCATCGTCACCGGCGCCGCCTCCGGGATCGGCCGTGCCACGGCGATCCGGCTGGCCTCGGAGGGGGCGACGGTTGTCCTCGCGGACATGCAGGGCGACAAGCTCGAGGCCACGGCAAAGGAAATCGCGGCCAAGGGCGGTGCGGCCAGTGCCATGCCGTGCAACATCGCCGACGAGGGCGAGGTGAAGCGCCTGGTAGACCATGCGCTGTCGAAGCACGGCAAGCTCGACATTCTCGCCAATGTCGCCGGCGTCAGCTCGCGGCATGACCCCATCTACACGGCTTCGCTGGAGGAGTTCAACCGCATCACCTCCATCAACCTGGCGGGCACGTTCCTGTGTATCAAGCACGCCTCGGCGGCGATGAAGGAGCGCCGCTACGGGCGCATCGTCAATGTGTCGTCGATTGCGTCGTTTCGCACCGGCGCCAAGGGCAACGCCGCCTACTCGGCCTCCAAGGGCGGGGTCAAGGCGATGACGCACCAGCTGGTGCTGGATCTCTCGGAGTTCGGCATCACCGTGAATGCGGTGGCCCCGGGCGTGATCCAGACGCCGATGACCTCCGGCGGCGGCATCGAGCGCCTGAATGCGCGGGCGAAGCTGATCCCGCTGGGGCGCGTCGGCCAGCCCGAGGACATCGCGGTGGCGATTGCTTTTCTGGCCTCGGAGGAGGCGGCCTTCATCACGGGGCAGATGTTGACGGTGGATGGCGGCATGACGTCGGTGGTCTACGAAGCGGCCTGACAATTCATCGGGTAAAAGGAGGGCGCGACATGAGCACACGACCGGCCGCCGTTTCACCCGCGATGGACAAACTCAGCCGCCACATCGCGGGCGCGCTGAAGAAGCGCCCACCGAAAGACGTGGAGATGATGGCGCGCGTGCATCTGGTGGATGCCTTCGCCGCCATGCTTTCGGGTTCGCGACTGATCCCGGGCCAGCGCGCCATTGCCTACGTGAAGCCGCTCGGCGGCACGAAGGAAGCCTGCGTGGTGGGGACGCGCATCGTCACCACCGCCAACAACGCTGCGCTCGCCAACGGCATGTTCGCGCATGCCGACGAGTCGGACGGCGCGCACCCGCCGACGATCTCGCACCCGGACGCGAGCCTCGTCCCCGCGGCGCTGGCCATCTGCGAGCGGGAGCGCCTGTCGGGGACGGCGTTGCTGCGCGCCATCGTGTTGGGCTATGACGTCGGCAGCCGCGTCGTCCTGGCGCTGGACCCGATCCCGCTGCTCAACTCCGGGCATTTCACCGCCGCGTTCAGCCAGCTGTTCTGCTCCGTGGCCGCGGCCAGCGCGCTGTTGGGGCTCGATCCGCGCCGCGTGCGGCACGCGCTCTCCTATGCCTCGCAGCAGGCCGCGGGCACCTACACCATGTTCCGCGACACCGAGCATGTCGAGAAGGCCTTTGGCATGGGCGGCATGCCGGCCCACAACGGCGTCACCGCCGCGCTGATGGTGGCCGCCGGCTGCACCGGCGTCGATGACGTGTTCTCCGGCGACAGGGACTTTTTCTCCACCTTCGCGCCGGGAAAGATCGACCGCGAGGCGCTCACGCGCGGCCTGGGCACCGACTACGAAATCATGCGCGCGGCGATCAAGCGCTGGCCGGCGGGCGGTCCCATCCAGGCGCCGCTCGACATGACGCACGACCTGCTGAAGGAACATCGTTTCCGAGCCGCCGACGTGGAGGCCATCACCGTCGCCGTGTCCAAGGACCTCGTCAACGTGATCAACAATCGCGCCATGACCGACATCTCCCTGCAGCACCTGGTGGCCCTCATGATCGTGGATGGCGGGCTCGACGTGGTTTCGGCGCATGATCACCGGCGCGTGCGCGACCCGAAGATCGTCAGCTTGAAGCGCAGGATTGCCGCCGTCGGCGGCGCGGCCATTCTCGATGCCCGCTCCGGCATCATGGAGGTGCGGCTGCGCGACGGCCGCGTACTGCGCGCCGAGTGCCGCGCGGCCAAAGGCAGCTACAAGAACCCGCTCACGCCCGGCGAGGTGGAGGAGAAGGCCTTGTCGCTCATTGGCCCGGTGCTGGGCCGGGCGCGTGCGAAAACGCTGGTGGGCTCACTATGGGCCATTGATCAGATGGAGGATGTGCGCGGACTGCGCAAGCTTGCCATGGCGCGCGGCGCTACCTAGCATTCGCCAATAAAATACTGTCAAGTTAGATCAAGATATTCCATCTATCTTGGTGATACGGCAGTATTACTGACAGGGACAGTTCGCCCCGATCGCCCTCAGGCCGGCTGCGATTCAAACAGCGTGTGCGCTATCAGCGCCGCCGACGCCGCCGTGGGCCAGCCGCTGTAGAAGGCCAGGTGGGTGATCACCTCGCCGATTTCGGCCTTCGTCACCCCGTTGTCGAGCGCCCGCTTCATGTGGCCCGGGATCACTTCGACGCGGTTCATCGCGATGAGCGCGGCGATGGTGACCAGGCTGCGGTCGCGCTTGGACAGCTCGGTTCGCTCCCACACATCGCCGAACAGCACCTTGGTCGAGAGGTCTTCCAGTTTCGGCGCGACTTCGCGGATGGCGTTGAGGTGTTGCTGCGAACGCGGGGTGGCTGCGGTGCTCATGGTCGGGCTCCTGGGTTGGGTGTGGTCAAGATTACCTAACAATGCGAGGTGACACATCCCCTCGCGCTCCCCTACTTCAGTACGCCTAACGGAATTTCCGTTAGGCGTTCCGAGTTAGCTCGCCGTCGCGCCAGGCTTCGGCGAAGGTCTTCCACTGCTTCTGGGTAATTCGGGTCATGGCGCGGGATGCGTCCAGCAGCTCCCGCGGCCATTGCCTGCCGGCGGCAAAGTCGATCAATACGCCGGCCGGCGCAGCGCCGTCGCGCCCCGCGGCGCGCAGATGGTCCCAGGCTAGGATGCGTCCCATGGCGGAAACGACGCCGAGCAGCAGGGCCGGCCGGCCCTTGCAGAGGGTAAGGTCCACGCGGTTGGCGGTGGGTTGCAGTTCCTTCAGGATGCACGACATTCGGCCCAGCTTCACGGCGCGCAGGAACGCATGGTCGACGGATTGCATGCGGTCCTGGACGGTGACGACGCGGGCGGCCGGGTGCGGCCATGCAGGCTGCGCGACGCGCAGGCGGGCAAGCGCCGGCGCCAGCGCCGAGGGCAGGGCTTCCTTGAGATCCAGCAGGTAGTTGCCGTCCGGCGACCCCTTGCCTGCGACCAGCACGACAAAGCGCGCAAGACCAAGGCTGCCCGTCCCGGCGATGCGTCGTGCGACGTCGAGAACGCGATAGAACTTCGGGTCGGGTTCCCTGGCTGCGAAGCGGGCCATGAACTGGCTGATGCGTTCCTTCTGCTCCGCGGTGGCCGGCAGGGCCTTCTCATTGTCGACCTTGAGCATGCGCTTGCCGCCGCTTCGAAGCGTGCGCCTGTCGAGGAACGCGGCGCGCTGCGTGTCCTCGAGGCTGGTGAGCAGCGCCTTGACCAGGCCGGTCGAGGTTTCCCGTTCCATCCAGAGCGGCTTGCCGGCGATGAGCGCGTTGCGATAGCCGTCCAGGCAGGCGCGGCTTGCGGCGAGCGCCTCGGCGTGCGTGGCGTTGAGCACATCCGCGCCGCACTGGATGCTGGTCAACAGGCGCACGATGTCCCAGGTGGCCGGCGCGAGCGAGGCCTCGTCGAAATCGTTGATGTCGAAATAGACCAGCCGATTGTCGCCCTTGTAGCTGCCGACGTTCTCGAAATGCAGGTCGCCGCAGCACCAGGCGAGCGGCGCTTTCCTCAATGCAGGGGCGTCACGCAGTGCATCGGACAATGCATCGTAGTAAAGGTGGCAGGCGCCGCGCAGGAAGATGAAGGGATCCTGCGCCATCTTGGCGTACTTCATCGCCAGGCGCTCGGGCTCGCGGCCGGCGTTGTGGCGGGTGATGGCGTTGACTATGGCGGACATCGATGTTCCCCTGCGCAAGGGGCGGATATCTCTGATCGCCGCCCATGTCACGCCGCGCGAAATGCGCTTCGATCCGCGCCCATTTCGCTTTGGCAGGACTCCGTAATGCGGGTGCCGGAAAAGTGCACCATCGAAGCAGAGTAAGCGCGCACCCGATAACGGTCAAGCGATGCGCGGGTGCCGCCGATTCAATTCGTGCAGACGAGCTCGTGAATGGCGCCGGCGACAGAGTCCGGGGCGATCGCGGACCACTTGTCGCTGGTTGGGCTGGCCTTGAGAATCCTGCCGGCGGCTTTGGGTTCGGCGTAGTCGAAACTCGCCAGCGTGGTGAAGCGGCCCTTGGTTCATTGAAACTCATTGAGCGCGCGAATGGATCGAGCGCCGGCGGCGCTGGGCTTCTTCAGGTCGAGAATCACCCAGACGCTGCGCAGGTCGCCGTTCTTGCTCACATTGGTTGAGTCGATGTAATTCACCGCTGCCGTAGTCTCGCCCACAGGAACGAGCTGGGCGAAGGCCGGTGTTGCGGCCATGGCGGTCAGGCAGCACATCACGAGGCGCATGGCCCGTTCGATGAGTGGGGCGCGGGCGCACCGGTACTGCTCTGGGTTCTGCTTCATAACCGTAGTCCGATGGTTGTACTGCCGGCGCGGCAAATGCCGGTCGCCTACTGAGCAAAATCAGTGTGCCATCGGGTAAGGAGAAGAGGGGCCGACAACTGTGTCGGTTTTGCAAACAATTGTGAACGGATTGTGTCGCGCCGTGCTGCTACGCACGGCGGTAAGCCAGATTTCGCTTCAGACGGCTTCCTTGAACGCGCGCAGCGCCGCGATGTGCTCCGACACGGACTTTAGACCGGCCTTCATCGTATTGAACGCGAGGTGCGTCGCCCCCACGGCGCGGTAATCGGCTACCGCCTTGGCCCATTGGTCGGGCGAGAGATTGTTATGGGTGATGAAGCCCTGGATGCCGATGTCCTCCGGGTTGCGGCCGGCGCGGCGAGCGTACTCGTGCACGCGCTCAATGGTCACGCGCGGCGGCTCCTTCTCCACCGGCGCTCGGTTGCCGGTGACGATGCCGTCGAGCGTCGGAAAGCGCGGGTACCAGCCGTCGGCGAGCGTCCCCACGCGCTCGAGCACCGGCTCGGCCATGCCGCCCAGCCAGATCGGGATGGGGCGCTGCACCGGCAGCGGATTGATGCCCGCGTCTTCGATCTTGTGGAAGCGCCCCTTGAACGTGACCAGCGGTTTCGTCCACAGCTCGCGCATCAGCCGGATCTGTTCTTCCTGTCGTGCGCCGCGCTGCTTGAAGGGAACGCCCAGCACGTCGTACTCGACCCAGTTCCAGCCGATGCCCACGCCGATGCGCAGGCGCCCGCCGGAGAGCACATCCACCTCGGCGGCCTGCTTGGCCACCAGTGCAGCCTGGCGTTGCGGCAGGATCAGGATGCCGGTGCACAGGCGCAGGGTCTTCGTCAGACCGGCGAGGTAACCGAACAGCACCAGCGGCTCGTGGAACATGTCGTTCTCGCGGTACGGTCCGGTGAGTCGCGTGGAATCGTAGCTGCGCGCACCGGCGCCGATCACGTGGTCGTAGGCGACCAGGTGCGTGTAGCCGAGGGCTTCGGCGGCCTGCGCGTAGTCGCGCACGGCGATCGGATCGCTGCCGATTTCTGTCTGCGGGAATACGACGCCAAGTTCGAGCGGTTTCATGGATGCGGGACTCCGGTGGGCGCTGACGCTGCAGCACGGGTGAAATGCGAACGCGCAACGGGCGTGATGCGCCGCGATGGCGTGCACGAGGGTACGGGTACGCCTTCGCAGGGTCAAGCGAAGCCATGGTGCTCACAGGCGGCGGCTATACTCGCCGGACTTTCAATCAGGGAGAAGCGCAATGGGCAGACTGGACGGCAAGGTGGCAATCGTGACGGGCGGCGCATCGGGCGTGGGCGAGGCGGCGGCCAAGCTGTTCACCCGGGAGGGCGCGCGCGTGGTCATCGCCGATGTCGATGACGCCAACGGCGCGCGGGTCGAGAAGGAAGTGGGCAAGGGCTGCTTCTATGTGCGCACCGACATGAGCCGCTCGGCGGATGTGGCGGCGCTGGTACAAAAGACCGTCGAGCAATGCGGCCGCCTCGACATCCTGTTCAACAATGCCGGTATCTGCATCGCCGGGCCGAATATCCTTGATCTCAAGGAAGAGGACTTCGATCGCCAGATCGCCATCAACCTGAAGGGCGTGTGGCTGGGCATGAAGCACGCCATTCCCGCGCTCCTGAAGAGCGGCGGTGGCGCCATCGTCAACACCGGATCGACCTCGGGCCTGTTGGGCTATGTCGGCCTCACGGGTTACGGCGCATCGAAAACGGGCGTCGTCGGCCTGACGCGCCATGCCGCCGTGGAGTTCGCCGCGAAGGGCATCCGCATCAACTGCATCTGCCCCGGCGCCGTGTTCACGCCCATGAGCGTGCGCCTGCAGCCGCACAAGGACGTCGATGCCCTGAAGAAGCGCAACATCATGTCCAGCCCGATGATGCGCCTCGGCATGCCAGAGGACATGGCCAATGCGGCGCTCTTTCTCGCATCGGACGACGCGGCGCATATCACCGGGCACATCATGCCGGTCGATGCGGGCGTGACGGCGAGCGTGTACCGCGGGCCGGGGCCGGATACGCATGTGTAGAAGGGTGGTTATGGCGAGCGCGAGATGCGATGGTCCGTGATGGTCAGGCGTTCTTGCCGAGCGCATCCCTGTAATACGCCTCTACCACCGTCCCCTTGAAGAACTCCGGATTGGTGCCGGTCCACAGCGCAAGCGGATTGCCGAACACGAAGTCGCGGAAATCGGCTTCGCTGATGTGGCCGTCTTCCACGAGCTCAAACGCTTCGGCGGTGACCTCGCGCATGTCCGGCACGTCCCAGTGGCCGATGTCGGAGCTGAAGATGGCGCGCAGGCGCGCCCCCAGCGGGTTCTTGCGCGCATCGAAGGCCCAGGCGTTGATCGGGTCGTCGGCCTCGCAGCCGAAATAGAAATTGGGCACGAAGCGCTTGCGCACGTCCTCCAGCGAGTCGATGCCGCAGCGCGCGAATTCATCGAGCATCGCAGGATCTTCCACCGTGGGCCCGATGGGATTGCCGGTGCCGATGTAGAGCGCAAGGTCGCGCGTGGCCTGGTCGTCGGCGCGGCCCGCCATCAGCTTGCCGCCGTACTGCCGGTGCAGTTGCCAGAAGCGTTCCCGGTCGAGGTTGTCGGGGTTGAGGTCCTGGATGGTGTGGCGATTGCGTTTTTTCCAGTGGCCGACGAGGTCGCTGTAGAGGCTGCAACCCCAGCCCACGCCGCCTTCCAGAAAGGCCATGCGCAGTGACGGGAAGCGCCGCGTCACGCCACCCAGGAACGCCGCCTTGCACAGCGCCTCGCCCGATGCGGCGAAGTGGCCGATGTGGTTGAAGGTGTAGCTCGAGATCGAGCTGCGGCTGGCAACGCCCTTGGTGTTGCTGTGGAAGGTGGGCGATACCTTCAGTTCGATGCACTTCGCCCATACCGGGTCGTAGTCGTAGGCGCTATCCAGGCACAGCGTGTCATACCACTGGCCCTTGCCGTCGGCGTGCGGGCGCATCACATAGGAGGCCATCATCACCGCCTTGAGGCCGAGGTGGCCGACGGCATACTCGAGCTCGGCGATGGCCTCTTCGGGCGTGTGCATGGGGATCAGCGCCACCGGCGCCATGCGGTCGGAAAATTCCCGGTAGATCTCGGCGTGGTAGGTGTTCACCGCGCGGCACAGGGCGCGCCGCAGTTCTTCATCGCCAAGATGCGGAAAGCCGAGCGACGCCGTGGGATAGAGCACCGCAAAATCGATGCCCATGTCGTCCAGGCGCGAATGCAGCAGCGCGGGGAGGGCGGCCGTGGCGCGGTCCAGGGTGTTCTTCCACGGCACGCCCCACCAGGCCGGGCGGATGGTGCGGGTGCGCGCGCGCTCGGCTTCGCTCATGCGGTACCAGGCATCGGCGCGCAGGGCCTCGAAGCGTTCAACCAGCTTCGGACCACCCTCGGCCCTGACGAAATCGAGCAATGCCGGCCGGAACTCCAGCGTGTGGCCGTCCGAGTCGATGACCGGGTGGTCGAGCTTCGCGCGGATCTGCGCGGAGCGGCTGGTGGTCACTTCTTCTTTGACTTCTTCTTCGATTTTTTCTTGTTCTCGGCCCAGCGCGCTTCGAACAGCTCCGGCAGCAGCTGCGAGCAGAGCGAGACCGTGGGCATGTAGGTCCATTTGTCCTGTGCAACCGCCACCGCATAGCGAAGATCCTTGCCCAGTCGGTGGTGCAGTTCGGGCGTTCCGGCCAGCGTGTGCTCGATGCCGTAGCGATCGAAGTGATCGTAGTTGGACATGGCCCACGAGGCCCCCGTGCTGACGGAGGCCACCTTGTCCAGCGCCTCCTGGGTGACGCCGAATGACTTGACGAAGCGGATGGCTTCCATATGCACGACCTGGTTGCACAGCGCCATGATGTTGTTGCCTAGCTTGACGACCTGCCCCGCCCCGGGCTTGCCGACGCGGATCAGTTCCTTGCCGACGATCTCCAGCATCGGCCTGGCCTTTTCCCAGGCCCAGTCCTCGGCGCCGATCATGAGTGTCAGCGTGCCGTCGCGGGAGCGCGTGCTGGCGCCGCTGACAGCCGCATCGACGATGCCGATGCCTTTCTTCGCGGCGGCGGCTGCGATCTCCTGGACCGTGGTCGGCAACACGGTGCTGTGAATGGTGGCGACGAGGCCAGGCTTGCCCAGGGTCACGATGCCCGAGGGCCCGAGGAAGATTTCCTTGACCTGGTGGTCGTAGAGCACGCAGGTGCCGATGACGCCGCACTTGCCGACCAGTTCGGCAAGGGAAGCCGCGCCCACCGCGCCATGCGCTTCGATCGCCTTCACCGCATCCTTGCGCAAATCGTAAATGATCGGCTTGCGGCCGGCCTTCGCAATATTCGTCGCCATCGGCCCGCCCATGTTGCCGATGCCTATGAATCCGATCTGAGGTTTCCTTGTTCCCATGAGTTCATCCTGTCGATGTGGAAAATCAATGCGCGCGGTGACCGGCGCGCCGGCGATCAGTCCCTATCGCGGCTTCACGCCCGTCTGCGCCACCTGCTTGCGGGTGTTCTCGACATCCCCGGTGATCCGGTCCCTCAGTTCATTGGGCGCCCCGGTTGCGGGAAGGATCAGCAGTTCCCTCATTCTCGAGCGTATCGATTCGCTGCGCAGGGCCGTGTTGCAGGCCTCGGACACCTTCTGCACGACGGCATCCGGCAGTCCGGGCGGGCCGATCAGGCCCCACCATGCCGACGACCCGCGATACCCGGCAATCTCCTCGCTCATCTGGGGCAGGTTGTCCACGCCACCAAGGCCCGCAAACGTCTCTCCCGATGAAATCGCGATGGCCCTCATTCGGCCCGAGTCCATGAGCGGCTTTGCAGAAGCAAAACCGGTGATCATGATGTGCACCTCATTGCCGAGCACGCCCGCAATCGCCTGCGGCCCGCCGCGATACTGCACGCCGACCATGCTCAGGTTTCCGAGCTTCGCCATCGACCCGAAATCCAGCTCAACCTGGCCGCTGTGGACTGCATAGTTGTACTTGCCAGGGTTGGCTCGGACCTGCGCGATGAATTCCTTGGCGGTTTGTGCCGGGAAAGTCGGGTTGATCAGCGCGACGATGGGTTGCCTGCCGAACATGCAGATCGGGGTGAAATCCTTCACCGGATCGAGCTTGAATTCGGCCAGCAGGAATGGCAGCGACGGATGGGCGCTGGAGGCTGCCCCGAGCGTGTAGCCGTCGGGCTTTTGCTTGGCGATCCGTTCGGTGCCGATGATTCCACCTGCACCCGGAATATGGTTCATCACCAGTGGCTTGCCCAGGCTGGCGCTCAGCGGTTCGATGAACAGCCGCATGACGACATCGGTGGTCGAGCCGGCGGGATACGGCACCACCAACTCGATGCTCTTGTTGGGGTAGTCCTGGGCGATGGCTGCCTGTGAAATGACGAGCCCGGCACAGATTGAAACCGCCGCTTTCAACGCCGCTGCCCGCAGTCGATGAGCCCCGCAATGGCTGGCGGCCGGCCGGCCGCGCGAGTGGATGGATTTCGTGATTGCAAACGGCTTCAGCATTGGCGTGCCCCCACTTTGTCGTAATGCGATTTCCATCAGAGATGGTCATCGCGATATGAGTTCGAGTGTCCTTGTTGCAAAACCATTATGGAGTCTGCTCCTGATCCCGGCAATAAAAATCGCCGGGAATCCTTCGCCGTGCAGCGCGGCGATCCCGACCACGATGGGGCCAAGGGGTTTCTTGCGTCGTGCTAGCATCGCGCCGGTCAAGACTGGGCATGGAACGAAATTACTCAACGCGGAGGGCGCCGACGGCGCTGGATAGCATGAAAAAAACTGCAGACATCTGCGATGCCAATGAGGGCGTCCAGGCATGTGTGACGCCGATGCGCTCCTGGGGGCGGCGGCGTGAGTTCTTCGGGCTGATCCGCACCGTGAGGGTTCACCGCGACTACGGCCTGGTACGCGACACGCTATCCAAGGATGGCGCAGGCGGCGTGCTGGTGGTCGATGGCGGCGGCCTGCTCGACCGGGCGATCTTCGGCGACGTGATGGCCGGGCGCGCGGTCAAGAACGGCTGGAGCGGGGTGATCCTGCATGGGGCCATCCGCGATTCGGGCGAGATCGACCTGATGGACATCGGCATTCGCGCACCGGGAACCATGCCCTTGCGCGGCACGGCCCTCGGCACCGGGGAGGTCGATGTGCCCGTGACGTTCGGCAACGCGACCTTCACGCCCGGCAGGTTGCTGGTGGCTGATGAAGACGGCATCATCGTCTGCCCGAGCGGGGATCTGGCGATATTGTCGTAGTAACGCCATGTCAGTATTAATTGTGTATATATAGGATAGACGGACGATAGTCAGCGATTGTGGCATTAATATTGGCCGAGATAATGGTGGTTGGAAATGCCCTTGTCCCGGCCCAACCTACTGTCTCGGCGTCCCGAACATCTGTCCCCAGTAGATCCCCGCGTCGCTCGACGGGTTGACGGCGAAGGCCACGCCCATCTCGGTGAACTGCGGTGCCATCAGCGCCGTGCAGTGGGGCGGGCTCTTCAGCCAGCCTTCGACCGCGGCCTCCGGCGTCATGACGCCGAAGGCGATGTTCTCGGCCACCATCTGCCACTTGTAGCCGGCCCGCGTCGCGCGCACGGCCGGGGTGCTGCCGTCACGACCTTCGTGGGCGAAGTACTCGTTTTGCGCCATGTCGCGCGCATGGTCGTAGGCGACGCCGCTGAGGGTGGCATTCAATTGCAATTCGCCTGTGGCCGCGAGCGGCCTGTTGCCACACAGGCGCGAGATTCCCCGCGCCTTGTTGACGAGTTCAAGCACGCGCATTGCCACTGCGGCGGCATCTTCCGGCGCGGGCGGCGCGAAGGGAGCGGCAAGCAGCATCCAGGTCTCGCGGCCCTCCTGGTAGATGCCGACTTCGCGCAATTCCGTGTCGGCCAGTTGCGCGCAGGATGTCTTGACTACGGCATCGACCACGACCTGTGGCGCCGGATCGCCGCGCAGGCGAATAGTGGCCGAACGCATGGCGCGGTAGCCGTTCATGGCGAGTGCGTCCTTGTACGGGGTGCCCTGAGCGAGCTGGCGCGTGGCATCCGACAACCGTGAACTTTCCCTAAGCGCCACGCCTGCGCCGGCGCTTCCGCTGCAGCCCGCGCTGCGCGCGGCATTCAATGCCTCGAGCAGGCTTGGGTCCGCCGCGGCTGCCGACAGCATAGGGCCCACTGCAAGGCCCGCGACGAGGGCTGCGACGAGATGGCGCAGCACCGTGCGTCCGGTCAGCCGCATCGCAGTGCGCTGAACGGGCTACTGCGGAACATCGCGGTCCTCATCCCATCCATCCTGGAACTGCGGGCGCGATTGGCCGGCGACGAGGATGAGCCGCTCGCCGTCGAGCCTCCGGGTCGGAATCGCATGCCGGTCGATTGCGCCTTCCAGCGTCATGGCGAGATCGAGCGCGAACACCGGGTCGCCGATGTGCCAGGAATGATTGAAGGTGCCGACGAAGTCCGATTGGGCCGGGTCCTTGGTGGCGAAGTAATCCGAGCAGTCCACGTTCACGGCCTTGATGGGAATGCTCTCTGGCAGGCCGACGCGGCCGGCGCGCGGCGCTGTCCCCAGGCGCTTCATGTTCGACACGCCCAGCACCTTGTCGAAACGGTTGGAGTAATTGGTGAGGCGGAAGATGCGGTCATACATCGGCGCCGCCCAGTCGGAGCCCGCCGCAAGCGAGCGGCTCGACACGTCGCCGCCGATGAAGGCCACTTGCCCGATGCGCCAGTTCTTCTTGAAGAAATCGCCTTTCTTCGCGGCCTGGGCGAAGGCCTCCATGATCACGTAGGCGCCGGTGGAATGGCCGAGCAGGTGGACGTTGATGGTGCAGGGTGGCGCTCCTGCCTCAGCAGGGAATTGCGCATCGACCAGCAGCTGCAGCGCGTTGTCGACCAGGCGCTGCGACACGCTGGAGGCGTCCATGCGGTCCTCCAGGTAGTTGAGCGTGGAGTTGTCGCTCGGCCAGTCGAAGCCCACCACCAGGCCCTTCCAGCCCTGCGCGGCCAGTGTGTCCTGCAGCATGCGCGTGCGCCACAGCACCGTGGGGATGTCGTTGTTGTAGCCGTGCACGAAAAAGACGATGTCGCCGGTCGACCCGGTAATCTCGTCCTCCTCGCCGTCGGCCGCGGCGATGACGGCCTTCTTCCAGCGCTCGGCGGTGATGGACTCGGCGCGGCTGTATGTGGTCTTCCCCGCTGGCACTTTGAGGAAGGTGGTCTGCCCGGGCTCAGTGGTGAACTCATCGTTGGTGTCGGTGTCGCGGGTGCAGATGAGGAAGGTGCTTCTTGCGGGCATGGTGTTTCCTCCGCTTTGGGTATGTCGAGCTATGCAAACTGCGTGGGGCGACCTTCGGACACGGTGGGCCCGGCGCCCGCGACGGTGGTGCGGCGCATGACGCGCTTGTAGCGCATCACGTCCCACGGGCGCACGCGGTGCATGGTACAGCGGTTGTCCCAGGCCACAAGATCGCCCGCCTGCCAGGTGTGGCGATAAACGAATTGCGGCTGGGTGGCGAACTCGGTCAGCTCGTCGAGGAGCGCTCGGCCGCGCTCGAAGGGCCAGCCGATGATGCGCGCCGCGTGCGAGCTGAGGAACAGGGACTTCCTGCCCGTGACGGGGTGCTTGCGCACCAGCACCTGTTGCACCGGCGGCATGGCGGCCTTCTCGGCCTCGGTGATCTCGTAGCCGACGGTGCCCAGCGAGTGCTTCAGCCAGTGCTCGGCGACGAGGCCCTCGAGCAGCGCCTTCTTTTCATTGGGCAGGGCATCCCACGCCGCGCGCATGTCGGCGAACTCTGTTTGCCCGCCTTCGGGGGCGACGATGCGCCCGTGCAGGAGCGAGGCCATGGCCGGCACCGGCTTGAAGGAAAAATCGCTGTGCCACAGCTCGTTGGCCACGAACGGGATCGCCTCCTTCGAGGTGCGCGGGATCAGGTTGCCGTCGGCGCCTACGTTCGACACGTCGAGCACCTCCTGGCGCACCGGACGGTCCTCGAACATGCGCATCTCGCGGAGCGACCCCTCGAGCCTGCCGAAGCGGGCGCTGAATTCGGTCTGGCTGTCGTCATCCAGACCCTGGGTGGGAAATACGATGAGCGCGTGCTCGTTGAACGCGGCGAGGATGCGCGCGAAGGTCGCGTCGTCGACGCCCTGCGTGAGGTCGATGTCGCGGGCGACGACCCCGAAGGGCTGGAGCGGCTCGAGCGTCAAGGGCATGTGCGTGTCTCCTGCGCGATCAGCGCCTGGGCTGCGGTTTGCCGATGCCCGGCGTTCTCACCCGCACGCTGTAGACCGTGGTCATGGCGGTGAGGAAGAGCGTGCGGTAGTCGGCGTCGCCGAAAGCGCAGTTGCGCGTGGACTCCGGGGTGATGATCTTGCCCAGCACTTCGCCGTCCGGCGCAATCACCCAGGTGGCGCCCGACCCGGTGCAGAAAATGATGCCGTTCCTGTCCACGCGAATGCCGTCGGGGACGCTGTGCGCGTTCGAGGTCATGTCCACGAACTTGCGGAAATTGGAGAGAGTTCCGTCCGGGTTCACATCGTAGGCGGCAAGGAAGCGATGCGCGCAGGTGTCCTTGCGATCGCGCTCGCCAAAGCAGCCCTCGTCGAGAAAGCTGTTCGATACGTACAGCACGCGCTCGTCGGGGGAGAGTGCCACGCCGTTGGGGAAACCGCAGTCGCGCGCGGCGACATGCAGGCTGCCGTCGGGCGCCCGGCGCCACACGATGGAGTGATCGAGGTCGCGCTTGTCCTTGGGCACGGTGAGGATGGGGTCGCTGAAATAGATGGTGCCGTCGGAGCGGCACACGATGTCGTTGGGCCGGTTCAGGCGCTTGCCCGTCCAGTGATCGGCCAGCGTGGTCCAGGTGCCGTCCGTTTCCCGGCGGATGATGCGGCGCATGCCGCTCTCGCACAGGAGCATGCGCCCCTGGCAGTCGAGCGTGCAACCGTTGCCCTCGCCGTTGGGCTCGCGCATGACCTGCAACCCGTCTGCCCGCGACCAGCGCAGCAGCCGGTCCTGGCGCAGGTCGACGAAGGTGAGGAATCCTTCCGGATGCCACACCGGCCCCTCGGTGGCCGTGAGCCCGGAGGCGACCACTGTCAGCTCGTTCGATTCCAGGATGTCGGAGAGATCGCCTTCCGTCTTTGCCTGCGTCTTTGCCTGCGTGTGTGCTTTCATCGGCGTGCTCTTAATGTGTGAGGTGTCTTCTGGGGTTGGAACGTCTGTAGCTTGGCAAGACCCCGGCGTCACCGCTCAAATGTCATCCAGCGGAAACACCGGGCGGCGGATCCGGGTGTAGGGCAGGCGCGACAGCACCTGCGTGGCCAGGCCCGGCGTATCCACGTCGATGAACCGCTTGCCGATGCCGGCAAAGCCCGCGCGGTGCTGCAGTTCAGCTTTGCAGACGACGATCCTGCGGGCCGCGGGATCGATGCCGAGCGAACGAAAGTGGTTCGGCTCGAACACCAGCACCGGCTTCGAGGTCAGGATCACTTCCACGCCGCCGCAATCGATGATGGCGATCCGGCCGCGGTCGACGGTGCGCGAGATGAAGGCCGTGCCGGTGGTGTAGATGCCGCTGTGCAGCGATTGAACCCTACCGCTGATCTCGACCGGATCGCCGTGGAAGCGATCGATCTTGGCGCCGACGGTAAGTGTTAATTTACTGCCAATTCCGGCGCGAAAGGCCGACTCCACTGCCTCAGGATCGGAAATACTGCCAATCACCGCGCCCTGGGCATTGGCCTTGAGCAACGCCGCCAGCAGCGCGGTGCCATCGCCCGGCGTGCCGGCACCGCCGCTGTCGGCCAGGTCGCCGAGGATGACCGGGCCATCATCGCTGTCCATGGCTTCGGCCACCGCATCGTCCACCGACACCATGTCGGTGTGAAATGCATGGCGCTTCGCCCAGCACGCCTCCTTCATTGCTTCGGCCACATCCGCCGCCAGTCCCGGCTCGCCGTTGGTGGTGACGAGAACGCTCATCCCGGTTTCCCGCCGCTCGGACACGAAAAATCCCATGGGAATGGATACGTCGAGGATGCGTGCATCGCGCCGGCGCTCGTTCTGCGCCAGGCGCACCAGGTGCTCCATCGGCCAACCCGGTGCGATGTAGAGTTTCTGCAGGGCTGGCGCCATGGCCGGCTGGGCGCGCACCAAGCAGGGTTTTGCGCTGCCGTCCTTCATGGCTGCCATCACTTCGGCCGCCCGGTAGCCGATGGCATTGAAGTCGGAGTGCGGGTTGGTTTTCACGGCGATCAGCATGTCGGCGTTTTCCGCCATGCGCGGGGTGACATTGGCGTGGCCGTCGAGCGAGGCGAAGACCGGCGTGCTCTTGCCGACCAGGTCGCGTATCGCGGCAAGCAGGTCGCCGTCGCAGTCTTCCTCGTGCTCGGCTACCGCCGTGCCGTGGAGCTGCATGAACACGCCATCCACCCTGCCCGCGGCTCGCAGCGCCGCGAGCAGTTCCTCCTTGGCCCATTCATGCGCTTCGCGCGTCACCTTGCCGTACATGACGGGGTAAATGAAATGCAGCGGCGCGACCTGCCAGTTGCGTTCGCGCGCGCCCTTGAGGAAACCGAAGATGGCACTGTGCCCGGGGCCCATTGACAGCACCCTGTCGCCGCGGACGGTACCCTGCTGGAAATTCGCCAGGTCCATGGGCTGCGTGGCAAAGCTGTTGGTTGAAACCTGGTAGCCACCGACGGCGACGCGCATCACGATGCCCCCCCTCGTTTTCCCGCGGCTTGCCCAACACAATTGAGGAGATACTTCCCTCAAGCTCCCCTACATCAGGGCGCCTATCAGCAATTCTGTTAGGCGCTCTTAGTTTTTTGGCGCAGACACTTTCAATTCGCGCAGTATTTCCTCGCTGTGCTCGCCCAGTCCCGGTGCGAGCATGCGCACTGGCGGCCGCACACCGTCGACCAGTATGGGCGTGTTGATGCCCCGCATCGGCCCCTGCGTCGGGTGCTCCAGGGTGTAGATGCTGCCCATGGCCTTGACCTGCGGATCCTCGATGACTTCGGCGATGCTGTGGAGCGGCCCCGCCGGCACGTCGTGCTCGCGGAACACGGCCAGCCATTCATCGCGTGAACGCTCGAGAAAGCGCGGCCGCAGGTCGGCCAGCAAGGCGAGGCGGCTCTGCTGGTCGGCGCGGGCCTTGTGGGTTGAAAATCGCGCATCGCCCGCGAGATGTGGCGCGCCGACGGCTTCGCACAGCGCCTGAAAGAACTTGTCGCGATTGGACAATTGGATGGCGAGCAGTTTCCCGTCCTTGCAGTCCAGCACCATGAAGCAGGATGCAGCGGGGCGCGTGTAGCGGTCCGCCACCACGCCCGTCTGCAGGTACAGGCTGAAATTGTCGGGTGTGAAGGCCATGGACGATTCGAGCATGTTCACCTCGAGCCTGCGCCCTTTGCCGGTGCGCGCGCGCTCGACCAGGGCGGCCAGAACGGCATTGCAGGCATACATGCCGGTAACGTTATCGGAGATGGTCGGCCCGATGCCCTCTGGCGCCTGCCGGTCCACAAACAGGCTGGTCAGCCCGCTGACCGCCTGTGAGACGCCGTCGTAGGCGGGGAGGTCGCGATATGGCCCGCTACGGCCCCAGCCGGTAATGGAACACACGATCAGCGACGGGAAGCGCGCGCGGATTTGTTCATCGCCAAGGCCGTACTTGTCGAGCGTGCCAGGCCGGTAGTTGTCGACGAGAACAGCGGCGGTGTCCATCAGTGCGTCGAGTGTCCTGCGATCCGCGTCCTTGGTGAGGTCGAGCACGATGCTGCGCTTGTTGCGGTTGTAGGCGAGGAAATGCGGGCTGTACACCGCTCCCTTCCATTGGCGGACCGGGTCGCCTTCCGGGCGCTCGACCTTGATGACATCGGCACCCAGGTCCGCCAGCATCATGCCCACCAGCGGCGCCGACACCACGCTTCCCAACTCGAGTACGCGCACGCCCTCCAGCATTGCCGCCGACTCATTGCCCATGGAGGCAGCGTCCTACTTGAAGCCGAGCAGCTTGGTGATCAATTCCTTGCGAAGCGGCGTATCGGGCTTGGTCGGCTCGTACTGCTTCGGCAAGGCCACCGTGTCGTACACCGAGACGCTGCCCGGATCGGAGTTGAACACCTTGTTGCCCTCGGGCGTCATCACATAGTTCACGAACAGGCGGGCGGCGTTCGGATGCCTGGCCTTCGCGCGATGCGTGAGGATGACCTGCATCTCGACGCCGACGGTATGGTCCGGCGTGATGATGTCCACCGGCGCGCCCTTGTCCTTCAGCGATTGCATGGTCTGCCCCACGGCCGGTGTGTGCAGGATGCCTTCGCCTGCAGCGATGCCATTGGCAGCCTGCACGGCGTTTCCGTATTGCCGCGGCTGCATGTCTCGCAGCTTGGTGAAGAAGCCTTCACCGTATTTGTCCAGAATGAGGCTCCACAAGTCAAGGTGCGCATCGGTGGAGCGCGGGTCGGGGATCAGCACCTTGCCTTTGAAGCGCGGATCGATGAGGGCTGTCCAGTCTTTCGGCAGGTCAGCCGCGCGCACGAGATTGGTGTTGTACATGATGCTCCACGGAGCGATCTGCACCAGCGCTGTCGGCCCGGTGACGAACCGGGCAGGGAACTGGCCGCTGGTCAGCGCCGGGATTCCCGCCCCGGAGACCGGCTCCACCCAGCCCTTCTTGATCGACTCGCGCGCGAACGGCACGGCGGCGCCGGCATTGAACAGGAAGTCCGCTGCGAACGTGCCGGCTTCGGCTTCCGTCGAATAGCGCTGCAAGTTCAGGGTGCCGGACATGCGGACGAAGTTGTACTTTACGCCGTACTTGGCGGTGAAGGCATCGCCGGTGCGCTTGACTACATTCTCGGTGGCGCTCGAGTAAATGGTGACGTCGCCTTCGGCCCTGGCGGCCTTGATCAACGCATCCAGGTCGGCCTGTGCGACCACGTTGCCAGCCATCATCGAGAACATGGCAGCCAGGCCAAGGCTGTGTACCAGGTGATTGCAATTCACAATGCCCCCCTCGAGCAGTTGATCTTTGATTGACCGGACTATACTCGTCGCGCTATGGGGAGTACAGGGGGCGTACAGGGGCGGTACGCAGGGAATCTTTTGGGGAGGCGTCGGCGATGATGTTTCGAGCGAGCAAGGCAGGATGGGATACGAGTGTTGTCACACGGCTGGCCGCTGCAACGCGGCATCGTGCAGGCGCAATGCTGTTTGCGTCGGTGCTGGCGGCATTCACGACGGCCACGGTACATGCGGATAATGGTCTTGCAGCCGGTGGTCGTGCAGCCGGCGCGAATGCCCCGCTCATGCTTGCGCAGGCCGGCGCGCAGGGAGTGCAAGGCGTGCAGGCCGAACTGGATGCGCTAATCAAGGCAGCAAAGGCCGAAGGCGAACTGACTTTCTACTCGGGCGCCACCGAGAATGTCGTGAAGCGGGTTGCCGATGCCTTTGCCGCGAAATACGGCATCAGGGCGCAGTTCGTCATCGTCGGCGGTGCGGCTTTGCTGCAACGCTTCCAGAATGAAGCCGAGGCTGGGAAGATCGCCGCCGACCTGATGTTCAGCTCGGGCAATGCGGTGGCCTATGCGGAGGAGGGGATCAGGAAAGGCTGGATCGAGGCGATTGCCACGGCCGGCCTGCCGGTGGTTAAAAGCGGCGAATTCCCCGCGAAGTTCAACATGGGTTCCACCGCGATCGTGCAAGTGGCGCCGTGGATCATTGCCTACAACACCGAGAAGGTGAAGGTGGGCGAAGTGCCGAAAGACTGGCCAGACTATCTTCTGCCGCGGTGGAAGGGACAGATCATCATCACCAACCCGCGCTCATCCGATGCTCATCTTTTGTTCTGGGGCATGATCATGGACAAGTACGGCGAGCAATTCTTCCGCCAGTTGAGCGCGCAGAGTCTGCGCCAGTTCGCCGGTGGCGTGCCGGCCACCAACGGCCTGGGGGCGGGCGAGGGCAGCATGCAGATTCCTGCAGTGCCGGCGCAGATCCAGGCTGTTGTCAGCAAGGGCGCCCCGCTCGCGATCAGCGTTCCCGACTACACCACTGGCATCGAGATGCAGATCATCCTCACGGCGACGGCGAAAGCCAGGCGCCCCAATGCATCGCGCCTGTTTACCAATTACGTGATGTCGCGGGAAGGCAATGAAGTGTTCAACGCGGATGCCGGCAGTGTCACTGTGTATGACACGACCCGCCTGCCCAAGAGCTACCAGAACCCGAAGTACAGCGCGATCGCCCGCAAGGAAGAGCTGGCGAAGCTGCTGGGGTTCTGACGCAGGTACCGTACCCCCAGCTCATCAGGTGTCCGACGCGCTGCTGCCCGGCATCGGGCAGACGTGGTCGATCACCAGCACCTTGGTCAGTCGTCCGAACGCGAAATGGCGCGCGACCAGGATGCAAAGCTCGACGATCTCGCCCTCGTTGAAATGCTTGCGCAGGCGGTTGAACGTGCTGTCGTCGATGGCATGGTGGTTGGTGGTGAACAGCTCGGCATATTCGATGGCGGCTTTTTCCGCATCGGTGTAAAGGTCGCTGTCGCGGAATCGCGTGATTTCCTGGTACAGCACCTCGGCTGGAACCTCTCCCGTGCCCGACGGGAATCTGGTGCCCAGTCAGACCGGACAGTCGTTGGCGGTGGCGATGCGAAAGCGAACCAGTTCCGCAAGGCGGTGCGGCAGCGTGGCGTGGTCGTACACGGCAACGCGCAATGCCTCCAGCGCCGCGCCATGTTTGGGGCGCAGGGCGAATATGCGCTCGCGCTCCGAGCCCTCGCCTTCGGGGATTCGTATTCTCGTCATTGCCTGTCTCCGGTTAAAAAATTTTACTGTACCGCCATTCCCGCAGCCTTTGCCACCGCTTCCCACTTGATGAACTCACGGGTGACGCGCTCATTCACGCGTTCGAGCGATTCGGGCAGCGTGGTGAGGCCCAGCGCGAGGAACTGGTCCCTGCCATCCTGCGCTTGCAATGCCGCGGCCAGGTCCCCGTTGAGCTTGAGCAGGATCTCGCGCGGCGTCGCGCTCGGTGCAAACAGCCCGAACCACGATGCGAACTCATAGCCGGGGGCAATCGACTCTGTGAGGGTGGGCAGCTCGGGCGCCATGTTCGAGCGCGAGGTGGTGGTCACGGCGATGCCGCGCACCTTGCCCGCCTTCATCTGCGAGAGCACGGTGCTGAAGCTGGTGATGACGCCGGTGATCTGCCCGCCGAGAACATCGACCAGGCCTTGTCCCGCGCCCTTGTAGGGGACGCTCACGATATCGGCCTTGATGCCCTTTCGGAACATGTCGGTGGCGAGGCTGGTCGCGGGATCGGAGGTCGCGAAGGTGAGCGCGCCGGGCTTCGCGCGCGCCAGTTGCGCCAGCTCCAGCGCATTGGTCGCCGGCACATTGGGATTCACCACCAGCACCAGCGCCTGCTCTCCGAAGATCAACAGCGGCACCAGGTCCTTCTTGGGGTCGAAGGGCAGGCCTTTTTCCGTGGCCGCGCTGATGGTAAAGCCGTTGCTCACCACGATGAGCGTATGACCGTCCGGCGGGGACTTGGCCACCGCATCGATGCCGATGGCGCCATTGGCCCCGGGACGGTTCTCGACGATGACGCTGTGGTTCATCTTGGCTGCGAGCAGCTTGGCCGCCAGCCGTCCCGAGGCATCCGCGCCGCCGCCGGGGGCGAAGGGGACGATGAAGCGGATGGGTTTGCTCGGGAAGCCTTGCGCGTGCAATGTTGCGGGAGCCAGTGCGAAGCCCAAGAGCGCAAGGGTCATGCCCAATAGCGATCGCATCATTACCTACCCCCTGGTTTGCCGCGTTCGAATCGAGCTGTTTTAGCGCATGTGAACGTCAGTGGCAAGGTGAATACGTGTCGCCCTGGTTCACGGAGATGCTGTGTCGAGCCATCGATTGCCGCTGAGGCATCGCTAGGCGATCCGCAAGCTCGTGCTCGCCAGTGCCGCCGCCGCCTGCGGCCACGCCTTGGCCAGCAGCCCCACCGCAAACATCACGTAGTCGCGGTCGATGAGTTGCCTGGCCGCGTCGCCCGGGACCAGTCGGCCTTGTTTCCTGGCTGCCGTGAGCGCAAGGGCCAGCAGTTCGTCGGCGTCGGGACGGGCGGCGAATACGCCGCCGCTGGCGATCACGACCTGCGCTCCCCGCAGGTCCTTGCCGATCTGGAACCAGGTGTCGCGCGCCAGCGGGCTTTGCTCGAGGTGGCCGGCGTGGCGGTTGAGGGCTTCGGCCACGGCGGCGATGGCGAGGGCGCGATCGAAATGGTCTTCATCCTTCAGCGTGTCGGGCTGGTCCACGCGTCGCTGCGCTTCGGCGATGACATGTTCGGCGCTGGTGCCCAGCGATGCGGACAAGGCTTCGGCGCCCAGCGCGTCGGCGGCAGCCGATGCGCTCACGCGCAGGCCCAGGTCGCCTTCGACGGTGCGCTTCACGCGCGGCTCAGGCAGCCCGCGCAGCACCGTGTCAGCGGGCGGCACCTCGCCGCCGATGGAATGCACATCGGTGGTGGCACCACCGATGTCCACAAGCACCGTGGTGCCCATGGCCGGCGCACCGTCGGCGAGGAAGGCGGCGGCATCGAGCACGGCGCGCGGCGTGGGCGCGAGGCCGCCCGTGGCCCATGCGCGCAGGTCGTCAATGCCACGGGCGTGCACGATGCGCTCGAGAAACACGTCGCGGATGGCGGCTTGTGCCGATTCGACTTTCAGTTCATTGATGGTGGGGAGCACGTTGTGCGCGACCACGACCTCGAATCCCGCCGATCGCAGGACGGCCTCGCAGGCCGAGCGTGCCGACTTGTTGCCGGCCAGCACGACGGTGGCTGAGATGATCTCGACCATGTTTGCCTCGGCAAGCTTCTGCGCATTGCCGGTGATGACCTCGCTGTTGCCGCCGTCGGTGCCGCCGCTCAGGAGGATGATGTCGGGCCTGGCAGCGCGCAATGCCGCGATTTCGTCGTCGGCCAGTGCGTAGGCGCCGGTGAACACTACACGGGCGCCGGCGCCGAGGCTGGCTTGTCTTGCGGCGAGTCCGGTGAGGTCGGGCACGAGTCCGATAGCGGCGACTCGCAGGCCACCCGCCGCGCTGCTGGTGGCGGCACGAAAGGCTACGCTGCTGCCGGCGGGGACGTTCCTCTGCAGCTCATCGATGACCGCCTGCGCGCCGCGCATGATCCCCTCGGCGAGCGTGGTCGGGTGCTGGCAGCGCCACGCGAGCCGGCCCTCGGGCAGGGTGACGGCAACACCCTTGGTCCAGGTGCTGCCGACGTCGATCAGGAGTGCGAGATTCGGCATCCGACCTTGCTGACCTCGCGTCGCGATGGCAGTGGCGGGCGACTATCGGTACAACTTGTCGAACAGCGCGATGATCGCCTGGTAGTCGGGCGTCACCTTCTCCGCGGTGATGTCGGTGCGCACGCGCTTTCTGTCCGGTGCGGCGAGCGTTCCGGGCAAGTTGCCCAGCAGGCTCGAGGCGCGGCCGCCGCCATTGTGCGCGACCTGGCCCGCGGGTGAGAGAAGATACGCGACCAGCAGCTTTGCGGCATTCGGGTTCTGCGACTTGGCGTTGATGCCGATGAATGTCGGCGCCAGCGTGATGATGTCGAGATACGCGTATTCGATCGGCGCGCCTGGATTGGCCACCTGGATGTTGATGGCGTCGTAAGGCAGGCCGGTGAATCCGACCACCGCCTCGCCCGAATTCACGAGCTGCGCCACCAGTGCATTGTTCTGCACGACGCGGGGTTTTTGCGCGGCCAGCTTCTGGAGGAAGGCCTCGCCGTACTTGGGATCCTTCCACAGCGCGTAATACAGCTCGCTGTAGGCGGGGGAGATGCGCGGGCTGCCGAGCACGAGCTTGCCCTGGAACTTCGGATTGAGCAGGTCGTTCCAGGTCTTGGGGATATCGGCCGCCGCCACTTGAGCCTTGTTGTAGAACACGCCCTGGTACACGGCCTGCACCTGCGCGATGTGCTCGGTGCGGTCCGGGAACTTGATGTCGGCGGGCAACGGGGCGATCTGGCCGTCGGCGATCCAGCGGTAGAAGGAGTAGCGATCCGCTGTGATGACCACGTCGGCGTTGATCCTGCCGGCGCGGATTTCCTGGTCCACTCGCGCGGTAAGGGGGCCGGAGGTCAGTTGCGTGAAGGTGGTCGGTATGCCGTAGGCAGCCTGGAAGGAGTCGGCGTCGCTCTTGAGCGCGGCAACGCTGGAACTGCCGTAGAAGGACACCTTGCCATCGGCCTTGGCTGCAGCGATGAGCTTTGCATCGGTGGGCTGTGCAAGTTTGGCATCGGCGGCCAATGCGCTGCCGGCCTGTGCGATTGCCAATGCCAGCGTGGCGATGATGAGATGACGGCGCGAGTTCGAGTGACGGGTCATGATTCCTCCTGCGGTTGAAGGACGGATTTGCGGTTGTGCATCGGTCCGGCTGTACATCGATCGCATGCCCGGCTGGCCGGGCAAACGCATTGCCAGGTTACGGGACGGGCAGTTTGTAGAGCAGCACGTGCTGTTGCGCGCCATAGATGTCGGTATCGGTGAGCGATCCGGCGGGCGTCCAGCGCACCAGGCTCACCTTCATGGCGAGCGCGCTCTCGTGATTGAACACCTGCACGTTGGCCACGGGCTGCTTGTAGAGTTCGGCCATCTTCTCGGGCGTGATGACGCGGGCGGCGAGCACGCGCTGGTAGTCGGCGGGCTTGTCGAAGAGCACATCGAGCGTCAGGCAAAAAGGGCCTGCGTTCTTGCTGCGGATGACTTTGGCGATCTGGTCGAGTGTCTGCATGTTCCTTCGTCCTTCTTCCACTGTCCTACTTGCCCACGAGGTAGCCGCGGCTGATCGAAAAGATGTCGTCCACGATGGCGTTGTAGTCGATCTTGCCGCCGCGCGCGGCTTCCCGCCGCGCGAGACAGGTCCGGTGGTGTTTCATCACCCGGTCGGGCAGCGGCAGCTTGCCCGGGTCGAGGTAGCGCACCGCGCCCTCGGCGTCGCGGGCGACCATGACTTCGCCGCGGCACATGCGGCTGGCGGCAAACGGAATGTCGAGCATGCCCGAAGCGAAGCCCGCCACGGCGGCCCGGGCGGCATCGCCCTGGCCCGCATCCAGCACGGCCTCGAGGATGGCGTTCATTTCCAGCTTGTTGAGTTCGACTTCCTCATCGACTGCGGCAGGATTGAGCAGGGCGCCCTGCCCGCGCATCAGCCCCACCACCTGGCGCATGGCGCGCAGCGTGTCGGCATTGGCTTCCTTCACCGGGATGCCGACGCCTTCCTGCACCGAGTTGGCGATGAATTCGTTGACGCCGGCGAGCATGCCGCTTACCACGTTGTAGCTGATGAGCCCGTAGGCGCGCGCCACGTCGTCCGGGTAGCGCCCGCCCCAGTTCTTGCGGTCGATGGTGATGACCGCATCCTTGTAGCCGAATTTCGCCGCATATTCCTCGGCGATTTCGCGGATGGCGCGCACCGCTGCAACGTCCTGCACCATGCTGCCCATGAAGCGGGAGTCCAGCGAAAACGACCGCGCGCCCTGGGCGGCGGCGATCAGCACTTCGAGCACGCAGCACACGCCGAGGATGGTGTTGGGGAAGGGCGTCGAATTGCCCACGCCGTGGATCTGCAGGCCGAGCGAGATGCCGCGCTCGCGGTAGCGGCCGATCAACCGGAACACGTGCTGCCAGTTGGTGATGGCTTGCGCGATGGTGGTGTCGCGCGAATAGTGCACGCAGTAGTAGATGGGGCCGGCGGTGATGGAGCTCATGCCGCCGGCGAAGCCGATTTCGGAGGCGAACTGCGGATGCACCGTGCCGATGCGCTGCTCGATGGGCACCTTTACCGAGTCGACCAGCG
>CANJXQ010000046.1 GCA_947478805.1 Betaproteobacteria bacterium | reverse complement strand
TTTAACGAAGCTGCCCGCATATGCGGGCAGCTTCCAGCTAAAACCCCCAACAGGAGCGCCACCTATGCACAATCCATAGTCCTTTATTAAAAGCACTTCGAACCGTTACACTCTCAATTACATTGGTATAGAAAGCTCGGGCTGGTCACAAGCCCCGCCCGATTTCCGCCCTTCATCAGAGCATTATTTGTTATCAAATTCAGGATCCGATTCGCCGCTTGTCGTGCTTCACCACGACAATTGATATCATCCATGCATGAAAGCCATCCGCGTCCACCGCTTCGGCGGCCCTGAAGAGTTGCAGCTCGATGACATCCGCGTGCCAACGCCCGGCGCCGGCGAAGTGCTGGTCAAGGTGGATGCGGCCGGCGTGAATTACGCCGATACCCACCAACGCAAGGGCATCTTCCGCTTCACTGAAGCAATGCCCGCACCCATAGGGATCGAAGGCGCGGGCCTGGTGTCGGCCGTAGGGCCTGGCGTGATCGCGTTTCGCGAGGGCGACGCGGTCGCCTGGAGCGGCACGCAAGGTTCCTACGCCGAGTATGCCGTGGTGCCGGCCGAGCGCCTGATCGCCATCCCCGCCGGGCTCGACACGCGCCAGGCAGCGGCTGCGATGCTACAGGGCATGACCGCGCACAGCCTCCTCTATGGTGCCTGCGCCCTCAAGCCCGGGGACACCTGCCTCATCCATGCGGCGGCGGGAGGCGTGGGCCTCCTGCTGGTGCAGTTGGCCAAGCGCTGCGGCGCGCGCGTGATCGGCACGGTGTCGACCGAGGCAAAGAAGGTGCTGGCACTCTCCGCGGGCGCGGACGAGGTGATCCTTTACTCGCGCGACGACTTCGCCGCAGAAACCCTGCGGCTCACCGAAGGGCGCGGCGTGCGCGCGGTGTACGACTCGGTGGGGAAGACGACATTCGAGAAGAGCCTTGCCTGCCTCGCGCCGCTGGGTTACCTCGTGATGTACGGCGAATCGAGCGGCGCGGTGCCGCCCTTCGACCCGGTGCTGCTGCGGCGCGGCGCGCTGTTCGTCACGCGCGCCATCGTGCTCTACTACATCGCCGACCGCGCGAGCCTGGAATGGCGCGCGGGTGAAATCCTGAATTGGGTAAAGGACGGCAGCCTCAAGCTGCGCATCGAAAAAACGCTGCCGCTCGCCGATGCACGCACCGCGCACACGGCCATCGAATCTCGGCAGACGACGGGGAAGTGGTTGTTGATTCCATAGAAACACCCATCGCTGCATGACGGATGCTGCTGGCGTGCGTATTGGCCACACCCAATCGATGGCGCTGGTCAAACCGAATGCATATGAATGTGTAGGAGGAGGTTCGCCAATGTGGTTCGGATGGGAAGGACTTACCGGGGTAGACGCATGGTCCCCGACGATTCTTGAAGAAGCCAGGCTGATCGAGGCCGCCGGATTCAACGGCATGCTTTTTTCGGAGCACCACGGTGTCCCAAAATGGCCGGCGCAGCCCTTGCTCCATGCCTACAAGATCGGCATGGCGACACAGCGCATCGAGGTGGGACCGTGCCCCCTGCTATTGCCGCTGTACCACCCCGTTCACCTGATCGAGCAGGCGCAGTTCATCCAGAATGAGATCGGTGGGCGCCTGTTTCTTGGCGTAGCCGGCGGATTCGCGCCAGGAGACTTCGCGCATTTCGGCGTCGAGCTCAAGGAGCGCGCGGCGCGGATGGAGGATTGCCTGCGCATCCTGCGCCTGGCACAGAGCGGCGAGTCCTTCGATTTTCACGGCAAGGTTTTCAACCTAAAGATCCGCGGCTGCCTGCCAGTACCGGTGAAGCGCATCCCGGTGTGGGGTTGCACCGGGGTGCCGGCCACCGTGCGTCGCGCGGCGCGGCTTGCCGACGCAGTGGTGTTCGAGAGCATTCGCACGCGCGCCGAGATCCGTGAACTGCGCGACATCTACCTCGAGGAATGCACAGCGCATTCGACCACGCCGCATATCAATTTCTTTCGCCGCATCTGGATCGGAAAACCTGAAGAGGGCCTGCGCATCATGCGCTCAGAGGTCGAGGCTTATGCCGGCAATGTGGCGCAAGGTGGGACTGCGCCACACCTGACCGGAAAATCCGGCGGCCGCTCGGGCGACTGGCGCGGCCTGATGATCATGGGCGACGTGGCCTCCTGCACCGAGCAGATCCTGCAATGGAAAGCCGACATCGGCTTCGAGAAGATGATCCTGAAGATTCCCTACATCACCGGTGCGCCGGACATCGGCCTCGCGCGCGAGCAGATTGCGGGGATCGGCGAGGTGATTGCACGCGTCAGAGGTTAGGCAGCCACCCGGGCGATGCGACTACACCCGGTCGCGTCGATACAGCGCAGGAAACCATCGCGCCCAGAGCGCGCATACCGCGAGCGTCCCCACGCCGCCCAGCACCACGGCCTGGCGCGTGCCGAACCATGCGGCTGTGAGACCCGCCTCAACGTCGCCCAGCTGGTTGGATGAACCGACGACCAGTGCATTGACCGCAGCCACGCGCCCGCGCATGGCCTCGGGTGTTTCCAGCTGCACGAGCGTGGCGCGGATCACCGCACCCAGCATGTCGGCCGCGCCGAGAACAGCGAGCGCTGTGAGGGCCAGCACGAAGGATTCCGAAATGCCGAGAACGACCGTGGCCAATCCGAAGATAGCCGCGGCACCGAACATCTTGCGACCCACGGCACCGCCGAGCGAGCGATTGGCGAGCCACAAGGAAACGACAAGCGCGCCCACTGCGGGGGCGGCGCGCAACAGACCGAGCCCGCCGGGGCCGGCATCCAGAAGATCGCGCGCAAACACCGGCAGCAGCACGGTTGCGCCACCCAGCAGCACGACCAATAGATCGAGGGTCAACGCACCCATGAGAATGGGGCTCCCTCTCACATGGCGGATTCCGGCCAGCACCGAGTCCAGCGAGACACGGGTTGCAAGCGTCTGTTGCGCGACGTCCTTGTGCACGGAGAGCCGTGACATCGCGATGGCAGCCAATGCAAAGAGCGCAGCACCGAGGCTATACGCCCAGGGGGCGCCTGCGGCGTAAGCCACGCCGCCCAGCACCGGCGCCCCCACCAGCGCACACTGCATCGCCGCGCTCGAAGCGGCGATGGCGCGTGGCAAGTCGGGAGCAGCCACCATGTCAGGCAACAGCGCTTGCAGCGCCGGCGCTTCGAACGCGCGCGCAATGCCCAGCGCAACGACAAGCAAGTAGATGAACGCCGGGGTCACGGCCCCTGTGCCGCTTGCCACGACAAATGCAATCGCCAGCGCCACCTGCACGAGTTGCGCGGCGCGGCTCACCGTGCGACGCCCATAACGATCGGCTACGTGGCCCGCAATGAGAATCAACAGAACGGCTGGCAGGAATTCAGCCAAGGCCACCAGCCCCAGGTCAAGCGCGCTGCCGGTCAGTGCATAGAGCTGCCAGCCCACGGCCACCGCCATGACCTGTGCGCCTGCGCGAGATCCCACGCGGGCAAGCGAAAACAGCAGGAAGTTTGCCTGCTTGCGCAAGGGGAGCAATGGCGATGCAGAGGGATTCACTGGCGTGTTTGTTGTCGGTGCTTTTTATTATTCAATGCAGCAGGTAACGGTGCCGATGCGGCGCCCGGTTGCAAGGCTAACGATAACAAAAGGACCGCCGCAGGGCTTGGATAAATGGTCGAGCAATGTCGCCCGCCTTGACGCAGAATTGCGGCTTCATGGTGTAGCTTCCGGTTCGCTTTCCCCCTTCGAAAGAATGACTGCTTTGCGCAACAGGATCGTGAAATGCCTGCACTGAGGTTTGCGCGCCTGTTGGTGAGCGTGTTGCCATGGGTCGTATTCCCCTGCACCATGCCCGCGGGAGCGGCCGATGCCCTTGTACCCTATCGCGTCGTGGGGGACGGCATCCCCGCCCCGCTCACCGACACGCCTGGCGACCCGCGCCGTGGCCGCGTGGCGGCCGCCAATTCGACTCAAGGCAATTGCGCCATCTGCCACCCCATGCCCATTGCCGAGTTGCCGGTGTTTGGCAACCTCGGCCCGCCGCTCGATGGCGTGGGCGCCAGGCTTACCGAGGCGCAGCTGCGCCTGCGCATCGTCGATGCCAAGCGCCTCAACCCGCAAAGCATCATGCCGGCCTATTACCACGTTGCCGGGCTGCGTCGCGTGGCGCCCAAATTCCAGAACCAGCCCATGCTCAGTGCGCAGGAAATCGAGGACGTCGTCGCGTATCTCGCGACCCTGAAGTGAGGGAGGCGATGACGCGCGCAATGGGCGTCTTGTCCAGCGCCACGGGCGGAGCCGGCGTAATATCCAGCCTTCCCACGCGAATCCACTTTAACGATGACCGCTGAGACCGACACCGAATCCATCTGGCACCTGCGCCTTGCACGCCGCGACGTGCTGCGCGGGCTCGGCGCGGCAGCAGTAGCAGGTGCGATCGGCGCCCCGGGCAGCGCGGCGGCGGCCGAGTCACTCCTGGAAGAAGATGCTCAGCTCACCATCCGCCGCCTGATCGGCGACGCAAAACCGCAGCCGGGCCGCGTCACGATCAGCCTGCCCGATGTCGCCGACAGCGGCAATTCGGTGCCAGTGACGATCCGCGTTGACAGCCCCATGACCTCGGCCGATCACGTGCGGCTCATCCACATCGTTGCCGAGCGCAATCCGCGCCCCTGGGCGGCAAGCTTTTCACTCGGACCGCGCGCAGGCAGGGCCGAGATCGAGACCTTCCTGCGGCTCTCCGACACCCAGTATGTCACCGCTTTCGCGCGGATGAGCGACGGCACCTGGTGGATGAAACGCACCAATGTCATCGTCACCATCGGCGCCTGCGAGTCGATGGCGGTGAGGTACTGATGGCCGAGCGCACGACACGCGTCCGCGTCCCGGCGAAGGCCAGGCGCGGCGAAATCATCCAGATCAAGTGCATGATCATGCACCCCATGGAAAACGGCTTTCGCTTCGACACCCAGGGCACCTTCGTGCCGATCCACCTCATCAACACCTTCGAGTGCCGCTACAACGGCGAGGAAGTGTTCCGCACACGCCTGGGCACCGGCATGGCGGCCAACCCGCTGCTGACCTTCAACACCATTGCCACCGAATCGGGAACCATCGACTTTCGCTGGTACGACGACGACGGCAGCCAGCACACCGCGCAGGCCCGCATCGAAGTGGAATGAGGCGGCCCCGACTGGGCAGCACCATGCGCACCCTGATGCTCGCGATTGCGTGCATCGCCGCCGCGACCTCCGTGCCGGCAGCCGCGCCGACCGATGACCTGGCCCGCTATCCGGTGTCGGGACGGCGTTCCGGCTACACCTACCTCTCTCCCGAGACCCGCGCGCAACAGAAAGACGAGTTCGCCAACCCGGGCATGCTGTGGGTGGAACAGGGAGAGCGATTGTGGAGTCTCGTCCCCGACAAGAGCAAGGCGCAGGCGCAATCCTGCGTGGGCTGCCATGGCGATGCGGCGAAGTCGATGCGCGGCGTGGCGGCGCGATACCCGGCCTTCGATCGCGGCGAGGGACACGTCGTCAGCCTCGAGCATCGCATCAACGCCTGCCGCGTGAAGAAGCAAGGGGCAACGCCATTTGCCTGGGAATCGCAGGGGCTGCTGGCGATGACTGCGTATGTGAGCCGGCAGTCGCTGGACATGCCGGTGTCAGTGAAGGTCACGGGGCCGGCCGCCAGGAGCTTCGAGCGCGGCCGCACGGCCTACTACCAGCGCCGCGGCCAGCTCGACATGGCCTGCGCGCACTGCCACGAGGAGCGCACCGGTGCGCGCCTGCGCGCCGAGGTGATCAGCCAGGGCCAGATCAACGGCCACCCGGTGTACCGGCAGCTCTGGCAGACCATGGGTTCGGCGCAGCGCATGTTCGCCTGGTGCAATGACGCCGTGCGCGCCGACCCCTACGCCTACGGATCGCAGGAATACACCGACCTCGAGCTCTTCGTGAAGTGGCGCGGGCGCGGATTGCCGGTGGAGACGCCCGCCATCAGGCGCTAGAGGAGCCGTGTGGCAGTAAGGACCGCGCGGCCTGCTTCGCAGGCTCGGCCGCGCTGCTTGAGGCCCGCCCCGGAAAAAGAAAAAGGCGGCCAGGGCCGCCTTTTTCTCGCGCCAGCTACAGGCGCATCAAGTCCAGCTCAGATCCTGCAGCCGGAACGGCATGGCGCGAACGCGCTTGCCGGTCGCCTTGAAGATCGCATTGCCGACGGCCGGGCCGACAGCACCGACCGGTGGCTCGCCGATTTCCGCCATGCGCTCGTGGCCCGACAGGCCGCCGTAATGCACGTTGATGCGCTTGGGCATGTCGCCGATGCGCAGCATCGGGTACTCGTGGTAATTGCCTTCCACGATGCGCCCGTTTTCCACAGTCAGCTGCTCGTTCAGGGCCATGTTCAGCCCGAAGATCACGCCTCCCTCGATCTGCGCCGCAATGGCATCGCGATTGGCGATACGGCCGGTGTCGAACGCGATGTCGATGGAATCGATGCGCAGCACGCCCTGCTTGGACACCTCCACAGTCGCGACCGCCGCCACTGTCGTGCCATGCTCCGGTTTCCCGCCCATGCCCCAGTTGACAATCGCCACACCCTGGCCCCAGCCCTTGGGCAGTTTCCTGCCCCAGCGCGCCTTGGTCTTCACTTCGTTCAGGCACTTGGTCCAGCCCTTGTCGGGCCACTTGGCGAAGAGCTTCAGCCGGTACTCCATCGGATCGATCCCGGCCGCCACCGCACACTCATCAAAGAAAGTCTCGATGAAGAACGAGTTGGAGTTGTAGCCCGGACCGCGGTACGGGCCGGTGAGGATGTTGAGCGGAATGATGTCCGACTCGACCTGCACGTTCTCGATCATGCCCGAGGCATGTGGGCCATCGGCAAGATATCGCACCGACTTGCCGGGGCCACCGGTGGAGCGGACATGGAAGGCCACCGGCATCCCGTCGGCCCCGAGGCCTGCGCGCAGCTTGGCCGCCTCGAGGGCGCGAAAACGCCCCTGGCGCATGGACTCCTCACGCGACCAGATCACCTTCACCGGCCTACCGGGGAATTTCTTGGCCACCGCAGCCACCATGCGGATATCGTCGCTGTACACCCGGCGCCCGAAGCCACCGCCAACCCATGTCTGGTGAACATAAACGTTCTCGGGCGCCACGCCGGTTTCGTGCGCGGTGACGAACAGGCCCTGCTGGCTGTGTTGCGAGGGGTGCCAGACATCGACACGATCAGCCGTCACCTTGCAGGTACCGTTTAGCGGTTCCATGGTGACGTGGTCGCAATACGGCGTGTAGTAGGTGCCTTCGACGACCTTGGCCTGCTTGTCGAGCAGCTCGAGCGGCTTGCCGCGCGTGACCTCGATCTTCTTGCCCTCGCGATCGAGGGCATCCTTGGCGGCCTTGACCACCTGCGCGTCGTTCTTCCATTGCGCCCCCGGGCCGTCATCCCACTCCATGGGCATGGCCTCCAGCGCCTTCTTCGCCTGCCAGTAATGGTCGGCGATGACGGCGATGGCGCTTTGCGGCGCGGACAGGCCCAGCGGGAACGGCACGATCTTCGGATCGAGCGCAGCGCGCGGCTCCGAAGGATCGACCACTGCCACGCCACGCACGCCCGGCATGTTCTTCACCTTCTCGAAGTCATAGCTCTTGAGCTTGCCGCCGTGCACCGGCGACTGCATGAGGGCGGCGTACACCATGTCGGGCAACTTGACGTCGATACCATACACGGCCGAGCCGTTGGTAATGAGCGGCAACTGCAACTTGACCGGACTCGCCTTGCCGAGGAACCACCAGTCCTTGGCGTCCTTCGGCTTGGGTTCCGAGTCCAGCTTGATGACTGCTGCCTTTTCAGCGATCTCGCCATAGGTGAGTTTCTTGCCTGATTTCTTGTGCGACACGACGCTGTTCTTCGCCTCGACTTCCGCGCGAGGCACGCCCCAGCTCTGCGCAGCGGCCTCTTTCAGGCGCTCGCGGGCGCTGGCACCGACCTGCAACAGTGAAGCGGTGCGCTCAGGTCCCGTTGAGCGGCCGCTGAAGTAGCCGAGAATGCCGCCGGGCTGGGAGTAGACGTTCTTCTCCTTCAGATTGCGGTTGGCTGGGGCATATTCGGCACGCACCTTGGACCAGTCGCAATTGAGTTCCTCCGTGAGGGTCATGGCGAACTGCGTCATGATGCCGTTGCCAAGATCAGGGGATGTCACGCGCACCGTGACGATATTGTCCTTCCCGATCGACACCCACGGTGTGAATTCCACCGTGCCCGGAATCAGCGGTTGCGCCCAGGGCTCCGGATTGACGAAGGCGGCAGACGATTCGTCCGACCAGGTAATGCCGATGGCAAGGCCGCCACCAACGGCGGCAGCATTGATCAGGAATTCGCGTCGATTCATTTCCATGCGATTCATGTCCATGATGTTCCCCTTAAGCCTTGGCCATCTTGGCCGCCTTGTGGATCGCCGCGCGAACACGCGGGTAGGTTCCGCAGCGACAGATGTTGCTCACCTGAGCGTCGATGTCGGCGTCGGTGGGGTTGGGATTCTTCTTCAGGAGCGCGGCTGCCGCCATCAGCATGCCGGACTGGCAATAGCCGCACTGCGCGACATTGCCCTCGATCCATACCTTCTGCAAGGGATGGTTGTTGTCCTTGGACAGACCCTCGATGGTGGTGATCTGCTTGTTGGCCGCCGCTTGCGCCGGGACCTGGCAGGAGCGCGTTGCCACGCCGTCGATGTGCACGGTGCAGGCGCCGCACTGGGCGATGCCGCAGCCGTACTTGGTGCCGGTCATGCCGAGGTTGTCCCTCAGCACCCACAGGAGCGGCGTGCTCGGATCGACATCGACCGATTGCCGCTTGCCATTGATATTCAGATCCACTGCCATGGTTTTCCCCTTGCCTCGTTGCGTGAAATACGAAGCCCACCAGACAAACCGATTGCTTGCATGCCACATGCCTTCAAATTACCTGCGGCGCGCAAGCAAAACAGCGAAACCCGGGGACTCCTCCGGCAACGATGCTAGAGCCGGCCCCTTGTCAGGTCAAGGAAAAGTTTTCCCCCGTGGGCACCGCCAATTCGTGCAATGCACCACTTGACTTCAGCGATCCCGCAAGCGGCTGGATATTATTATCAATATCCGTACTTCCAATCCGATGTTCTTGGCTACGCTGCAGTATTGATATCAAATACTCCATGGCCAGCTGGATTGGGCGCGGCGCTCTGCGCTCGCCCCAACTTGTCGGCTTGAACTATCATCGCAGGCTCGGCGTGACCACCACCGTGGACCGTTCGCGCTCAAGGCTCCGCGCACTCATGAAAAAACCAGGAAAGCCTGCCCTCCCCTCATCGGCATCGCTGATAGCGGAGATGCATCGCCTGCCGCACTTCATCGCGCTAGCGGAGGAGGGGCATTACGGCAAGGCCGCCGAGCGCCTGGGCATGGACCAGCCGACGCTGAGCCGCTCCATCATCCGCCTCGAGGAGGCCGTTGGCGCCAAGCTGCTGTTGCGCACGGCGCGCGCGGTCACCCTGACCCCGGCCGGACTGGCCTTTCTCAAGGAGGCGCGCACGCTGGTCTCCCAGGTCCAGCTGTCGCGTCACATCGCGCGCCGCGCCCAGGCCGGCGAAACCGGCACGCTGCGCATCGGATTCACCCCGACCGCCATGTTCTGGGCCGTGCCGAAGATCATGCGTGCTTTGCGGGAACGCTTTCCCGACGTTCAGCTCATCATGCAGGAGGCGCAGAGTTACGCGCATGTCGACCGGCTACGTAACGGCGAACTCGACGCGGCGTTCGTCAATGGCGACGTGCTCAAGCGCGGCGAATTCGAGGTGCAGGTGCTGGAGCTCACGCGCAACGTCGCGGTGGTCCCTTCGGCATGGCCGGTCGCGCGCATGAAGAAGCTGCGCCTGCGTGATCTCGCCGAGCTTCCGCTCATTGTCGTCCCCCGCGACAAGAGCCCGAACACCTACCACGGCACCCTGTCGGCCTGTCGCGCCGCCGGGTTCATGCCGAAGATCGTGCCGGGCGACAACACCGAACTGCTCAGCCGCCTCGGGATGGTTGCCAGCAACGTCGGCGTCATGCTGGCCTCGGAATACACGCAACGCCTGCAGGTGGAAGGGGTGTCCTACGTTCCGCTCGTCGATCTGCCCGAGTACATGGATTGGGAATTGGTGATCGCCTGGGATGCGCGGGCCATGACGCCGGCCCTGCGCGAACTGGTCAACATCAGCAAGTCGATCTCGAAGGCGATGGGAAGCGCGAGGAGTCGCGCACCGCGCGCGCATCGAAAACCACGCGCGGCGCCGAAGGATCCACCAACCTAATCCCCCAGGAAGAACACCGTATCGACCACCACCGGGCCGGCACCACCGCCGCGCACGATCAACGGATTGATATCCACGGCGTCGAGCTGATCGCCAAGATCGCACACGAGGCGCGCAAAACGCTCGACCGTCGGCGCGATGTCCGCGGCATCGACCACAGGCCGCCCTCCGGCACCCTGCAGCACCTGCTGGTGGCGCAATGAGGCGAGCATGTCCGGCACCTCGCCGTCGCAATCGGCCAGGCGGATCTGCACATCATCCCACGCCTCGGTAAGGACGCCGCCGATGCCCAGCGTGATCACCGGCCCGAAGGTGGCGTCGCGCTTCATTCCCAAAAGCAGCTCCACGCCGGCGGGAATTTCTTCCTGCAGCACGACGTCGGCCTTGTGCAAGCCTAGCTTTTTCGCAAGCGCGAGCAGTTCATTGACGGCCGCCCGCGCAGCATCTGCCGTTGCCAGGCCCAGCCTGACCCCGCCGACGCGGGCCTTGTGCACGAGCTCGTCGGAGCGCAGCTTGGCTACCACCGGCAAGCGCAGCCCTTGCAGGGCCGCGGCGCATTCGTCGCTCGTTGCCACCACGCGCTCGGCCACGGTGTCGATGCCGTAGGCCGCGAGGATGCGCTTGCCGTCGACTTCGTCGATGACCTTGCGACCGGCCTTGCGCGCGCCCTCCAGTACGGCTGCGGCGGCATTGCGATCGACGCCTGCCGGCACAGCCTCCGCAGCGGTGCGCCGCGCGCTCGTGCCGGCAACGACCGGCCGCGCCGCCGGCGCAATGGCAGATACCACCCGCTCGGCGTCGGGAAAGCATGCCACGCCGGCGGAATTGAGCCGATGGCTCGCGAGATCACCGCCGCCGTACCAGACCACGAACAACGGCTTTTTCAACTTCTTCGCCTCGTCGACCAGCACGTCGGCGATCTCCAGTTGCCTGCGCTCGAAGCCGCCGGCGCCAAGGATGGTGAAATCGCTGTCCGGGTTGTTGTCCAGCACCTGCAGGATGCCGCGCAGCCGGTCCAGGTGATGGAAGGGGCTCCCGCCCAGGTCGAGCGGGTTGTTACGCCCGAGAAAGGGGGGCAGCAGCGGGTCGATCGCGCGCTGCACCTCGGGCGAATGGACTGCCAGCCGCATGCCGGCGCGCTCCAGCGCATCGGTGAGCATGATGCCAACACCGCCCGACAGCGAGGCCACACTGGCGCGTCGTCCGATGCCGCGCGGATGCGCCGCGAATACGCGTCCGATGTCGAGCAGGTGCGTCACGCTGCGCGCGCGCACCACGCCCAACTGGCGCAGCACCCCGTCGTAGACACGATCCTCGCCGGAGAGACTGGCGGTGTGCGCCGCAGCAGCCTTGGCGCCGGTTGCCGACACGCCGGCCTTCAGCAGCACGATGCGCTTGCCTTGGGCCGCCGCCAGTCGCGCAGCCCGCACGAACAGTGCCGGCCTGCGCAGGCCCTCTGCATAGCAGAGGATTGTGGTGATGCTCGAACCCGGCTCGGACAGCGCCTCGATAGCCATTTCCATCGAGATGTCGATCTCGTTGCCGGTGTTGAGCAGCCGGCCCACGGGCAAGCCGGAGCGCTGCGCGTCGTAGAACAGCGCACCGCCGATGGCACCGCTTTGCGAGACAATCGCCACCGGCCCATCGACCAGCTTGAGTCCCTCCTGGTCCATGGTGGGCGTGAATGTGGCGACGAGGCCGTTCCTCACGTTCACGATGCCGTTGGTGTTAGGCCCAAACAGGCGGATGCCATACTCGGTTGCAATGCGCTTGAGCTCGGATTGCAGGCGCTCCCCCTCGGGTCCCGCCTCGGCAAAGCCGGCGCTGCCCACCAGCACCACCGGCACGCGCCGCTCGCCGCACTGCTGGAGGGCGTCGACCGCCGCAGCAGCAGGTACGACGATGACGGCGAGATCCGGCGCGGCCGGAAGGTCCGCCACCGAGGCATACGCCCGCACCCCCTGCACCATGTCGCGCTTGGGATTCACCGGATAGATGTCGCCGGCAAATCCGTAACTCAACATGAAGCGCAGTACGCGCCCCCCGGGCGCCTTCATGTCATCCGAACCACCCACCACCGCCACCGAGCGCGGGTCAAGCAGCTTGTCCAGCCAATTTCCACTCATGTCACAGCCCCAGATTCATCGAAAGTCATGTCCGCCAGTTCCCGCCACAGGGCGCGCGCGCCGCCGAATTGTCCCTCGAGCGCATGGATGCGCTTCAACCAGAGGTGCAAATCGCATTCCCACGTATAGCCGATGGCACCGTGCACCTGCAGCCCCGCATAGCTTGCTTCCACCGCCGCTTCGGCGGCACCGCCCTTGGCGATGGCAGCCGCCTCGCCTGCTTCTGCATGGTCGTGATCGATGCACCATGCAGCATGCCAGGTGGCGCGGCGTGCCGTCTCCACCGCCACATGCGCGTTGGCGAGCATGTGCTTGACCGCCTGGAAGGACCCGATGGGCCGCCCGAACTGCTCGCGCTGCTTTGCATAGTCGACGGCACGCGCAATGGTCGCCGAGGAGAGCCCGAGCAGGAACTGCGCAAGGACGGTGCGCGCGCAGTCGCGCATCATGCGCACCGGCGCCGGGCCCTCGATCCGCGCGAATTCGTCGGCACGCACGAGGCGCGCCGGCCGTCGTGCCGGATCGGCGGGATCGGCGATGCGCTGCGTCTTCGGCGACGGCCGGCACAACGACACGCCATCGTCGTGCACGACGAGCACCAGTTGCGCCTCGGCTCCCCACGCCGCCCGCCCGTCCCAGCCATCCTGGATCGATGCCATCACGTTGCCACGGGCAATGCCCGGCAACCATTCGCTGCGCATCGGCTCGTCACCACAGCGCTGCAGCACCGGCACCACCACGCCAAGAGCCTCGGCCACCGGGTGCGGCACTGCGTATCGACCGAGCTCCTCGATCAGCAGCGCGGCATCGCACAGTCCCCCGCCTTCGCCGCCATGTGCCTCGGGGACTGTCAATGACAGCACGCCCAATCCTGCCAACCCTCCCCACAGCGCAGTGTCGCGCGCGTCCTTGTCCCAATAGCGCCGCAACTCGGCCGCACCGGCGTTGTCGGCAAGATAGCGGCCGATGGCGTCGCGCTGGGCATAGTGGTCGTCGTCGAATTCGAACTTCATCGCGGCTCACGCGGCAGCCCGAGCAGGCGCTCGGAGATGATGTTGCGCTGGATCTCGTTGGTGCCGGCGTAGATCATCGAGGCGCGGGCATACCAGTAGCGTTCGTGCCAGTCGCGGCCCACGCCCTCGGGCAGCGCATCCATGCCCGCCTCGGCGCGGCGCCCGAGCGCCTGCATGCCGAGCTCGAAAATGCCCATCTGCAATGTCGAGCGGATGAGCTTCGACATGGACGCGAGGCGCGAGACTTCATCCCGCGTCGACGTGGATGCGGCGTAGGCATTGGCGCGATAGCGCGCAATGCCAGCCTTGAGCCGCGCCGCCTCGCACCGCACCGCATCGTCCCGAATGGCCCCGGTGGAGCGCAGGATCAGCACCAGCTCGTCGAACAGGCCCTCAAAGAAGGTCGCCGGATAGCGCGAGGCATCGCGCTCAACCTTGAGCGTGGCGTTGGCGACGCGCCAGCCGTCGTTCTCGTCGCCGATGCGGTCCTTCATCGGGACCCGTACCTCGTCGAGGAAGACCTCGGCAAACAGCGCCGCCCCGTTGATCTGGCGGATTGGCCGCACTTCGACACCGCGGGTCTTCAGGTCGACGAGAAAGTAGGTCAGCCCGCGATGGCGCGATCCCGGCTCGCCGGTGCGCGCCAGCATGAACATGCGGTTGGCAAAGTGAGCATTGGTTACCCACACCTTCTGGCCGTTGAGGATGTAGTGCTCGCCATCGCGCACGGCCCGCGTTTTCAACCCCGTCAGGTCGGAGCCTGTGCCCGGCTCGCTGAAGCCCTGGCACCAGATCTCCTCGCAGGAGAGCATTTTCGGCAGCCGCTCGGACTGCTGCGCGCGCGTGCCCACTGCCATCAAGGTCGGCCCCAAGAGGCCCAGTGCCGGAAAGTTCAGACGACGCGGCGCCCCGGCGCTGAAGTACTCCTCGTTGAAGATGATGGCGCGCAACACATCGAACCCCTGGCCGCCGAACTCGCGGGGCCAGCTGACGGCATTGAACTGCGCATCACGCAACCGGGCTTCCCATGCCAAGAGGCCGGGCAATGCCGCCGGTCCGTCGAAATGCGAGATGTCGACCTGCTTCAGGTTCTCGCTCAGCCAGTTGCGCGATTGCCGGCGGAAGTCCTCGTCTTCAGGGCTCCAGGTCGGATTCATTCAGGCGTCCAGTTCGCCGGACTGGAAGCGGCGTATGGCCTCCTTGAGGCCGAATTCTCCGATCGCGCCGCGCAGGCGCTTGATCGACGGCGACTGGTGCAGCAAGGCGTCGGTTTGCGCACCGATGCGGACGCCCTCGCGGAACCCGGATAGCTCGACCATTCGATTGATGGCCTGCTTGCGCAACCGCAGCACGTCCGCGGGCATGCGCGACATGCGCGTTGCCACGTCGAGCGCTTCGTCGAACAGTTTGTCCGGGTCGACGGCGTAATTCGCCCAGCCCCAGTCGGCCGCAGTCGCGCCGCTGATGGTGCCGCCAGGCACAAGGAAGAGCTGCTTGGCACGCTTGGGCCCGACCAGGTGCACCCACACCGGATCCATATAACCGCCACCCAGCGGGATGGCCGCATAGCCGATGACCGCGTCGCTCGCAACGAGGGTGATGTCCGCAAACATGCCGAGCAGGGTTGCGGCCGCAATGCAATGCCCGTGCACTGCCGCAACAATCGGCTTGGGGTGGCTCCAGATGGCCATGAAGCGGTCCATGCGCTGCTCAAGGTCGATCGCGTCGGACACCGGGTCCGGTGCCGGCGCGAACCCGCCGGGGCCCCTGTCGATATCGAAACCCGCGCTGAAGGCCGGCCCCTTGCCGGCAAGGAGAATCACGCGGCATCCTTCATCCATCGCCAGGGCGGCGAGCGCCTGCTCGAGCTCGTCCATCATGAGCCGGTTGATGGCGTTGCGCTTTTCCGGGCGATTGAGCCACAGCACATGCACCGAGCCGCGCGGCTCGATTGCGAGCGTTTCCAAGGCGGCCCCCTCCAATCGTCAGATGCGAACGCAAAGGTTCGCAAGGATTGTGCTGCACGGTCGCCGCACGGTCGACGGTCGGGCCAGACTGCAAACGCAATGCAAATGGCAAGAGCGCAAAAGGGCGGCAGCGCAAACGTGTCGATGCTAATGGATAGCGTCTCGATCGGTCAACGCCACCCTCAAGCCGCATTGACGATAAAACATGAGTCGATGTAAAGTCCAACATAATGACGGAACGCTCCCGGGGCTTCCGCCAAGGCAGGCGAAGTCGCGCAAGGCAAGTCCTGCAGCGCCGGAACAACCACCGACAGGCTGAATCCATGCAAACCAATGCAACGTCCGGGCAATCACGGCAAGTTTCGCTTTCCGGCGTCGACCTGGAGGTCTGGGAGGGCGGAAAGGGGCGCACGGTGCTCTTCCTGCACCCCGGCGACGGCTTCGACGCCAGCGCCCCTTTTGTCTCCTCGCTGGCATCGCGGTTCCGCGTCATCGCGCCTTCGCACCCCGGGTTTGGCCGCTCGTCCCTGCCCCAATCGATCAGCACCGTGGATGACCTGTCCTACCTCTACCTCGACTACATCGAGACGCAGGGCCTCGAGAACATCCTCGTGCTGGGCGTGTCGTTCGGCGGCTGGATCGCCGCCGAAATCGCCGTGAAGTCGACCGCCCGCATCGCCGGCCTGTGCCTCGTCGACACGGTGGGCGCGAAATTTGCCGGCCCGATGACACGCGAGATCTTCGACCTGTTCTCCGTGCCGCAGTATGAGCAGGCGCGGCACCTCTACCACGACCCGAAACTGCAGCAGCAGACCTACGCTCACCTGGACGACGAGACGGCGACGCGCATGGCGCGCAATCATGAGTCGTTCGCGCTGTTCGGCTGGTCGCCCACGCTGCACAGCCAGAAACTGGCCGACCGGCTGCACCGCATCAAGGTGCCCACGCGCCTGATCTGGGGAGCGGAAGACCGGGTGGTGCCGCCAGACTACGGCCGCCATTGGGAAAGCGCCATTCCCGGCGCGTCCATGGAAATCATCGACCAGGCCGGCCACTACCCCCACATCGAGCAGCCGGAGCATTTCGTTGCATCCGTCGCGCGCTTCGTCGATACGCTGCCCGCCGGTGGCGGGGGAAAAAGCTCTGATAGCCCCTGACTGAATGACCGTCAGGGTCATCTGGTGCAGGGGAGTGCGGGAGGAGTACTCCCCCCGCATTGTTGGAAACTTTTAGAAAGGGAAGGCCATGCAAAGCTGGTATTTCTCCGAGCAGTCCTACTACCCCGCGTGGGACCGCGATGTCACCCCGAAGGTCACCTCGCCCAGTTCCCTGGTCGACCCGGAAATTGCACACCGCCTGCTGCGCGACTACATAGAAGAATGCAAATTGTGCGATTCGCTGGGCCTGAACATCATGGCCAACGAGCACCATGCCACCTACACGTGCATGAACGTGTCCTGCCTGATGACGCTGGGCATCATCGCTTCGCACACGACCAACGCGCGCCTGCTGGCCCTCGGCGTGCCGGTCATGAGTCGCATGGACCCCTACCGCATCGCCGAGGAGATCGCCTATGTGGACACGCTGTCGCGCGGCCGGCTCGAGCTCGGGCTGATCAAGGGAACGGCGTTCGAGCTTTACATCTCGAACGCGCATCCGGTCACGGCACCGGACCGCTACTGGGAGGCGCATGACCTCATCGTCGCGGCCCTGTCCAAGCGCGACGGTTCGCTCAGCTACGAGAGCAGGAATTTCAACTATCGCTACATGAACGTCATTCCCCCCTGCTACCAGAAGCCGACGCCGCCGATGTGGCTGACCACGCTCAGCACCAACACGGCCAAGGAAGCCGCCCGCCGCGGCCACGTGCTGGCCATCACCGCCGTCGCCAAGGCTGCGCGCCAGTCGTTCCCGCTCTACCGGGAGGAATTCCTCAAGACACACGGGCGCCCGGCGCCCCTCGACCGCTTCGCCTACCTAGGTTACGTGGCCGTCGCGAGGGACGAAGCAACGGCCATTGAGCGCGGCCGCAAGATCCTCGACTTCGTAAAGGCATCCGAACGCATCGAGCCGCGATTTATCAATCCGCCGGGCGCGCTGCCCCATGCCGACAATGCGCGTTTCCTCAAGGCAGGAACCACGGTCACGCACCGCAACAAGCTGCTGCCCGACGGGACGCCGATGTCCAACCCGCCGACCCCGCGCGAGCAGATCCTCAATAATGTGCTGTTCGCCGGTACCCCGGACCAGGTGTACCAGCAGATCAAGACGTTCTACGACTCGGTGGGAGGCTTCGGTCAGTTGCTGGTTCAGGCCGGCGGCACCATGTCCCACGACGAGATCTGCGACAGCCTCAGGCTCTACGCCACGGAAGTCCAGCCGCGCCTGACGGCGCTGACGAAAAGCCACGCCCTCGCGGCTTGATGTTCCCAGTGATCACGACACAAACCATGCCCCAGGGGCGGCAGCTGGCGAAAGGCGCAATGTTTTCATGAGCAATCCTGGACATCCGGAAAAAATGGCGTACGAAACCCTGGAGTCGGGAGACCCGCGGGACGACAACCGCGCCTACCGTCGTGCCCTCGGCCATTTCGCAACCGGCGTCACCATCATCACCGCTCGTCACGGCGACCAGCTGGGCGGGATGACCGCCAACTCGTTTTCCTCCGTATCACTCAATCCCCCGCTCATCCAGTGGGCCTTGGGAAAGAGCTCGCAAAGCCTTGGCGTATTCAGCCAGGCAGCGCACTTCGCCGTCAACGTGCTTGCATCCGACCAGGTGGAACTCGCCGGTCACTTCGCGCGCTCTGGCGGCGACAAGTTCACGGGGGTCGAATGGCAGCCCGGGCTCGGCGATGCGCCGCTGTTCCAGGGCGTGGCTGCGACCTTTGAATGCCGCACGCATTCGACCATCGATGCCGGTGACCATTTCATCATGCTGGGCGAGGTGCAGCGCTTCACCCGCAACGGACGGCCGCTGTTGCTCTTCGCGCACGGCCGTTTCGGCCTCGCGATCGACTATCCGGCAGCGGCCAAGGAATCGGACGCGAACGGCAACGGCGCGCCAATCACCGACACCACGCTCGGCCTCTTGTGGGACGCGTTCAGCCGCCTGTCGACGGGATTCCAGGCCGAGCGCGATGCCGAGGGCATGACCATCACCCAGGGACGCGTGCTGTCCATGGTCGAGCGCCATCCGGAGGCGACAACGGAGGCGATCGCCCGCAGGGCTTTCGTGAGCCCGTCCGCAGTCGATGATGCCATCGCAGTGCTGCTCGACCTCGGATTTGCCGCGCGCCGGCCCAATGGCGGCTGCGCGGTGACGCCCGAAGGCTTGGTGCGCGTGCTGTCCTTGCGGCGGCGCGCGGCAGCCTTCGAGGCGCGGCAACTCGCGCACCTCACACCTGAGGAACTGGAAACCGCCCGCAAGGTGCTGAAGTCGCTCGGCGCACCGGAAACGTGAGACAGGGGCCTCGCGCCCCCGCGTTGTTTCAGCCGGCGCCGTGCTTGGCGCGACGCCAGGGCCGCCAGCCCGTGCGCCCGCTGTCCAGCAGGGCGATCAGCGAGATGCCCGCCAGCGCGATAGCCACCATGATCAGGGCCAATGCCGCCACCTTCGGGTAGGTTCCGGTGTCCCATTGCCCGTACAGCAGCGTCGAGAGCACCTGCGTGTTCGGCCCGAACAGCAGTGACGACGCGGCAAATTCATGTGACAGCAGAATGAACATCAGCATGGCCGCGCTGGCCAGGTGCCGGCGCAACAGCGGCACCATGATGCGCGCCACGGCGCCCGCCAGCGTGGATCCGGCCACGCGCGCCGCCGCCTCCAGCTGCGGGTTGATCTGGGCGATCCCGCTCATCACCATGCGCGTTCCGTGCGGCAGCACCAGGATGACGTAGGCCAGCACGATCAGCGCGCTAGAGCCATACAGGCGGATGCCGAAGCTCGTGCGCAGGAACTGCATGATGGGTCCGAGAGCAAATGACACGAAAATCGCCATGCCGAAGAGGATGGCCGGGACGGCAATCGGCACATTGACCACATAGTCGATGACCGTGCGGGCGGCCCCACGGGTTCGCGTTGCGACGAAGGCCGCCATCAGGCTCAGCACGAGGCAACATACCGTCGCAATGGCCGAATACTTGATGGAATTCATCACCGCATCGACCGATGCCCGGCTGTCCATCACTTCGGCGAACGCCGCAAGGCTCATCGATTCGAGCGCAAGCGGCGCGCCCCAGAACGGCGACAGGGAAACGATGACCAACCCGATGATGGGCGGGATCACCAGCACGATGCTGTACAGGATGATGGGCAGCATGAGCAGCGCATTGTGGCCTCGGGCGCGCGCCGTCCCCTTGCCCGTCATCACGAAGCGCAGTCCCCCCTTGAGCGCGCTGCGCTGCGCCGCGACCCCGGCCAGCGCCAGCAGCACGATAGGCAGCGCGATGAATGCGGCCAGGGGATAGTTCGCTGGCGGCGCGCCGGTCAGCCGGTAGAGCTGCGTGGTGATGACGTCGATGCCCTTGGTACGACCGAGCAGCAGCGGCGCCGTGAATTGCCCGAGCGCGAGCAGCGCCACTACACCGCCGCCATACAGCAGGGCCGGCCGCAGCAGCGGCAGGACGATGCGAAACTGCGTGCCCCACCAGCCGGAGCCGGCGCTGCGCGCCGCATCCTCCAGGCGCGGATCGATGTTGGCAAGACCGGCCTGGAGGAACACGAACGCATACGGAATAAGGTAGATGCCGGTGATGATGACGATCCACGACAGCGAATAGATGTCGAAGGGGCCGTCCTGCAAGGTGTCCAGGAACGGCAGCTTGCGCAGCAACACGTTCAGGTAGCCGACAGAAGGCGACATCAGGAAGGCCCAGCCGATCACGCCGGCCAGCGGCGGCACCACCATGGGCAGGATGGAAATCACCTGCGCTGCAGCGCCGGTCTTGCCGGTCATGTTCGCCCGGCACCACGCAAGCACCATCGCCACGAGCACCGCCAGGAACATCGACCCGAAGGCGAGCACAACCGTGTTCCACATGATGCGCCCGAGGCTGGGCAATTGGGTGGCCTGCTGCCAAACCTTGGGCAAGTCGGCAAAGGGCTGGCGCATGAGCTCGACGAGCGGGTACAGCACCAGCAGGCACACGATGGCGGCGAGCACCCATGGCGCGGCGGAAGAGGCGCCGTCCCGCAGCGACGCCATCGCCCCGGTCGAGCGGGCGACCCCGAATGCCGGAGGCTCTCCCATCCTCAGATCTCCCGCTCGTTGGGACGAATGGGCTGGCGCGCAGCACTCGCTGGCGACACCCCTGCCCCCAGGTCTGCCAACGTTGCGCGCGCTAGCGGTAGAGCTGGTTGAATTTCTGCGTCCACTTGTTCAACGTCTCGGTGCCGTATTTCGTCTGGTCCACCACCGCCACCTTGGACAGATCCACCTTCAACTCGGTGTCGAGCTTGACGCCGGGAGCCACCGTCACGCCCTGGCGGTTGCCGTTGATGAGGTTCTGTCCCTCGGCGCTCATGGCGTAGTCCATCAGCACCAGTGCGGCCGCGGGATGCGGCGCCTGCTTGAGCACCAGCGCGAATCGCTGCAGCAGGAATGTGCCGCTATTGGGCACGATCCATTCGATCGGTGCGCCTTTCGCGCGCAGGGGCTCGATGGTGCTCGGCAGTGAGTAGGGCGACCAGGCGATCTCGCCGGCTATGATGCCCTGCGTGAGCGGCGCGGAATTCGGGTAGATGCGCGGCTTGAACGGCGCAATCTTGTCGAAATAGCCGGCACCGGCCCGGCTCTCGACGATTTCGGCCCAGATGGCGACAGTAACGCCGCTCACTTCGTTGAGGCCCACCTTGCCCTGCAGCGACTTGTCGGCCAGCAGGTCGTTCCAGTCTGTCGGCTTGGTCTTCACGAGGTTGGTGTTGTAGGCGAGCACCCACGGTTCATTCACGATCGGCACCAGTTCCCGGTTGGGATAGAACTTCTGCGCGTTCTGCCACAGTTGCAACGAAGGGCCGCAAGGCGCCACCAGCGCGCCCGCTTTCAGCCTTTCCGCCATCCAGTTCGGATCGGTGAACACCATCATGTCACCCGTCGGCACACCCGCCTTCAGTTCCTGCTCGATGCGTTCGTTCATGCGACTGCCAATGAGGCGGATCGAGTTGGCCTTGATTTCCGGGTATTTCTTGGTGAAGCCCGCCAAGAGGCGCGCGTTGTCCGCATCGGCGCGGGTCGAGTACATCAGCACCTCGCCTTCCTTCTTCGCCTCCTGCAGTACCTGGTTCCAACCTGCGCCGCCCTTGCAGACGGCCGACATGTCGGCAGCGAGGCCCATGCCGGGCAGGGACAGCGCTGCGCCGATCAACGCGGCCAGAGACATGCGCAAGCCGCTTCTTGAAACACCACGACCAGATTTACAGTTCATATCGACTCCTCCTATTGGGTACACGTTGCTACCAAGTCATTGCTGTTGACGATGCGGGCCGCCTGGTTTTCGCCCTTGATCACCTCTGCCCGCTCATGGCCTGGCCGGGTAGGCGTGCACCTTGTCCGGCGGGATGCGCAGGCGCACGCGAGTGCCCGGCGCAGGCGGCGTCTGTGCAGCGGGCTGCTCAACGAGGACTTCCTCGTTCGCGCCATCCAGGCGGACCTCCCAGTGCGACCCCAGGTACATGGCGGCCGAGACATGCATCTTCCCATCGGCGTCGGTTTCGATTTCCGCCGCGTGCGGCATGAATGCAACCACCACCGGCCCGACTGGCGTATTGCCATGGTATTCGAAAGTTCCCGCCACCGTTTCGAGGCGACCCGGCGGCAGCAGGTCCCCCGAAATGACATTGGCACCGAAAAAACGAGCCACGAATTCACTCACAGGGCGCTGGTAGATGTTCTCGGGGCTGCCCAGCTGGACGATCTTGCCTCCATCCATGACTGCGAGTTCGGTGCCCAGCGCGAGGGCTTCGGACTGGTCGTGGGTGACGTACACGCCGGTGAAGCCCAGTTGCCGGTGCAGCCTTGCCAGTTCATCGCGCAAGCCGCGCCGCAGTCCCGCGTCCAGGTTACTGAGCGGCTCATCGAACAGGAGTAGCTTGGGCCGCGCCACCATAGCGCGCGCCAGCGCCACGCGCTGCTGCTGGCCACCGCTCAGTTCGCCAGGGTAGCGGTCTGCGAGCACGTCGCAGCGGACGGTCTTGAGCACTTCGAGCGCGGCGCGCGCCGCCTCGGTGCGATCGGCGCCCCGGCGCTTGGCGGGGTACATGACATTTTCCATCACTGACAGATGCGGCCACAGGGCATAGGACTGGAACACCATGCCGATGTCCCGGTGATTGGGCGCGGTCGTGACATGGCGCGCACCCGGCCGACGGTCGAACAGTGTCTGGTTCCCCAGCGTGATACGGCCGGCCTCGGGCTGCAGCAACCCGGCAATGGCGTTGAGCGCGGTCGACTTGCCGCAACCGCTCTCGCCCAGCAGCACGGTCAGGCTGCCCTCGGCCACGTCCAGCGAATAACCGTCCAGCGCCACGACCGCCCCCTCGCGCCCGGCATAACTGACCCGCAGGTTCTCCACGCTGAGGCTGCTCACTTCGCCCCTCCCTCCGCCTCGAGTGCCGGCAATTCCAGGCGGTAGAAGCGCGCCGCGCTCCGGGAGAACAATTCCGCCTTCTCCGATTCCGACGCTCCGCCGACGATGCGCTTGAACGCGTTCCAGAGAACGACATAGCTGCAAGTTCCCTTATCCGGCGGGAAATTGCTCTCGAACATGCAACGGGAAGCACCGAACAATTCGATGCATGTCTCGATGTAGGGCCGCCACCCCGCCGCTACTTGCACCGAATCGGGTGGCATTGCGCGCGTGTGGAAATCGAACCCCGCCACGACCATGCCCAGCCCACCCAGTTTCACGTACACGTTGTCGCAGCGAGCCAGTTCCGCCATGGAGGACTTCCAGGCGGCAAACAGTTCATCCTTGCGACCGGCGTAAGTCCCCACCCCGACCGGAGTCCCCGCATGATCGAGCACGATGGGCGTCCCCGGGAACGCCCGCGCCAGGTCGGTGAGTTCGGGAATCTGCGGCTGGAAAAGGAAGGCGTCAAAACTCAGCCCGAGGGGGCCGAGGCAGGCAAACCCTTCGCGGAACGTCTTGTCCCCCAGAAGGCCCGACGGACGCCCGGGAATCGGCTTGGATACGGCCGGGTCGGCGTCCCACGCCGACACCTGTCGCACGCCCTTGAAGCGCTCACCACCGGTGCGCATCAATGCTTCCAGCACGGCCTGTGCCCGCGCGCCAATGCCGAGCGATGCATTGCCGACGATGCCTGCGCACAGGCGCGCGGTGCCGTAGTTGCCGCTCGCGCTCTGCGCCGCCACGCCATTGGCGAACTCGACTTCCCCGACCGAGCGCATTTCAACCGGCCCGTCACACCGGTACATCGAGCGGCAATCCACATAGACCGTCGCCACGACATTGTGACCCGAGGCCACATCGGCCTGCAGTTCGCCGAACATGTACTTCGGCCGCGGCAGGTCCCAGACATGGTGGTGCGCATCGACGATCACCCGCTCGGGTTCGAGCACCGCCTCATCGTGCAATGCCAGCCAGTCGGCCCGATAGTCGGCGTACGATCCACTGATCGCCACCGGTGGGGGCGCCGCGGTTTTTCCCGGCTTGGGGCCTGGCTGCATCGAGCTCACCGAACGATCGCAATGTGGGGGAGACGCGGCAACCCGGCGCAATGCGCCTGCAGTCGGCGACGCGGACAGGATGCGTCCGAAGCGCAGGCCGGCTTGCAGCGGGAAAAGTCTCGCGTCAGCATAGTGTTGTCATTTTACACATGGAACAATGCGCGGCAGACCCCATGCGGGCAGCGAACGACGGTGTGCGGCGAAGAAGGCCGCGTGCGGCAGGGGTCAGCTGCGCGCAGCGAGCGCGCGTTGCCGGTAGGACTTCGCGCCGGGTTCCAACAGTCCCTTGGTGCTGACAAAGAGCAAGTTGACCTTCTTGCCCGCCATTTCGTCCACCCGGTCGTAGTCCCCCGCCACGCCAACCTGCCTGCCGGCAGCCTGGATGCGGTCGATCAGCCGGTCCACCGCAGCACGCACTTCAGGGTGATGCTTGTCCCCCTTGAAACCTAGGCTCTTGGACAGGTCGACGCGGGCGATGAAGAACAGATCGATCCCGTCGACCGCAAGGATCTCGTCGATGTTCTTCATCGCATCGGCCGACTCCAGCATGGCGATGATGAGAATGTCTTCATGGGTCGCCGGCAGCGCGTAGCGCACGGCGTCGATGATGCGGCGGGCCGTTGCGGCGTCATCGACATGCGGGATCATGAGCCCGCTCACCTTGCACTCGAGGTAGCGGGTGATGAGCGCCTCGTCGAGCTTCTCCGGACGCACGATGGCGGCGATCCCGGCCGCGCGCGCGGCGCGCGCCAGCTCCTCGATCCGCTCCACGCTGGCCGAGGTGTGCTCGCAGTCCAGCATTACCGCCTCGAACCCGAGCGCGCCCAAGTATTCCACCAGGTTGGGCGAATTGAACATGAGGTTCACCATCACGGCCAGCTTGCCGCCGGCGAGCGTCTGCTTCAGCGCATTCATGGGTTCTCCCCTTCGTGGAGTGCGTGCATTGGCGGGCAAACCACCCTCAATCCTTCTTGCGCAAGGCCTCGAGCCGGCGCAGCAGCTCCTCGGGCACTTCCCGCACCACGCTGACTTCGCCCGCGTAGACGCGGCCTTCATTTCCGTCCAGCGTGATGCTGTCGCCCTCGTCGAACACCTGCTCTCCAAAGCGGATGCAGCGCGCCTTCATGTCGATCTGCATGGCCGAGCAACCGACAAGGCAGACTTTCCCCAGCTGCCGAGCGACGACTGCGGCGTGCGAGGTGCGGGCGCCGCGCTGCGACAAGAGGCCAGCGCTGGCCTCCATGGCGGCGATGTCGCTGGTCTCTGCATCCTGGCGGACCAGGATCACGCTGGCACCGGCTGCCTTGCGCGCGCGCGCGCGCTCCTCGTCGAGCGCCAGCTCACCGCTCACCACGCCGATGCTGGCCGAGGCGGCAGTGGCGAGCACCACCGGAGCAGGCTTGGCCGCGCCCTTGCCCCCGGATTTCAACTTGATGCGGGTGCTGGCGAGCGACTTGCTGTCGAGCTTCTCGGTGCGCCTTCGCGCCTCATCCGCCGTGATGATGCCAGCGTCGAGCATGTCGAGGGCGATGTGCGCGGCGGCCTGCGGCGTGCGCTTTCCCGAGCGCGTCTGCAGCAGGTATAGGGTGCCGTTCTCGATGGTGAATTCGAAGTCCTGCATGTCGCCGAACTCGCGCTCCAATGCTTCCACGGCCGCGCCCAGCGTGCGCCAGACGGCTGGAGCGGCTTCGGCAAGCAGCTCGTGGCCGTGCGCATTGCGCCGGCCGGAGACCACGTCCTCGCCCTGCGCATTGAACAGGAAGTCCACCCACAGCCGGTTCTCGCCCGAGCTAGGATCGCGCGTGAAGCCGACACCGGCGCCGGATTTTCCGCCACTGTTGCCGAACGCCATGCGCTGCACGGTCACCGCCGTGCCGATGTCATCGGCGATGCGGTTGATGCGCCGGTACTCGCGCGCCTTGGGCGCATTCCAGGACGCGAACACCGCCTTGATCTCCGCACTCAGCTGGTCGCGCGGATTCTGCGGAAAATTGTGGCCGGTTTCGTTGGCATAGGTCTCGAGGTGCTTCCTCGTGAGATCGCGCAGTTCGGCAAAATCCAGGCTGCGCTCGTCCTTGCCCGCCGTGGCTGCGGGACCATCGAAGAGCTCCGCAGGCAGCCCCCCCACGACTTCACCGAAAGTGGCAACCAGCCGCCGGTAGGCGTCCCAGGCCAGTCGCGGATTCCCGGTGAGGCGGATGAGGCCCGGCAGCGTCGCATCGCACAGGCCGATGTTGAGCAAGGTCTCCATCATTCCCGGCATGGACACCGGGGCACCGGAACGCACGGACAGGAGCAGCGGGCGCGCCGCACTGCCGAGGACGAGACCGGTGGCCTGCTCGAGCCGCTCGAGCGCCGGCTTCCAGTGCGCCACGGGCGCCGGCACCTCGGCCGCCTGTGCCGCCTCCGGAGCGGCCGCCACCGGGCAGTAGCGCGTGCCGATCACGAAGCCTTGCGGCACGCTCAGTCCCATGGCCGCCATGCGCAGCAGGTTATAGGCCTTGTTGCCGACGGTCTTCGCGCTCGCACCGGCCGGAACCGGGTGCTTGCCGCGCATGGCGGGGTCGAGCGGCGTCGGGCCGCAGCCGATGAGGTAAAGGTCTTCCGGCAAGCCGGACTGTTCAGCGTGCGTGCCCGAATGCGCAGCGTGTTTCATGTTGAACTCATTCCTGTTTTCAGGCTGTGGCGCCCGTGCGGCTGAAGGCCATGTCGCGCAGGCCGTGGCCAGCAGCGAGCAGACGGTCGGATGCAGTCTCCA
>CANJXQ010000045.1 GCA_947478805.1 Betaproteobacteria bacterium | reverse complement strand
CCCGGCCTCGCGGAAGTGCGTGCGCAAGAACCGGTTGCACAGGCCATGGAAGGTGCCCACCCACATGCCACGCGTATTGATCGGCAGCTGCGCCGACAGGCGCGTGAGCATTTCCTTGGCCGCCTTGTTGGTGAAGGTCACGGCGAGCAGCCCCGCGGGACTGGTACGGCCGGACTGGATCAGCCAGGCGATGCGCGTGGTGAGGACACGGGTCTTGCCGGAGCCGGCGCCGGCGAGGATCAGCGCATGCTGGTCGGGCAGTGTGACTGCGGCGAGTTGTTCGGGATTGAGATTGTCAAGAAGGGACACGTCGCCACCAATAAAATGCTGGCGGCAATTTTACTCCCCCAGCATCACCCTCAATCGGCCGTCGTGCGGACTATTGCGATACCTTGAGTTCGTCCAGCCCCATCTGTCCCTTCAAGCTCGCGGCGAGCGCCTCGGCTTCTGCGCGCGAGGCGAGGTTGGCCAGGCGCACCGCATACACCGACTTGTCGCCCGCCGTCGTCGGGAGGATCTGCGCCGGGTAACCCGCTTCGCGCACGCGGTCATAGACCTCCAGCGCCGCGGCTTGCGTGTCGGCCATCGCCAGCGTCAGCTTCCACCGGCCGCCGCGACGCATGGCGCCGCGCCCGGACTCGATTTCGGTTTCTGCCGCCCACAGGCGCAACTGCTCCGGCGCCACCTGCCCGACGGGCTGCGAGCGGCCGTTCTCGCGCACATAGAACTGCAGCGGCTGGTCCATGGCGATGGGCGTCTCGTTCTGCGGCGCGACTTCGATCCGGCCCTCGATGAGACAGACGATCTCGCGATTGGGGGCCGACTTGCCCCACAGGTCGGTGCCGCGTATGCCGGCCGTCACATTGGCCACCTGAATGGTGATGTCGCGCTTGCCGCGATACTTCGCCAGCGAATCGGTGGTGAAACGGAACGCGCCTTCCAGCACCTGCATGCTGGCGGCGAATACGTTGCCGGGGCGCTGCTCGGCGCCGCCAAGCCGGAACGTCGCATTGGCACCGAGCTTGACTGCGCTGCCGTCACGCGTGCGCAGCAACAGGCGCGAGCCGTTCCCGGTCTTCAAGCGATCGTAGTTGCGCAGCTCCATTCCGGGGTAGAGCGGTTGCGAGGCGCCGTCCCGCTCGACCCATGCCGGCATCTGCACCGCCTCCACCACCACATTGGCGCCGCGCGGCGCAGGCGCGCTCGCGGCAAGCGCCGATCCGAGCGGCAACGCAGCGACCGCCCCAAGGACAAGCCGTGCCGCAATCCCGGCAAAAGCCGCAAAGCGTGAAAAACGAACCGTGCTCGTCATGCCGATCTCCTGAATGGGTTGTCCTGCCGACAGTGTCGGACATGCCCGGGCCCAACTTACAGCAAGCGGGACAGAGGCACCGACCCCTGCGGTTATAATTCACGTTTTCCGCGATATACAGGCTGCCATGCAATCCAACGCCCTCAATCCCCACTACCAACCGGAGCGCATCGAGCGCGACGCGCAGGCGCATTGGGACAAGAGCGCTGCATTTCGGGCCGGCACCGACCCTGACAAGCCGAAATACTACTGCCTCTCGATGTTCCCCTACCCCTCGGGCAAGCTGCACATGGGGCACGTGAGGAACTATACCATCGGCGATGTCGTCACCCGCTTCCACAAGATGCGCGGCTTCGACGTGCTGCAGCCCATGGGCTGGGACGCTTTCGGCCTGCCTGCCGAAAACGCCGCCATGGCCAACGGCGTGCCGCCGGCGAAGTGGACCTACGACAACATCGCCTACATGAAGAAGCAGTTGAAGTCGCTGGGCTTTGCCATCGACTGGGAGCGCGAGCTTGCCACCTGCACGCCCGAGTACTACCGCTGGAACCAGTGGCTGTTCCTTCGGATGCTGGAGAAAGGCATCGCCTACCAGAAGACGGGCACGGTGAACTGGGACCCGGTCGACCAGACCGTGCTCGCCAACGAGCAGGTCATCGACGGACGCGGCTGGCGCACTGGCGCCATCGTCGAGAAGCGCGAAATCCCGATGTATTACTTCGGCATCACCAAGTACGCCGAGGAACTGCTGTCCGCGCTCGACACCCTGCCCGGCTGGCCCGAGCGCGTGAAGACCATGCAGGCCAACTGGATCGGCAAGAGCGTGGGCGTGAACCTCGGCTTCCCGTATACGCTCGATGGCAAGGCCGGTGTACTGCGAGTCTTCACCACGCGCGCCGACACGCTCATGGGCGTGACCTTCTGCGCCGTGGCAGCGGAGCACCCGCTGGCCACACATGCCGCGAAGAACAATCCGACATTGGCTGCATTCATCGATGAATGCAAGCGCGGCGCGGTGATGGAAGCCGAACTCGCCACCCAGGAAAAGAAGGGCATGGCGACGGGGCTCTACGTCAACCACCCGATCACCGGCGACAAGGTCGAGGTGTGGGTGGGAAATTACGTGCTCATGAGTTACGGCGAAGGTGCCGTGATGGGCGTGCCAGGGCACGACGAGCGCGACTTTGAATTCGCCAAGAAGTACAACCTGGCCATCCGGCAGGTGATCGACGTTGGCGGGAAGCCCTACTCCCTGGCGGGCTGGGAGCCGTGGTATGGCGAGCACGGACGCTGCATCGGTTCCGGCAAGTACGACGGCCTGGACTACCAGGGTGCAATCGACGCCATCGCCGCGGACCTCGGGGCGAAAGGCCTCGGCGAAAAGCAGGTCACCTGGCGCCTGCGCGATTGGGGCATTTCGCGCCAGCGCTACTGGGGCTGCCCGATCCCGCTCATCCACTGCACCGCCTGCGGCACCGTGCCTGTTCCCGACGACCAACTCCCAGTGAAGCTGCCCGAGGATCTCGTCCCCGATGGCGCAGGAAATCCGCTCAACAAGCACGCGGCCTTCCTCAACTGCGCCTGCCCCAAATGCAGCAAGCCGGCCAAGCGCGAAACCGACACCATGGACACCTTCGTCGATTCGTCCTGGTACTACATGCGCTATGCCAACCCAGGCAATGACAAGGCCATGGTCGATGCCAGCGTCAAGCGCTGGCTGCCGGTGGACCAGTACATCGGCGGCATCGAGCATGCCATCCTGCACCTGTTGTATTCGCGTTTCTGGACCAAGGTCATGCGCGACCTGGGGCTGGTGGCGTTCGATGAGCCGTTCAAGAACCTGCTTTGCCAGGGCATGGTGCTGAACGAAATCTTCTTTCGCAAGGAAGGCCAGGGGAAGATCAAGTACTTCAACCCGGTCGATATCGACATCACCACCGACGAGGCGGGCAAACGAACGGGCGCGATACTGCGCGCGGACGGCAAGCCGGTGGAGTCGGCAGGCATCGGCACCATGTCGAAGTCGAAGAACAACGGCGTAGACCCGCAGTCGCTGGTCGAAGAGTACGGCGCGGACACGGCGCGCTTCTTCATGATGTTCGCCAGCCCGCCGGAAGCCACGCTGCTGTGGTCGGACACCGGCGTGGACGGCTCGGCGCGCTTCCTCAAGTCGCTATGGGCTTTCGCCGTGGACTACGACCAGACGGTGCGCGCGAAACTGCCGGCGGCAAGAGCACTTGCCGGCGCAAAACTGCCAGCGGGGCTGGCTGCGACACGCAGGGAAATCCACCTGAACCTGCGCCAGGCCAACTACGACCTCGGCCGTTTCCAGTTCAACACCGTGGCCTCGGCGTGCATGAAGATGCTCAACGCGCTCAAGGCGGCTCCCAGGGACAATCCTTCGCAGCATGCCGAAGTGACCGAAGAGGGCCTCTCGGTGCTCCTGCGCGTGCTCTCACCCATCACGCCGCACATCTGCCACCAGCTCTGGCGCGACCTGGGCTACGGCGAGGATGTGCTGCGCGCCGCCTGGCCCGAGCCCGAGGAGGCGGCGCTGGTGCAGGACGAGATCGAACTGGTGCTGCAGGTCAATGGCAAGTTGCGCGGCCACGTGAAGGCGCCGGCCACGGCCACGCGCGAGGCCATTGAAGCGCTGGCGCGCGCCCATGAAGCGGTGTTGCGGCTCGCCGATGGAAAACCGGTCAGGAAGGTCATCGTGGTGCCAGGCAAACTGGTCAATGTGGTAGTGTGACTTGATGGCCGTCTTTTCCAGCCCGAACTTTCGACGTGCGCACCTCACTTTGGCGGCACTCGCCATTGCATTCGCGCTAGCGGGCTGCGGCTTCCAGCTGCGCGGGCAGACCACGCTGCCGTTCGCCACGCTTTACGTGCCCGGCACCACGGCACTGGCGGTGGAACTCAAGCGCAATATCGCCAGCGGCACGCAGACCAAGCTTGTCGAGTCTGCGGACAAGGCACAGGCGCAACTGATCATGTCGGTCGACCAGCGCGAGAAGGTCATCCTGTCGTTCAATTCGGCCGGTCGCGTGCGCGAATTCCAGCTCAAGTACAAGTTCGGGTTTCGCGTCGTCGACACACGCGGCCGCGAGTTCCTGCCCGAGAACGAGATCACGCTCACGCGCGACATCTCGTTCAACGACGCGCAGGTGCTCGCCAAGGAGACCGAGGAAGCCCTCCTCTACCGCGACATGCAGTCGGACATGGTGCAGCAGGTGCTGCGCCGGCTAGCCACTGCGCGCGTGACGCCGGAAGGCTAGATGGCATCCCTGCGCGCGGACCAGCTCGAGGCGAGCCTGTCCCGCGGTCTTGCACCGCTGTACCTGCTGCACGGCGACGAACCGCTGCTCTCCATGGAAGCCGGCGACACCATCCGCAAGAAGGCGCGCGCCGAAGGTTTCTCCGAGCGCGACGTGCTGGTGGTGGACCGCAGCTTCAACTGGGGCGCCCTGCATTCGGCAGGGGCGAGCATGTCGCTCTTTGGCGACAGGAAAATCGTCGAGTTGCGCATCCCCAGCGGCAAGCCCGGCACGCAGGGCAGTGAGGCCATCGTCGAGTACTGCAAGTCCCTTTCCCCCGAAGTGCTCACGGTGGTCACCGTTCCGCGCCTGTTCAAGCGCGACCAGTCGGCCGCCTGGTTCACGGCGCTGGCGCGCGCCGGCAGCACCGTGGAGATCTACCCCATCGAGCGCGCGCGCCTGCCCGACTGGATCGCCGGCCGCCTGGCCAGGCAAAAGCAACGCGCCGACAAGGACACCCTCGCATTCATGGCCGACAGCGTGGAGGGCAACCTCCTCGCGGCGCACCAGGAAATCCAGAAGCTCGGGCTGCTCCTTGCGCCCGGCGAACTGTCGTTCGATGCGGTGCGCGATACCGTGCTCAACGTCGCGCGCTACGACGCCACCAAGCTCACCGAGGCGATGATGGCCGGCGACAAGGCGCGACTCGCGCGCATGCTCGATGGCCTGAAAGGCGAAGGCGAAGCCCCGCCTCGGATCCTGTGGGTGGTGTCCGAGGAAATCCGCGCCATCGCCCGCGTGCAGCAGGGCCTCGCGCAGGGACGGCCGCTGGCCGACGTGTGCCGCGAGAACCGCGTCTGGGGCGAGCCGCGCGTGTCACTGATCGGTCGCGCCGCCAAGCGCGTCGGGCGCGAGGCGCTGCTCGCCGCCATATCGCATGCGGCGCGCATCGATCGCATGGTCAAGGGCTTGGCGAAGGGCGACGCCTGGGATGAGTTGCTGCAGTTGGGGCTGCGCTTAGGATAAGCGGCAGGGATAGGCGGCTGGGGCAAGCGGACGCCTTCAGCGTGGCGGGGATAACAGGGCCCCCAGGGTCGCAGCGGATGCATGTCAGTAATTCTTCAGTGTGCGTACAAATGACATCGATCGAGTACTTTTTCTGTCAGTATTCAATGGGCCTTACCGAGGCCAGGGCATGCCCTCGTGGCCGCGCCGGTGATTGACGCCCGCGCCGCCCGCTGAACGCGTGACATGCCATCGCTCGAACTGAAGATCCCGCCGCCGGTCGTGGGCCTCGCCTGCGCGGCGGCCATGTGGTTCCTGTCGAGCGTCACCCCGACACTCGACATTCCGTCCGCGACCCGCATCGCCGGCAGCATAGTCATCGCCCTCATCGGCGCCGCCTTCGACCTGGCGGGCCTGGCGCGCTTCCTGCGCGCGAAGACCACGGTGAACCCCTTGAAGCCGGCCAAGACCACGGCACTCGTGACTTCCGGGGTCTACCGCATCACGCGCAACCCGATGTACGTGGGCATGCTGCTGTTGCTCATGGCGTGGGCATTGTTCCTGGCCGCGCCACTGGCGATCGCGGGACCGCTGTTGTTCTTCGCATGGATCGACCGCTTCCAGATCGCGCCCGAGGAGCGGGTGCTGGAACGACTGTTCGGGGACGACTATGCGGCGTACCGCCAGCAGGTTCGCCGCTGGCTGTAGGGCAGCGCCACGCGGTGGGTGAAGTAATATCCCCCGCATCCATGCACGGGCTTTCCATGCCAGAGGACTTCAACCCGAACGCCCAGATCAGCGCGCTGATCGAATACCACGCGCGCAGGCGCCCGGTGGATGATGCGCTGGTATTCGAGGACGTTCGACTGTCCTGGGCTGAGTTCGACCGGCAGGCCAACCAGGTGGCCCACGGCATCATCGCTGGCGGGCTGCGCAAAACGGAAAAGGTGGCCATCCTCGCCGAGAATTCGCTGGCGTACTTCGTCACGTTCTTCGGCGTCATCCGGGCGGGCAATTGCGCCGTCCCGCTCTCAGGCATGGCCGATGCCGGCGCGCTCAAGCTGATGCTCGCCGATTGCGGGGCGCGAATGCTGTTTGCCTCCGGGCGCATGCTGGCGCTGGCCGAGCAGGCGCGTGCCGGCAATCCGCTGCTGCCCGACGAGCGGTGCATCGTCTTCGACACCGCTGCGAACGCCGCCACTTCCGGTTGGGTCGATTACGCATCCTGGCTGCGGGAGCAGCCGCGCACGAACCCTGGCGTGCCGGTCGATGAATCCGACCCGTTTTACCTGATCTACTCCTCGGGAACGACCGGTGTTCCCAAGGGCATCCTGCACAGCCACTTCTCGCGCAAGTCCTACTGGGCTGCGCGCACCGGCTACCAGTTCGGCGAGCAGGCGCGCATGCTGATCTCCACGCCCCTGTATTCGAACACCACGCAGTTCGCGCTGTTGCCGGCGGTGGCCTGGGGCGGCGCGGTGATCCTGATGCGAAAATCGGACGCTAGGGCCTACCTGGAGCTCGCGCAGCGCGAACGCGTGACCCATACGATGCAGGTGCCAGTGCAGTACCGGCGGCTGCGGGAAATCGCGGATTTCAACGCCTATGACCTGTCGTCGTTCCGCTGGAAATTCTCGACCTCCGCGCCGCTGTCGGCCGACCTGAAGCGCTGGCTGATCAGCGACTGGCCCGGCAGGCTGACCGAGATCTACGGCATGACCGAGGGCGGCGTGGGATGCATGCTGCAGGCACATGATCACCCGGACAAGCTGCATACGGTGGGCGTTCCTTTCCCGGGCATGGAATTTCGCATCGTCGATGCACAGATGCGCGAAGTGCCGCGCGGCGAAGCCGGCGAATTGATCGGCCACTCGGCGTACATGATGGACGGCTACTTCAACAAGCCGAAGGAGACCGCGCAGGCGCGCTGGGTGGATGAGCAAGGCCGGGCCTGGCAGCGCAGCGGAGATATCGGCCGCATGGACGAAGATGGCTTCGTCATCCTGCTCGATCGCGCCAAGGACATGATCATCTCCGGTGGCTTCAACATCTACAGCGCCGACCTCGAGGGCGTGCTCGCGCAGCATCCGGACGTGCAAGACTGCGCGGTAATCGGCGTGCCGAGCGAAGCCTGGGGCGAGACGCCGCTCGCGCTGGTGGTGAAGGCCCCCGAGTCAACCCTCACGCAGCCGGAATTGCTGCAATGGGCCAATGCGCGACTGGGCAAGCTGCAGCGCCTGTCCGCGCTGGAATTCCGCGACGAGCTGCCACGCAGCACCATCGGCAAGCTCATGAAACGCGAGCTGCGCGAGCCGTACTGGCAGCAACAGGGAAAGCGCATTGCCTGAATCTGAATCCAACCAACCACAGAAGCGAGGAACCATGAGCCGACTGCAACCCCTGAACCCCGAAACCATGACCCCCGAGCAGCGCCGCGTCTACGACATGATCGCCAGCGGCCCGCGCGGGCGCGTCGAGGGGCCGCTGCTTGCCTGGCTGCAGTCGCCAGGCCTCGCCGAGCGCGCGCAGGCGCTGGGCGCGTTCTGCCGCTACGGCACCTGCCTGCCGCCGCGGCTGTCGGAGCTCGCCATCCTGGTGACGGCCGAATACTGGCGCGCGCCCTTCGAGTGGTACGCGCACGCACCCATCGCCGCCAAGGCCGGCCACACCGCGGAGAACATCGAGGCGCTGCGCACCGGCCGGGCGCCGTCGTTCACCCAGGAAGACGAGCGCATCGTCTATGACTACGCGCGCGAGCTGCTGCGCACGCGCAAGGTGTCCGATGCCACCGCGGCGCGCGCACACAAGACCCTTGGCGACACCGGCGTTGTCGACCTCGTCGGCATCCTCGGCTACTACGGCCTGATCTCGATGACCATCAAGGGCCTCGAAGTGCCGCTGCCGGCCGGCGAAGCGAATCCGTTTGCGGGACTGACCGACTGATGGCCACACCGGACCGCGTGGGGAATCGACTGTTGCATTGAGACTAGAATCTGCCTGCGATTCCAAGATCGGCATTCACAAGGAGCAAACCATGTTCATGCGCCAGACCGCTGTCGCCATCATCGCACTGTTCACGTTGCTGCTCTCCGGGCACTCGACCGCGCAGGCCTACCCGGACAAGCCCATCCGCGTCATCACCAATCTTGCGGCAGCAGCAACCCCCGACAACATGATGCGCGTCATGTCGCCGGCAATGATTGGCGTGCTGGGGCAACCCATCGTCATGGACAATCGCCCGGGCGCCAGCGGCCGCATCGCCTTCGAGTCCGTCGCCCGCTCGGCGCCGGACGGCTACACGGTGCTGGTTTCGAACCAGAACCTGGCCACCGCCAAGGCCTTCATGAAGGACCTCACCTTCGATCCGGTGTCCGACCTCCCGCCGATTTCCATCATCGCCTCGACGCCGCTGATGTACGCGGCGAACAACCAGCAGCCCTACAAGACCTTCGCCGACATGGTGACCTTCGCCAAGGCCAATCCCGGCAAGGTGTTCCAGGGCCACGGCGGCGTGCAGACCACGCAGAACCTCTTCATGCTGGCCATCAACCAGAAATACGGCACCCAGCTCACCGGCGTGCCCTACAAGGGCGGCTCGCCGCAGATGTGGATGGCGGCCTATACCAATGAAACGCAGCTATCGTTCTTCACCGAAGCCGCCGTGGCGCAGAACGCCGCGCGCATCACGCCGATCGCGACAACCGGCGACCACCGCCTGCCCGCCTTCCCCAACGTGCCGACGTTCAACGAACTCGGCCTGCCCTCGGTCATCGGCGTCGAATACATGATGCACGTGCCCAAGGGCACGCCGCAGCCCATCATCGACAAGATGCGCGCCGCCATCAATGCGGCGCTGGCGCGCGACGATGTCAAGGACGCGCTGAAGAAGTTCGGCCTCTCCGCGGTCGGCTCGACGGCCGCCGTCGCCCAGCAACGCCATGGCCAATACACGCAGTTCTTTACCGAGCAGGCGCGCCAGTTCAACATCGAACCGGAGTAACCGGCCATGTCGTCGCATACACCCATCGTTGAGACGACGGCCGGCAAGGTTCGCGGCAGCGTCTCCGGCGGCATCGAGGTTTTCCGCGGCATTCCCTACGGCGGCGACACGAGCGGCAGGAACCGCTTCCTGCCGCCGTCAGCGCCTGCCCCCTGGGCCGGCGTGCGCGAGGCGCTTGAGTTCGGCCCCTCCTGCCCGCAGATGATCCGCGCCGAAGACCCGGGCATCGCCGAGTGGGCCGCCATGGCGCCGTGGCGCCTCGGGATGGGCGCGCAGACGGGCCTGAGCCTGCGCGAGGGAACCCTCGGCGAAGACTGCCTCGTCCTCAACGTGTGGACGCCCGGCTCGGGCCACGCAAAGAAGCGCCCGGTGGTGGTGTGGTTCCACGGCGGCGGCTGGAGCGTCGGCTCGGGCTCGCGCGTGGCCGCCGAAGGCTCGGCCCTCGCGCGGCATGGCGATGTGGTCGTGGTCACCGTCAACCACCGGCTCGGCGCGTTCGGCCACCTTTACCTCGCCGAGGCCATGGGCGAGCGCTACGCCACGTCTGGCAACAACGGCATGCTCGACCTCGTTGCGGCCATCACGTGGCTGCGCGACAACATCGCGGCGTTCGGCGGCGACCCGGGCAACATCACCATCGCCGGCGGCTCGGGCGGCGGCTCGAAGACCTGGACGTGGCTCGGCATGCCCGCCGCGCAGGGCCTCGCGCACAAGGCCATCATCATGAACGGCTACCTGATGTGGCATCGCGTCACCATCGACGCCGCCACGCGGGCCACGCACGCGCTGCTTGCCGAACTCGGCATCGGGCGCGGTGAAATCGACAAGCTGAATGCCGTCCCCGCCCTGCAGCTCGTTCAGGCGACCAAGAGCGCCTTCGCCAAGCTGCCCGCCATCCGCGCCTTCCCCTCCACGCTGGCCGACGGACTGTGGTTCGCGCCGGTAATCGATGGAAAGGTGTTGCACGATGCACCAACGGAGGCCATCGCCAAGGGCAGCGCGAAGAATGTCCCGGTGATGATCGAGGCCGCGCGCTTCGAGCATTTCGACGGCACCGCGCACAAGCCCTTTCGCTGGGGCTGGGGGAACGAAGCGGAATTGCGCGACTACGTGCGCGCAAACGTCGGAGAGCGGGCCGATGCCATCGTCGATGTGTATCGCCAGGCCCGCCCCGGCGCATCGCCCTCGACGCTGCTTGCCGATATCGTCACCGACGCCAACTGGCGCCTGCCCGCCATCCGTGTGGCCGAGGCCCAGTGCAATGCGGGCGGCCGCGCGTGGCTCGCGCACTACAACCTCGACTTCGGCACGTTTCTGGCCATGCTGTTCAACAACACGCACCTATTCGGCGGCACGCCGCTCGGGGCCGTGGCGCAGCAGGTGGTCGATGCAGGCGTCGGGTTCCTCCAACGCGGCGACCCCAACCACCCCGCGCTGCCAGCATGGGCGCCGTATTCGCTCAAGGAGCGCGCGGAGATGATCGTCGACTACAACTGCCGCTTGGAGCACGATGCGTGGCGAGCCGAGCGGCTGGCGTGGGACGGGATTCGCTGATCAGGGCGATCACAAGGCCGAGAACGGCGATCTCGCCTTGCGTAACGGCGAAATGAATACTGTCAATATCAGTTAAAACACGGCGCTGTACTGGTCAGTATGGAATTAATACTGATATCACAATAAATTCTAACTCAGCGGCCAATTCAAACGAGGAATGGCGGAAATCGGCTCACGAAGGAAACCTCAGGGCGAGAGCCACATTCCAGTTAATACCGCCTCGCGCGCAAGGCAAGGTGACGCCGGCCGCTCTTGACCTTGCTTACTCGATCACCCTGTCGACGCTTATCAGAAGGGTCTGCGGAATCTTGATCCCGAGCGCTTTGGCAGTTTTCATGTTGATCACCAGTTCGAACTTGGTCGGCTGCTCAATCGGAAGGTCTGCGGGCTTCGTTCCCGAAAGAATTTTCGTCACATAGCTTGCGGAGCGGCGATACATCTCGACAAGTGACGGTGAGTAGGCAATCAGACTGCCGGAATCGACGAATTCGATTGCGGGGGCAATTACGGGAATCCCACTCTTGAGCCCGAAGGTTGAGATGCGCTCGTGCTGGCTAATCAAATTCGCATCGCGCAGAACCACGAGCGCGTCGGGGCGGTGCTGCGCGATCGCCCCTAACGCCTTGTCGAGCGCTGTCGTCATTTCGAACGCACGCGTGGTGATGCTGGCCCTTCCGGCAATTGAGCGCACTTGATCGAGCATTCTCGAATTGGACGAATTGCCCGGATTGAGGAGCACCGCGATGCGCCTGGCACGCGGCAGCATTTCCCGCAGATGTTGCATGGACTTGACCACAGTGTCGTCGGCCTGAGTAGTCAGTCCGGTGGTATTTCCCCCGGGCCGCGCGAGACTCGCCACCAGTCCGCTTGCAACAGGATCGTTGAGGGCTGGAAACACGATTGCCACAGTCTTGGTCGCCTGCTGCGCTGCCCGCACCGCCGCAATGGTCGACACCAAAATGACTGCAGGGTTGCGTTGCAACAAGTCGCGCGTCAAAGCCGGAAAGCGCTCGTAGTCTCCTTCTGCTGCGCGTTCCTCTATCGTGTAATGCTTTCCTTCGATGAGGCCGTTATCGCGCATTCCGTCCTTGAAGGCAGCCAGCCGGGACGCGATCGCTGTGTTGCTCCAAATGATCCCAATGCGTGGCGGAGTCTGGGCCGCTGCCGATGCGGCCAGCGCGAGCAGAGCAATTGCGAGAAGTGCGCGGACCCTCATTCAGCGCTTTGTTGGCCTGTACCGGAGCCGATATGACTGGGGCGCCAGAACTTCGCTGTTAGCTCGGCGAACGCGCCGAAACGTGTTGCGAGCGTAGCCGCACCCAATGCAACAACCCATTTGCGGCGATTGCTCATACACCCCTTCATTCGATCTGCATGGATAGTACGCTGGATTGCGCGCCGACAGACAGGTCCTGCGGAGGGCAATCCGGGTCAGCGCCACGCTCCAACTACCACCGCCTCGCGCGCTGGGAAAAGTGACTCCGACCCCCAGGCCCTCGCCAGACCCCCGCTTCGACAAAACTAAACCTGGCTGAAGGGGACATTACCTCACTCTTGTACGTGAAGACGCAAACGGGTCCTAAACCTTCCGCCGTCCCTGCCAGTACTTCTCCCGCACCGCCTTCTTGTCGATCTTGCCAATGGTGTTCTTGGGGATTTCGGCGACGATCTCCACGCGCTCGGGCTGCTTGATGGACGAGAGCGACGAGGCCTTGCAGATCTTCAGCAGTTCGTCCTCGGTGGCCTTCATGCCGGGTTTCAGCGACACCACGGCGAGCACGGCCTCGCCCCATTTCTCGTCGGGCACGCCCACCACCGCGGCGTCCAGCACGGCGGGGTGCGTGTAGAGCACCTTTTCCACTTCGCTCGGCGCGAGGTTGTAGCCGCCGCGGATGATGAGGTCCTTGATGCGGTCGACGATGTAGTAATAGCCCTCTTCGTCCATGCGGCCCACGTCGCCCGAGTGCATCCAGCCGCCGATCAGCACCTTCTCCGTGCGGTCGGGCTCGCGGAAATATTCGACCATGGTGTGCGTGCCGCCGAAGATGACTTCGCCGGTATCGCCCGGGGACACGTCAATCCCCTTGTCGTCCACCACGCGCACGGTGGTGGCGTATGAAGGCCGCCCGCACGAGGCCAGCAGTTGCGGCCGGTCCGACAGCGCACGCACATGGTCATGCTTCCTCAGCAACGTGCCGATCGAGGCAATCTCCGCCATGCCGTAGAGCTGTATGAAGATGGCGCCGTATTTCTCGATGAGCTGGCGCAGCCGCTCGGCGGGAATGGGCGATGAGCCGTAGCCGAGAATGCGCAGCGTCGAGAGGCGCCTGGGGAAGTCGCCCGGGTCCTGCTCGAGCAGACGCGCGAGCTGCGTCGGCACGAGGAAGGTGTGCGTCACCTGGTGGCGCTCCACCGCCTCGCAAAAGCCGAAGCTGTTAAAGCCGCGGCTGTCGGCAAAGCCCACCGCGCCGCCCGCCATCAGCACCGGCACCATGGTGATGTTGACGCTGGAGTTGTGCGGGATCTGGATGAGGTAGCGCGCGTCCTCGCCGATCTCGTACTCGATGCACGCGGTGGTGCCGTGCTGTATGGCCGCCGAGTGGTTGAAGAGGATGCCCTTGGGCAGGCCCGTGGTGCCGCTGGTGTACACGATGGCGAACTTGTCGGCGGGGAACACGCCGTGCGCCGCGGCCGGCAGCGCCGGGCTCGCGCCGGCGAGCGCCCCCTCGTAGCTCGCGGTCTCGAGCACCAGCAGCGGGATGCCGCGCGCCGTCGCCAATCGCGCGGCCAGCGCCTCGTATTCCGGCTCGGCGATCATGATGGAAGGCTCGGCGTTCGCCAGGCACGTGCCGAGCTCGGCCTCGGACATGCGGAAATTGAGACCGACGTACACCAGCCCCGCCTTCACTGTGCCGACCAACACCTCCACCACTTCCATGCGGTTGTGCACGAGCAGCGCGACGCGGTCTTCCTTCTTCAGTCCGAACTGCGTCAAGAGGGCATTGGCGAGGCGATTGGTGCGCTCGTCCAGCGTGCGGTAATCCATGGTGCGCTCGCCGTCGAAGAGCGCGAGGCTCTGCGGTGCGCGCTGGGCAATGCGGGTGACGGCTAGTCCGATGTTCATGGCGCATCCGATCCATTGGCAAAGCGTCTAGAGTAACAAAGCGGCCCGCCACAGGCCAAGACTTGACCTGAATCAAGCGCATGCACGCATCTTCACCGAGACTTGGTCCACCATGCCCACCGCACCGCAAGCCCTGTTCACGGCCCGCGCCCTCACCAAGACCTACCGCATGGGCGAGGTGGAGGTGCAGGCGCTGCGGGGGGTGGACCTCGATGTGTATCCCGGCGAGTTCATCGTGCTGCTGGGCGCCTCCGGCAGCGGGAAATCCACTCTGCTCAACATCCTCGGGGGACTCGACACCCCGACCAGCGGCGAAGTGCATTTTCACGACCACAACCTCACTGCGGCCGACGAGCGCGCCCTGACGCGCTACCGGCGGGAGCATGTGGGCTTCGTGTTCCAGTTCTACAACCTCATCCCCAGCCTGACCGCCCGCGAGAACGTGGCGCTGGTGACCGACATCGCCGACAGGCCGATGGCGCCCGAGGAAGCGCTCGCCTGGGTGGGGCTTACCGATCGCATGGACCACTTTCCATCGCAGTTGTCGGGCGGGGAGCAGCAGCGCATCGCCATCGCGCGCGCCGTGGCCAAGCGCCCGCAGGTGCTGCTGTGCGACGAGCCCACCGGCGCCCTCGACTACGAGACGGGCAAGCTGGTGCTGGAAGTGCTCGCGCGCATCAATGCCGAGTTCGGCACGACGGCCATCGTCATCACGCACAACGCTGCCATCGCCGGCATGGCGCACCGCGTGTGGCGGCTGGCCAACGGGCGGATTGCGGGCGTCGAAAAGAACGAACGTCGCCTCAGCCCCGCGGAGCTGTCCTGGTGAGCGCCGCATGAAATCCCTGGATCGCAAGCTCGTGCGCGACCTGTGGTCGCTCAAGGCGCAGGTGCTCTCGATTGCGCTGGTGATCGCCTGCGGGATCGGCGGTTTCATCGCGTCGTTCTCCACCCATGAATCGCTGTTGCAGTCACGCGACACTTACTACGACACGGCACGTTTTCCGCACGTGTTTGCGGATGTGAAGCGCGCACCGCGAACGCTGCTCGGGCAGATTGCCGCGATCCCGGGCGTGTCCGAGGTGGCGCTGCGCGTGGTGCGCGACGTGCAGCTCGACGTCGAAGGGGTCGCCCAGCCGATGGTGGCGCGCATGATCGGCTTCAACCCTGAAAAGCCGCAGGCGATGAATCGCGCCACATTGCGCAGCGGACGCTGGCCTTCGCCCGGTGCGCGCGGCGAAGTGGTCGTCAACCAGCGCTTTGCCGAAGTGCGCGGGCTGCGCATCGGCAGCACCATCCACGTGCTGCTCAATGGCCGTCGCGAAGCGCTCAGTATCGTCGGCACGGCGCTCACGCCCGAGTACATCTACCCGACGCGCGGCGGCCTGCTGCCCGACGATGAGTGGTTCGCGGTGCTGTGGATGGACGAGAACCGGCTGGCTGCGGCCTACAACATGGAAGGTGCGTTCACCTCGGCGTTGCTTCGCATCGAGCACGCCAGCGGCCCGCAGGCGGTGATCGCGGCCCTGGACCGCGTCCTCGAGCCCTACGGCACCCGCGGCGCCTACGGCCGCGCGGAACAGGTGTCGAACAAGATCGTCTCGCAAGAGATCGAGCAGCAGCGGATCACGGGCACCGTGCTCCCCTCGGTATTTCTGCTCGTCGCCGCCTTCATCCTGAACGTCGTGCTGCATCGACAGGTCAACGCGCAACGGCTGGAAATCGCGGCGCTGAAGGCCCTGGGCTACGACGATGCGGCGATTGCAGGGCATTACCTGAAGTTCACCGCGGTGATCGCAGCGCTCGGTGTGGGCATCGGCATCCTGCTCGGCATCTGGCTCGGGCGGCAGATGACCGCGCTGTACGCCGATTTCTTCCATTTCCCCGAGTTTCACTATGTGCTGAGCGCCTGGGTGGTCGGTGCCGGGTCGGCGGTGGCGATGGCCGCAGCCTTCGGCGGGACGCTGGCGGCGATCCGCGGCGTGATCCGGCTGCGCGCTGCCGAGGCATTGCGCCCGGCGGCGCCGGCACTGTTTCGTCCGCTGCTGCTCGAGCGGTTGGGTGGGGCTCGTCTCCTTCGCCTGCTGACGCCTGGACAGCGCATGATCCTGCGCAACCTAGAGCGCCAGTGGCTGCGCGCGACGCTGGCGGTGGCCGGCATTGCCGGCGCCATCGCCATCGTCATCGCCGGCACGTTCTGGCGCGACGCGGTGGGTTATTTCATTGATGTGCAGTTTCATGCCGCGCAGCCGGGCGATGTCCAACTCGGGTTCGTCGAGCCGGTTTCGGGCTCCGCGCAGTACGAAGTCGCACGCCTGCCCGGCGTGCAGGAGGCGGAGCTGGCGCGAACGATCGGCGCGCGCATCCGCGCCGGGCACCGCTCCTACCAGACCGTGGTAACCGGCCTGGCCGACGGGGCGCGGTTGCAGCGCATCGTGGGCCGGGGCGCCGGGGGTGAACTGCACGAGGCGACACCGATCCCCGGGGCGCTGCTGCTGACGGCTCGGTTGGCGCGGCGGCTCGGCGTCGCGCCAGGCGACACGGTCTGGGTGGAGCTGATGGACGGCCAGCGTATCGGCAGCGTCAACGCGCGCGCGCTGACCGTCGGTGCGGTGATCGACGAACTGGCCGGCATGAACGTCTGGATGCGCATGAGCGAGCTCAATGCGCTGGCCGGCGAGGGCCCGCTCGCATCCAGCGCCGCGCTGCGCGTGGACGCCGCGGCCGAGCCCGAGCTGCTGCAGCGGCTGAAGGAGATGCCGGGAGTCGCCACCGTCATCATCAAGCGCACGCTGCTCGACACCTTCAGGAAGACCACGGCGCGCAACCTGCTGTTCTTTACCGCCATCCTGACCGCCTTCGCTGCCACCATCGCAGCCGGCGTGGTGTACAACAACGCCCGCATCCAGCTGGCAGAACGCGCCTGGGAGCTTGCCAGCCTGCGCGTGCTGGGCTTCACGCGCGGTGAAGTGTCGGTGCTGCTGCTGGGCGAGCTGGCAATCGAGATCGCCGCCGCAGTGCCCATCGGCTGCCTGTTCGGATTCGGGCTCGCCAGCCTGATGGTGTCGCTGATGCACGGCGAAAACTTCGAGATTCCCGCGGTCATCCTGCCGGCAACCTACCTTTATGCTGCTGCCACGGCCATTGCCGCGGGGATAATCTCGGGCTTGCTGGTACGCCACCGCATCGACCATCTCGACCTGGTGGCGGTGCTAAAGACGCGGGAGTGACATGAACAGACGGAACATCATCGCATTGGCGGTCGTTGCCGCGGCCGCGGCAGGTGTCGCAGCATGGGCGCTGCGTGCGGCGCCGGTGACCGCAGAGATCGCGGTCGTGTCCAGAGGACCTTTCGAGCAGACGGTGAGCGACGACGGCAAGACGCGCGTGCGCGACCGCTACGTGGTGTCGGCGCCGCTGGCGGGGCGCCTCGACCGCATCCGGCTGCGCGCCGGTGATCGCGTCGAAGCGGGGCAGGCGGTGGCGATCCTGGCGCCCTCGGCGCCGTCATTCCTCGACGAGCGGACCGAGCGTGAGCTCACCGAACGGGTCGGGTCGGCGGAAGCGCAGCAGCTGCGCGCGCGCGCCGAGGTGCAACGCGCCGACGCGCAACTCGGGCAGGCACGCGCCGACCGGGATCGTTCAGCCAAGCTCGCCAGCGGGGGATTCGTTTCGGCTGCAGCCCGCGAACAGGCCGATCTCGCCCTGCGCAGCTCGGAAAAGGTGCTGGAGGCCGCTCGCTTTGTCGAACACGCAGCCGGCCACGACCTGGAACAGGCTCGCGCCGCACTGGTGCGCTACCGCGCCGAAAGCGCCGCCCCGGGAGCGCGCGGCAGCGCGCCCCGCCCGCGCTGGGAAGTGAAGTCGCCCATTCGCGGCTCGGTGCTGCGCGTGCTGCAGGAGAACGAGGGCATTGTTGCCGCGGGAGCCGCGCTGATCGAAATCGCCGATGCGCGCAGCCTCGAGGCAATCGTCGACTTCCTGTCACAGGAAGCGGTCAACCTGCGCCCGGGCATGGCGGCGCGCATCCGCCTCGGTGGCGGGACTGCGCCCATGCCGGCCACGGTCCGCCACGTGGAGCCCGCCGCTTTCACCAAAGTTTCGGCGCTGGGCGTCGAGGAGCAGCGCGTCAACGTCGTGCTCGACTTCGACGCCCCGCTGGACTCGCTGCAGACGGTGGGGGATGCCTTTCGCATCGAAGTCGACATCGTCGCCTTCAGTACCGCGAAAGCACTGCTTGTCCCGCTCGGGGCCCTGTTTCGAACCGGCCCAGACTGGTCGGCGTGGGTGGTCGAGGATGGCCGCGCTCGACTGCGCACCGTGGCGACGTCGCGACGCAACGGCACGGTCGCGATGGTCGACGGCGGATTGCGCGAAGGCGAGACCGTGGTGATGTACCCCGCGGATGGCGTGCGCGAAGGCGTCCGGATCAGTGTCAAAACGGACGGTTCCCGGCCTACCGCAGCGAAATAGGCAAGTTTTGCTGAATGCCATGCGGTCAGAATGCACAGGTTCACGAGGGCTTGCCGTTCCGCTCACTGGCAACGTGGGATAGGATTCGACCATGGGTTTCCCGCTATGCACCTGGCAGGCGCGAATTGGGTGCAAACGTCACCCAGGGCGTCGCGGGAATGACCGATAACGCACGCAAAGAGGAACATTCATGAAAAACCTGCTCGCCTTGGCTACTCTCTCGGCACTGACTGCATTGTCCACGCTCGCCATTGCTGTTGGCAATGATGGGCCGTTTCAACTCGCACAGGCGCAGAATTCCGCGCAAAAGCAGCAGGCAAAGAAGGTGGTTCCTCCACTCCCGCAGCCGGACGGACCCAGCTGCGTGATGGACGGGAGATACGTCGGTGACAAGACCACCTGGTGCGTCAAGAAGCAACTGCAGCAGTGCAACGCCGCCACGGGGCAGTGGGTCAATACCGGAAAAAACTGCGGACGTTGAAGCGAATGCGCAGTCGCAGCGCAGCAAAACACGGCTGTATTTACGCGCACCGCCGAATCGATTAAAGTGCATCGATCCAGGCGGTAGCCGCGGCTGAAGGGAAGCGGCGCCCGCAAGCAACGGGCATGCGGACATTGCCGCCCGCCGTATTCACCCTCACCTTCGTCACTCTCCGGAAAGCACACCGATGGCAGACCCCAAGGCATTGCGCGACAAAACCTGCGTCGTGGGCATAGGCGAAACTGCCTACACCCGCGGCACCACCAAGTCACCGCTCCAGCTGTCGATGGAAGCCACCATGATGGCGATCAACGACGCGGGGATCAAACCCTCGCAGATCGACGGCGTGGTCCTGCCCAACGGGCACAACGGCGGCGCAACGGCCGGCGACTACGCGGCCAACCTCGGCATCAAGGACCTGATCTATACCGCCTCCTTCCCTGAAATGGGAGGCGCACAAATGGTCTCCGCGATGGAAGGCGCCGTGCTGGCGCTGGCCTCCGGCATCTGCGATTACGTGCTGGTGCCGCATTGCAGCTACTTCTACACCGGGGCCCGGGCGCGCGACATGACCGCCAACCCCAGCAACGCGCTGCAGGCGGCCGAATACATCCGCGACTATTACCGCCCGTTCGGCGTCGGCGCGCCCCCGCAGCACTATGCCTGGATGGCGCAACGCCACATGCACCTGTATGGCACGACGCAGGAGCAACTGGGTGCCGTGGCCGTGGCCATGAGGAAGCACGCGCAACTGCATCCCAACGCCATCATGCGCGGAAAGCCAATGACCATGGCCGACTACATGGCGTCCCGATGGATCACCTGGCCGTACAAGCTGCTCGACTGCAGCCTGGAAACCGACGGCGCCGGGGCCTTCGTCATGACGACTGCCGAGCGTGCCAAGGACCTGAAGCAAAAACCCGTGTACGTGAGCGGGATCGCTTCCGGCCACCCTTATCCGCCGCACGACATCCCGAACCGTCCGGACATCCTCGAGATCGGCCTTGACCATTCCGCACCGCGCGCTTATGCCATGGCCGGCGTGAAACCCGCCGACATCGACTTTGCCGAAATCTACGACTGCTTCACCGGTCAGGCCATCCTGCAGATCGAGTCGGCCGGGTTCTGCAAGAAGGGCGAAGGCGGCCCGTTCTGCGAGAACGGCAACATCGAGCTGGGCGGCAAGCTGCCAGTGAACACGCACGGCGGCCTGTTGTCACAGGCACACAACACTTCCATGAACCATGTGATCGAAGCCGTAGCGCAGCTGCGACTGGGGTGCGGCGAGCGCCAGGTCAAGGACGCGGAGTTGGGCGTCGTGACCGGCTGGGGCGGCCACGGACACGGTTCCATTGCCATTCTGAGACGCTAGGACACAACATGACGACGACAACAGAACATAACGATTACCAGCTGCCCGTCCTGCAAGGCACGGCCAAGGAGTTCTACGCCTATTGCAAGGCGCATGACCTGCGCTTCCAGCGCTGCGCCAAGTGCAAGACCTTCCGCCACCCGCCGCGGCCGCTATGCAATCAATGCTACTCGTTCGAGACCGAATGGGCGCCAGTGAAGGGCACGGGCAAGGTGTATTGCTGGACCGTGGCCATGGCGCCGATCGGCAAGGCCTGGGTAAGCTACATGCCCTATGCTGCGGTGGTCGTGGAACTCGATGAAGGTCCTCGCGTGGCCACGTGGGTAACCGGGATCCCTCCTGACCAGCTCAAGGTCGGGATGCCCGTCAAGGTCTGGTACGACGAGCTCACGCCTGAAGTGACGCTGGCCAAGTTCAAGCCGGTCTGAGCAGGCGACGCGGTAGAAACAATTCGGCCCCTTGCACCATCCGGTGCAAGGGGCCGAATGCTTTTTGCGACCGCTGCCCGGTGCCGTCAGGCGGCGCCATCCTTCTTCAGTGCCTCGATCTCGGCCGTGCTCATGCCGAGTAATGAACCCAGCACCTGCGCGGTGTGCTCGCCGTGTGCAGGCGACGGCCCGACGCGCCCGGCCGGCTTGCCGTTGATGTGCAACGGGAAGGCGATGCGCTTGTTCTTGCCCAGCTTGGCATCCTCGATCTCGACGAGGTAGTTGTTGGCCAGCAACTGAGGGTCGTTCGCGATGTCGGTGGGGCGCTGCACGCGCTCGAAGATCAGGTTCGGCTGTGTCGCGAATGTCTTCAGCCAGTAGTCCGATGGCTTCGATGCGAAGCGGCCGATCAGGATCTTGGCGATGTCGGCGCGGTTGTTCCAGCGGCTTTCCACGTTGGCAAACCGCGCATCCTGGACCAGCTCGGGCATCTCGAGGCCGCGAAACAGTTCCGACCAGAGTTCCCCCGTCATCGCCGCGACGAAAATCCAGCGCTGGTCCGCACACTGGTAACAGGAAAGCAAAGGATCCTGCGAGTGGTCGGTCGGAAAGAGTTCCGCACCCTTGAACAGCGCGTGTTGCAGGTTGAGATGGGCGAGCCACATCGCGCCGCCGACCAAAGAGCCTTCCACTTTCTGGGGCTTTCCGGTGCGATCGCGCGCAAGCAGCGCGGCAACGATGCCGAAACCCACCACCATGCCGGAAACCCGGTCCGCGACGCCGGTGGCCGGCAGGAACGGATCGCGCTTGCTGCTCCCGGATATCACCGTCATCGCACCTGAGCGCGCCAGGCCCACGGGGTCGAGTCCCGGCCGCTTGGATTCAGCGCCTTGCGGGCCGAAGCCCGACAACGTGCCGAAGACCAGGTTGGGTTTCACCTTCACCAGCGAATCGAAATCGATGCCGAGCTTCGCCGCGGTCTCGCCACGCATGTTGTGCAGGAAGACATCGGCCTTTTCGACCAGCCGGTAGAGCGTCTTCCTGCCTTCAGGATGCTTGAGGTTCAGCGTGATGCCCTGCTTGCCTGCGTTGTAGGCCTCGAAGGCCGTGGTACTGCCGTTGGGCAGCGAGGCATCCTGCCCATAAAGGCGCTTGGCCTTGCGCACCGGATCGGGGCCATTCGGATCTTCGACCTTGATCACCTCCGCGCCCAGCGACGCCAGCATGCCGGTCGCCGTGGGGCCGGCGTGGAACAGGCCGACCTCGATGACGCGGATGCCTGCCAGCGGTTGTGAAGACGGGTCTGGTTCATAGGTTGTTGCCATGGTTCTCTCCTCACTGTTTTCCAAATTCGAGACGTCCCGTGCACAGGTCACGACGGACAATGATCAGCGCTGCACGCTCGAGGCGCGATGCGCAGCGCGGGGGCATCGCAGCCACGCCGCTGCGCGCAACAGCGCTCGAGTTTCTGTGGTTTCCGGGCTTGCGTCAATGCAAAACTCACCAACCGTTTTGCAGCTGGCAATAGCGCCAGCGCCCGAGGGGAAATGGAATCCGCAAATGCAATTGCCCGCGCGCCATCCGCGCCCGCGATCGCCCGACACTCAGCAGGAATCAAGACTAGAATCGGCAAACTGCATTGCTCGACCCATGCTCATCATCGAGGGGATAACCATCATGAACCGCAAGCTCACAACGCAGGGACACCGCATCCGCCATCTGATGGGGGCAATCGTCGTTGCACTGGCCGTCGCGCTACCCGCCCAGGCACAGCAGGCGGCCAGGATCTCGCCCGCCGCCGCGCAAGCAGAACTGGATGCGCTCATCAAGTCTGCCAAGGCCGAGGGTGAAGTCACTTTCTATATTTCGCTCACGGAAAACGTCGGCAAGCGCGTTGTCGACGGCTTCTCCGCCAAGTACGGCATCAAGACGCAGTTCATCCGCTTGACGACCGCGGCCATGACGCAGCGCTACCTGACCGAAGCCGAGGCCGGCACCTTCGCCGCCGAGGTGGTGTTCAACGCCGGCACCGCCGCCCCTTACATCGAAACCCAGTCGAAGGGTTGGGTCGAGCCGATATCGAAGGCGGCCCTGCCCGTCATCACCAGCGGCGAGTACCCGGCCAAGTTCTTCGACGGCAATACGGCCATCGTGCAGGTCGCCCCATGGACCATCGCCTACAACACCAACAAGGTGAAAGGCGCCGACATCCCGAAAGACTGGGCAGACCTGCTGAATCCGAAGTGGAAGGGCGAAGTGCTGGTGGCCGACACCAGCGTGGGCACGGTGTACGCCGAGTTCTGGATCTTCATCCAGGACCGGTACGGCGAGGATTACTTCAAGAAGATTTCGCCGAACCTGCGCCGCTATCCTGGCGGCGTGCCCGCCATCCAGTCGCTGGCGGCCGGCGAAGGCAGTTTCCAGCTGCCGGTCCCGGTGGCGCTCGGACAGGGGCCGAAAGACAAGGGGGCGCCCATCGCCATGGTCATACCCGACCTGAATACCGGGCTGGAGACGCGCGTGGTGATGACCGCGCGCGCCCGGGTGAAGCACCCGAACGCGGCACGCCTGCTCGCCAACTACGTGCTCACGCCGGAGGGAAACAAGGTGTTCAACAACGAACCCGGCGGCGTGACGGTCTACGACACCGCGGGCTTGCCCAAGCAATATGAATCGCCCAAGCCGGGGGCTGCGGCACGCGTCAAGGAAATGTCGACCAAGCTGGGCTTCTGAACCGGTCTGCGACCGGACCCTTTCAGCGACAGTCGTCACACCACCCCGAGGGAATCGCCATGCCAGCCCCCACCGATCGCCAGCTGCTCGACAAGATCGCCATGCAAGCCGTGGTGTCCCGCTACTTCCAGGGCGTCGATCGCAACGACCTCGCGCAGGTGCGCGCCTGCTTCACCGAAGACGTGAAAGGCACCTATGCCAACCGTGGCACCGTGGTCGGCGTGGATAAGATGCTCGCCATGCTGCGTTCGCATTTCGAAAACATGGAAAACGGCACCATCCGCGTGTGCACGCACTTCATGGGCACGTTCAATGTCGACACGCTGGAGGGCGACTCGGCCGAGACGGAAACCTATGCACTGGCATTCCTGGTGCGCGCAGGCGCAGCGGCATCCGACCCGGACGCCATGGCGATGCGCAGCCTGCGCTACCTCGACCGCTGGAAACGCACCGCCGAGGGCTGGAAGATTTGCGAGCGCATCCACACCCTCGACTGGAGCTGCAAGCAGGCGCCCGATTTCGCCACCACCATGGCAAAGCGGCTGATGAGACTTCCCGGATAGACCCGGTAAGTAGGATGCAGCGCGGCCGGGCCTGCGGAGCAGGGCGCGCGGTCCCTCACCCCTTAACAAACTTCTGCAGCTCGGTCACCACTTCCGGGTTGACCAGCGATGAAATGTCACCCGGGTCCTGCCCGGTAAACACGGAGCGCACCACGCGGCGCATGATCTTCATGTTGCGCGTGCGCGGCAGGTCGCTCACGAAGACGACATCCTTGGGTCGATAGGATCGCCCCATCCCGTTGGTCACCGCGTCGCTCAGCTCGCGGCGCACGGCATCGTTCACGGCGACGCCCGGCATGGCCACGCAGACGAGGATCAACGTCGAGCCCTTGACCGGATCGGGCACGGCGATGGCGGCCGCCTCCGACACCTTGCCCGTCTCCAGCAACAGTCCCTCGATCTCCGCCGGCCCGGTACGCTTGCCGGAAATCTTGATGGTGTCATCCGAGCGCCCGAGGATGAACCACAGCCCGTCGTCGTCGCGCACCGCCCAATCGCCCTGGCGCCACATGCCGGGAATATGCCGCCAGTAGGATTCCAGGTAACGCTCGTCGCCCGGATCCTTCCACAGCCCGGGCGTCAGTCCGATGGAGGGAACGCGCAGCACCAGCTCGCCCACCTGATTGGGGCCAAGGGTGTTGCCATTGTCATCGACGATGTCGGCCCCCACGCCAAGCGCTGCCGCACAGATGGAGCCGGGCTTGAGTGGCGCGAGCAGGTTGCCCACCGCGATGCAGCCGCCCACTTCGGTGCCGCCCGTGCCGTTCAGGATGGGAACGCGGCCGTGGCACACATTGTCGAACAGCCAGTTCCATGGCGTGTCGCTCCACGGCTCGCCGCCCGAGAAGATGATGCGCAGACGATCGAACCTGTAGCGCTGCACCTCGGCAATGTCGTTGCGCATGAGCGAGCGCACCACCGTGGGCGCAAGCCCGAGGTAGGTGACCTGGTGCTGGTCGACCATGCGCCAATAGCGGTCGGTATCGGGAAAGTCCGGCGCGCCCTCGGCGATGAAGAGACTTCCTCCATGGTAGGTCGGCACGACCGCGCACATCGATCCCACCATCCACCCCATGTCGGAGAGGAAGAACCAGCGGTCATCGGGGCCGAAGTCGGTGCAGATGCCGTAGTCGGTCACCGACTTCACGATGAAGTTCATCTGGGTGTAGATGGCCCCCTTGGGCTTGCCCGTGGTGCCCGATGTAAACAGCAGCGCCGCCGGCGAGTCCACCGGCATGGGTTCGGTCGCGCAGTCAGCGGACTTCCCCGCGACGAAGTCGTGCCACCATGCGTCGCGGCCCGGCTGCATCGTCACCGGCGCCGCTTTTTCCATCGCCTCGCCCAGATGCCGCACAACGATCACGTTCCTTACGGTGGGCGAATGTGCCAGCGCCGCATCGAGCACGGCCTTCATGGCACCAGGCTTGCCGCGCCGCCAGGTGCCGTCCACCGTGACCACTGCCTTTGCTTCGCCGTCGTTCAGCCGTGTGGCGATCGGCGCGTCGCCGAAACCGGAGAACAGCGGCATGCAGATGGCGCCGATCTTCATGATCGCGAAATAGGCGATAAAGGTCTCCGGCACCTGGGGCATGTAAAGGCCGACCACATCGCCCTTGCCAATGCCGATTCCCTTGAGGCCGTTGGCGAAGCGACAGACCTCCGCGTCGAACTCGGCATAGGTGTATTGGCGGGTCCGACCGTCCTCGCCTTCCCACAGCAAGTAGGTCCTGGACCAGGCTGGCGTGTCGCGGTGCCGATCCAGGCAGTTGAGCACGAAGTTGGTGGTCGCGCCGACGCACCAGCGCGCGCGCTCGATGCCGCCGGACACGTCGAGCACCTTCTCGTAGGGCGTGTAGAAGCGAAAGTCGATGTAGCGCAGTAGCGATTCCCAGAACCATTCGGGCTCGGCCACGGAACGCTGCAACAGCGTTGCGTAGTCCGGCACGCCCAGCGCCTTCATGAAATGCGTCAAGCGCGCTTTATCACGCACCTCTGGCGTGGGAAGCCAGCGAAATCGTTCCATGCCTGCTTGCATATCCTTGCCCCTCCACCGATTGGCCAATCGATCAACCCGGCCGCCAGCACCGATGCTGGCGGCCGCCTCAAGACGAGGCTCATGGCGAAAAGCGAATTTCACAACTGAGGGGATACTCCCCTCAGGCTCCCCTACATCAGAGGCCATTTCGTTATCCTGAAATGGCCCCCCAAGTCTAATGCATCCTCAAAATTGGGTTCACAACGCAAATAAAGATCCTTATACTCAATTGTCCATGCGCAATCGCGCCATCCTTCCGGAACCCAACGCGTAGCAGCCCTCCTGGTCAATGGGCCTGCGAAGTCGGCGCGCATATCCGGAATGCGAGTTCGAGGAGAAATGCCAATGAACGCCACGTCGGTCAGTCCCCACCCCACGTCCAGCCAAGGGTCCTACGATGCCGTGGTCGTCGGCGCCGGATTTGCGGGCCTTTACGCCGTGTACCGCTTGCGCAAGATGGGATTCACGGTGCGGGTGTTCGAGGCCGGCAGCGGCGTTGGCGGCACCTGGTTCTGGAATCGCTATCCGGGAGCACGCTGCGATGTGGAGAGCTACGAGTATTCGTACTCCTTTTCACCGGAACTCGAGCAGGAGTGGGACTGGACCGAGCGCTATCCGGCACAGCCCGAGATCCTCAAGTACATCAACCACGTTG
>CANJXQ010000044.1 GCA_947478805.1 Betaproteobacteria bacterium | reverse complement strand
GAGGGCATGAAGGCGTGGGTGGTCACGTCGATCGACGCGGCGCGCCATGTGCTGCGAAACGACAAGGTGCTGTTCAACCACGGCCTGCAGGAACTCGACCGCGACATGGTCAGCGTCATCGCCGGCGGCGAGAACATCGTCATGATGACAGGCGAGCGGCACACCAAGATGCACCAATGGTTCATCAAGGCGCTGTCGCCGCCCACGATCGAGAAATGGCGCGGCGCGCTCATCAAGCCCGTCGCGGCGCACCTGGTCGACCGCTTTGCCGCGAAGGGAAAAGCCGAGCTCGTGGACGACGTGGCGGAAACGCTGCCCAGCCGCGTGATTGCGGCGACGCTGGGATTCGAATGGCGCGACGACGCCTTCATCGAGCACTGCAAGGCCCTCATGAAGGAGCTCAACGGCTTCTTCAACAACATCCTCACCAAGGAAGAGAAAATCATCACGGCGGCCCAGGGCGCATCGCGCGAATTCGTAAAACTCCTCATGCCGACGGTGAGGGAACGCTCGGCCGGCACCGGCGACGACCTGATCAGCATGATCTGGCGCGGCGGGCGGGAACTGTACGGCGAGTTCACCGACGAGGACGTGTTCGCGGAAGTGCGCACCATGTTCTTTGCCGGCAGCGACACCACCACGCATGCTATTTCGAATGCCTTCTACCTGCTGCTGTCCAACCCGGAATGGCTGGATCGCGTGACGAAGAACGTGCGCGCTGGCGAGGAGAAGGAGCTCTCCGCATTCGTCGAGGAGGCCCTGCGCCTCTACGGTGCCATCCACTTTCGCGTGAGGAAGGCCCTCGAGGACAGCGAAGTGGCGGGCGTGCAGGTCAAGAAGGGCGACAACGTGCTGGTGGTGCTGTCTGCCGCCAACCGCGACCCCCAGCACTTCGGCTGCCCGATGCAGATCGACACGGCGCGCGCCAATCGCACCCACCACATGACCTTCCATTTCGGCCCGCGCGCCTGTGTCGGCGCGGGCCTGGCGCGCGCCAACATCCAGGAAGCCGTGCGCGAAGTGCTCGCGCGCTGCCCGGACCTGCGCCTCGACCCTGAGGCGGCAGCACCGGCGTTTCTCGGCTTCGGCGTGCGCTGCTGGCGGCCGCTGAACGTGTTGTTCACGCCGGAATCGAAGCATTGACCGGCGTGCCGGGTCGCCACAGGCGCCCTCGCCGAGCGCATTGACACCACCTGCAGCAGCCCCCTATTCTCGGGCTGCTTCCCGCCCCTCACGCCAACACCCCCTCGGAAAGGCCTGACCATGCAGCCCCTGCGCATCGGCGTCAATTTCTACCCGTTCTCCCGCTTTCCGCAGCCCGAGCAGCTGCTCGACATGGCCGAGTGGTGCGAGAAGATCGGCTTCTACCACCTGCACATGGGCGAGCACTACATTGTGCCCAAGGAGAACGACAAGCTCGACAACTTCTGGCAGGACACCTCCTGCATGTTCGCGGCGCTGTCCCAGCGCACGAAACGCATCAAGTTCGTGTATGGCGTGGTGGTCGTGCCGCTGCACCATCCGGTGCAGCTGGCCCGCGCCGTGGCCACCGTGGACAACCTGTCGAAGGGCCGCGTCATCATGGGCTGCGGCGTCGGCTGGACCCAGCGCGAGATCGAACTCATGGGCACTGCGTTCAATGAGCGCGGCGCGCGAACGGATGACACGCTGCGAGCCGTGCGCGCACTGTGGTCGAGCGAGACGCCCTCCTACGAGGGCCGTTACATCACCATCAAGGACATGGTGTTCCGGCCGGGCCCGTACCAGAAGCCGCACCCGCCGATCTGGATCGGCGGCGCGGCGGATGCCACCGTGCGCCGCGCCGCGGAACTGGGAAACGGCCTGCAGCCCATCGGCGGACCGCTCGAAAAGCTCGCCCGCATGGCCGCCGAGACGAAGGAGCTGCTGGCCAAGAACGGCCGCGAAAAGGAGATCGCCGATTTCGCCTTCACCATCACCTGCGACCACGGCGCCACCGTGTCGCACCACTCCAAGCAGGCAGGCGCCAAGGACTTCTCCATGATCGTCAGCCCGAATGCAGCCGAGGCTGTCGACCAGCTGGGCAACTGGCAGCGCGCCGGCTACAACCACATCACGGTGCGTTTTCCGGACAAGGAGCTGCCGGCGCTGCGCGACAAGATACAGCGCTTCCGCGACGAGGTGGTGAAGCCGCTGGGTGCGGTGATTGAAAACTGAGATAGAACCGAAACAGAACTGAACGAACGCTGAAACAACCGGGAGGACACATGGATAAAGACAGGTTCAAGGGCAGGGTCGCGGTGGTCACGGGCGGCGCCATGGGCATCGGCGGCGCAGCCGCGCAGCGGCTGGCGAGCGAAGGCGCTACGGTCGTCATCGCCGATCTGAATGAGACCGCCGCCGCGGCCAATGTAAAGGCCATCACGGCGGCCGGCGGCAAGGCCAGTTTCGTGCCCTGCAATGTCACCAGCGAGGAGGCAGTGCGCTCGCTCATGGAAGGTGTGGTCGCCAAACACGGCCGAATCGACATCCTCGCCAACGTGGCGGGCGTGACCAACAAGAAGGCATCGGTGGACGAGATGACGCTGGAGGAGTTCCGCCGCGTCACCACCATCAACATCGAAGGCACCTTCTTGTGCTCCAAATATGCCGCCAAGACAATGAAGCAGCAGAAGTACGGCCACATCGTCAACGTGTCCTCGACCACATCGGTCATGCCCACCACCTACGGCAATACGGCCTACACCGCCTCCAAGGGCGCAGTGAGCGCCATGACGCGCCAGTGGGTGCTCGATCTGGCCGAGCACGGCATCACGGTGAACGCCGTGGCACCGGGCCCGACGCTCACCCCGCTGGTGGCGGGGCTCGGCGAGCAGATGCAGAAGGACCGGATACGCATCATTCCGAGCGGCCGCCTGGGCCTGCCCGAAGACATTGCAGCCGCCATCGCCTTCCTCGCCTCCGACGACGCGAGCTACGTCAACGGCCAGGTGCTGGTGGTGGACGGCGGCATGACCGTCGTCAATCATGCGGCCAAGCGCTGATTCAAACGCATCAAGATCAATCCATGGAACCCGAGAGGACTCGATGAACCCGATTCGCATTCATTCCCGTACGCGCATTGCCGCTGCGCTCGTCTGCACCGCGTTTGGCGCAACCTTGTCGGCCAGCGCGCTGGCACAGGCGTGGCCAAGCCGCCCCATCACCTGGCTGTATCCCTTCGGCGAGTCGGCCGCAACCGGCTGGGTACGCACGCTCGCCCAGGAAATGAGCAAGACGCTGGGCCAATCGGTGCTGGTGGAGAACAAACCCGGCATGGGCGGGCGCATCGGCATGAACCAGCTCATGGCCGCCAAGCCCGACGGCTACACGATCAGCATCGTGGTCCCGTCCATGGTGGCCTATCAGCCGCTCACCAGCCCGACCTTCAAGATCGAACCCGGCAAGAGCTACACGGCCATCACCCAGATCTACAACCTGAAGCTCAACCTGTACGGTTCGAACAAGGTGCCCTACAACGATCTCAAGGGAATGGTCGCCTTTGCCAAGGCCAACCCGGGCAAGCTGAATTACGGATCCACCGGCACTGCCAGCACCGGCCATTTCGCCGGGGAATTGCTCAGCCGCGGGGCAGGCATCCAGATGGTGCACGTGCCGTACAAGGGCGAGGGCGACCAGACCGCGGCCGCCATCGCCGGCGACCTGCACCTGTACATCACCAGCGGCGGCCCCAAGACCAGCGTGGACGCGGGTCGCATCCAGGTGCTCGGCACCACCGGGGACACGCGCTCGAAGACATTCCCCAACATACCGACCGCCAAGGAGCAGGGGGTGGACTTCGTCATGACCCAGTGGATGGGCGTGGTGGGGCCGCCGGGGCTGCCGGCCGACATCGTCAGCCGCCTCAACCAGGCCATCACCGCGGCCATGAAGGAGCCGGCGCCCATGAAGGCCTCCGAGGTCGCGGGAGTCGAGCCCACGCCGAACGTTTCCCCCGATTCGTTCGCCGCGCTCATTCGTGCCGACATGAAGGCGCTAGAACCAGTGGTCAAGGCAACGGGGATCGTCACCGACTAGCATCGCCCGGCCCGGGATACCGGGCCCTTGTGATAAAGCGATATTTACTGCTGCTTGATGCCCGCCTTCGCGGCAACCTCGACGTAGGCTTTCCCGATCTCCTCGTACTTCTTCGCCACCGCATCAGGCGTGGTCTCCACCGCATCCACGCCATTCTTGGCAAAGAACTCCTTGACCTCCGGCTGCTGCACGGCGACTACCGCGGCAGCATTCAGGCGATCAATGATGGCTCGCGGTGTCCCCGGCCGGACGTTCAGCGCCCACCAGACGCCGACCATCCCGGGGTAGCCAAGCTCGGCCAGCGTCGGAACGCCTGGAAAGCCCGGAAGGCGCCGATCCCCCGTGATTCCCAGCGCCTTGGTCTTCCCGGCCCGAGTTTGCACGGTGGCCTCGCTGACGGTCGCAATGAGCAGTTGCACGTCGTTGGCCAGCAACGCGAGCAGCGCCTGATTGTTGCCACCCTGGTACGGGATGGTGACGATGTTGAGGTTGTCGCGCTGCATGATGGCGTAGGCGTTCAGGTTCGACACGCTGGTGGAGCCCGAACTGCCCCAGTTCAGCTTGCCGGGATTGGCCTTGGCATAGGCCACCATCTCGACCATGGTGTTCCACGGCGCCACCATCGGCGAGTGGATGATTAGCGGACTCTCGGCCACGATGGCCACCGGCCACAGATCCCTGACCGGATCGATGGGGAGGTCCTTGGTGAACACCGGCAGGGACAGCGTGGAATTGGTTGAAGCGGCGATCGAATAGCCATCGGCGGGCAGCCGCTTCACGACCAGTTCCCAGGCAATCATGCCGTTCGCCCCGGGCTTGTTGTCGACGATGATCGGGACATTGAGATTCTTGGCCATGGCGCCGCTCACCGAGCGGAACACCAGGTCGGTAATGGTGCCGGCGAGGAACGGCACGACCAGCGTAATGGGTTTTGACGGATAGGCCTGAGCCTGAACGGAAAGCGGCACTGCAACTGCGGCCGAACACACGATCGGCATCAACCACTGTCGCAGTGACTTCTTCATCTCACACCTCCTCGTTGTGGCAATGCAGCCATTCAGGCCGCGTGCTTGAGCTTGACGAAGTCGCGCTTGGCGGCGCGCTTCATCTCTTCTTTTGCCGCGGCCTCCACCACCGTTCCCTTGAAGAAATCCGGATTCATGCTGGCGTGAAGCTCAACGGCATTGGTGAGCGTGAACTCGCGGAAGTGCTCCTCATTGATGAGGCCATGCTCCACCATCTCCCACACCTCCTCCAGCACCTCGGTGGGATCGGGCACGTCGAAGTGGGCGATGTCCGAACCCATCATGGCCTTCACCTTCAGGCCGGCCGCCTCGTGGAACGCCATCACGTTCATCGGGTCATCGGCCTCGCAGCCAAAGTAGAAGTTGCTGGTGAACAAGCGCCGGATGTCCTCGACGGAATCGATTTTCACCGACCGGAAATCGTCGCTGTTCTTGTCGCGCTCGTACAACTCCTCCGAGCTGACCTCGGGCTCGGACACATCGAGGTTGCGCGCAAGGATGTCGTCCAGCTTGCCGGCAAAGCGCTTGTTCCCGGCGGTGTTCTCCTCCAGCAGGCGACGCAACTCGACGCGGTCGAGCTTCATCGGGCTGTGCTTCTCCTCCATGTACTTGCGGTTGCGTTTCTTCCAGTGGCCGATGATGTCGCCATAGAGGTTGCAGGCCCAGCCCACCCCGCCCTCGAGGAATCCCACCTTCAGCGTCGGGAAACGCTGCGTCACCCCGCCCATGAACAGGGCGCGCGCCGTGATGTGGTGGCTCTGCGCGAAGTGGCCCATGTGGTTGAACACGAAACTCGTCGGTGACGTCCGGTCCGGCCAGCCCATGGTTCCGGTATGCACGGTGAGCGCGCATTTGATGTCGATCAGCTTCTGCCACACCCGGTCGTAGTTGTGCGGACTGTCGAGGCCATAGGCATCGAAGTAGTAGCGGCGCTTGTCCACGGGAATGTCCGAGTCGCCCTCGATGGGACGTTGGGTAGTGCCGTTCATGACGAGGAGCTTGAGGCCGAGCTTGTGCGCATCGTCGAGCTGGGCGAGCGCCTCATCCGGGCTGTCGAGCGAGATGATCCCGGCGGGAATGAGCCGGTCGCCGTAGGGTTTGAACATGTCCATGGCCATCGTATTGAAGGCGCGCACGATGACCTGGCGCAGGTCGCGGTCCTGGATCAATTTCAGCAACAGGAAGCCGATGGTGGGATAGATGAGCGCAACGTCGAATCCCCATTCGTCCAGCGATTGGTGCATGAGCTTGGGCAGCGTGTAGGCGGCGCGGTCTCTCGCATTCACCGGCTGGGTCCACCAGCCCTGCTTGCGCACCCGTTTTGTCATGCGCATTTCCGGGGTGAGCAGCCTGCCCCCGCCGTAGCCGGGCGCGTTCTTCACCGCCTGGCGATACTGGTCGGTGGCCTTGGCGCCGCCGATCTCGGCGAGGTAGTCCTCGTACACCGGGTGAAGCTCCAGCCAATGCCCGTCCGAATCCACGACCGGGTGCTTCAGCTGGCTGCGTACTTTCTCCGATTTGGTCTGGGTCATTGCGATTGCCTCCTGGACTAGTTGAAAACGGGATATGCGATTCCTGTGAGCTGCGGGCGTTCGGTCATTGGCCGCCAAGCAGTTTTACGAAGGTCTCCACGCGCGCCACAAGGCAAGCCGGAGAACGCGCGCAAACGCCAATCGAGCACGCCTACTGCGGCTTGAGTCCGGCCCTGGCGGCCACGTCCCGGTAGAGTTTGGAAATGTCGTCGTAGCGCTTGGCGAGCGCGTCCGGTCCGAGTTCCGAGGGATTGATGCCGCTCTTGGCGAAGAAATCCTTGACCTCCTGCTGCTGCACGGCAAAGCGCGCCGCCGCATGCAGGCGATCGATGATCGCCTTGCTCGTTCCCGGGCGCACGTTCAGCGCCCACCAGACGCCGACCTGGTTCGGATAGCCGAGCTCGGCCAGCGTCGGCACGCCGGGAAAGGCCGCCACGCGCTGCTCACCGGTGAGGCCCAGGCCCTTGGTCTTCTTCGCCTCAGTGTTCACCTTGCCTTCGGCCGCCGTGGAGAACAGCAGTTGCACGTCGTTGGCAAGCAGCGCAATGATGGCCTGGTTGTTGCCGCCCTGGAAAGGGATGGTGACGATGTTGAGGTTGTCCTGCTGCATGATGGCGTAGGCGTTGAGCGTGGCGATGCTGGTCGAACCCGAGCTGCCCCAGTTGAGCTTGCCGGGATTGGTCTTCGCATAGGCCACCATTTCCGCCATGGTGTTCCAGGGCGCGCCGACGGGTGAGTGGAGCAGGAGCGGGCTCTCGGCCACCACACCCACCGGCGTGAGCTCCTTCACCGGATCGATCGGCAGGTCCTTGGTGAACACGGGCAGGGACAGGTTGGAATTGGTCGAGGCGGCGATGGTATAGCCGTCGTTGGGCTGGCGCCGCACCACGTACTCCCAGGCAATGACGCCGTTGCCGCCGGGCTTGTTGTCGACGATGACGCTGGTGTTGAGGTTCCTCGCCATGGCGCCCGACACCGCGCGGAACACCAGGTCGGTGATCGTGCCGGGCGTGAACGGCACCACCATGGTGATCGGTTTCGACGGGTAGGCCTGGGCCAGCGCGTGCGACGATGCACACATGCCCACTGCACAGGCCAGCGGGACCAGCAGTTTCTTCAGCGCTTTATTCACGACAGCTCCTCCTTGGAATCAACATCCGGCCCGAGAGCCAGCGCGATTATTGGTTGAATCTCTGTTGCCGCGCAATGACAGCGGCACGATTAGCGACTGGGAAGCCCGCAACAGGGATTCCCGATTATGATCCGCCGCGCGTCGATCACGCAATGAAAACGCGCCACCCCCGAGCGGTGAGCGCTTCATCCGTCAGCAACTCAACGCGATCGTCCAGCCCCGCGCCGGCCGCGCGGACGCGCGGGGTCGGCGGGGGCAGTCTCTCGCGCAAGCCCGCGCTCTCCGGATTCGTGCGCACCGTGGGTGACCAAGCCCTGCGAGCGCTCCAGCAGCGCAAATTGCCTGAACGCCTCTGCCACGGGCGAGAGTTGCTTGGTGCGCCAGTGCACCAGATACCAGCTGTTCGCAATGGGAAAGCCCGCCACGTCCAGTTCAACCAGGTTGCCGGGCGCCGTGTGCGTCAGCGTGTGCCTGCTGACAATGGAAATGCCGAGCCCGGCGCCGACCGCCTCCTTGATGGCTTCGTTGCTCTCTATGGTCATGACCGGGACGGGGGCATGTGCACGCCGCGCAAAATGTTTCTCGATCGCCTGGCGAGTCCCCGATCCGGGTTCGCGCGAGAGATAACGCTCGTCCTTGAGGGCCGACCACGGGATGTCACGCCGGCCAGCCATGGGATGGCCGGCCGGGGCAATCACCACCAGCGGATTGTCCATCAACGGCGTGGCAACGATGTCGAACTCCTCAGGCGGCTGGCTGAACACGTACAGGTCATCGGTATTCGCCTCCAGGCGCCGCACCACGTCGCGCCGGTTCGCCACCCGGAACTGCACCTCCACACGCGGATACTCGCGGCAGAACGGGCCGAGAATGCGCGGGACGATGTACTTTGCCGTCGTCACCACGCCGAGGTTCAGCGCCCCGATGGTCAGCCCCGCACGCTGGGCCAGCCGCATCTCCAGGTTGTCCAGGACCTCGAACAACGCCTTGCTGCCGGCGAGCATGTCGCGGCCCGCGTCCGTCAGGTGGAGTTGCTTGCCGATCTGCTCGAACAAAGCGAAGCCCACCGCTTCGGCAAGTCGCGTGATTTGCGTCGACACCGTGGGTTGGGCGAGGTGCAGCGCCGCCGCGGCGCGGGTCACGCTCAGGTGTTCGGCCACGGCGCGAAAGATCTCCAACTGCCGAAAGGTGGTCTGGCGCGTGTGGAAGCGTGGTTTTTGCATTCGTTATCGTAGATGATAAAAGACAATTAAATCTATTATTACAGATTCCACTCCTGCCGCACACTGCGCTCCGAAACCCCACCCATGACCCAGAAAAGGAGCCCCAAGATGAAACCCACGCCCATTACCGTGGCCCACGGCGACGGCATCGGTCCGGAGATCATGACCGCCACGTTGAGAATCCTCGAAGCCGCCGGCGCCAGCATCGCCCCCGAAACGATCGACGTCGGCGAGAAGGTCTACCTTGCCGGCCACAATGCCGGCATCGCGCCGGAGGCCTGGGAATCGCTGCGTCGCACGCGCGTCTTCCTGAAGGCGCCCATCACCACGCCGCAGGGCGGCGGCTACAAGAGCCTGAACGTCACCACGCGCAAGGCGCTCGGCCTGTACGCCAACGTCCGCCCGTGCATCTCGTACTCGCCCTATGTGGCCACGAAACACCCGGGAATGGACCTGGTGATCATCCGCGAGAACGAGGAAGACCTCTATGCAGGCATCGAGCACCGCCAGACCGACGAGGTGTACCAGTGCCTTAAGCTGATCACCCGCCCGGGATGCGAGAAGATCGTCCGCTACGCCTTCGAGTACGCGCGCAGCCACGGCCGCCGCAAGGTGACCTGCTTCGTGAAGGACAACATCATGAAGTTCACCGACGGACTGTTCCGCAAGGTTTTCGACGAGATCGCCGCCGAGTACCCGGACATCCAGAACGAGAACTGGATCGTCGATATCGGCGCGGCCAAGATGGCCGACACGCCGGAGGCGTTCGACGTCATCGTCATGCCCAACCTGTACGGCGACATCCTGTCGGATGTCGCAGCGCAGATCGCCGGCTCCGTGGGGATGGCGGGCTCGGCCAACATTGGCGACCAGTGCGCGATGTTCGAGGCCATCCACGGCTCGGCGCCCCGCCGCGCCGGCCAGAACGTGGCCAATCCCTCGGGCCTGCTGCACGGGGCGATCCTGATGCTGCTGCACATCGGTCAGCACGCCTGCGCCAGCCGCGTGCACAATGCCTGGCTTTGCGCGCTGGAGGACGGGCTGCACACCTACGACATCTTCAAGGAGGGCACCAGCCGGCGGAAGGTCGGCACCGCGGAGTTCGCCGATGCGGTGATCGACCGGCTGGGCGAGCAACCCGAGAAGCTCAAGTCGGTGACCTACGCCGCAGGCGCGCCGCTCAACCTGCCTGCGCCAAAGCGCCATGCACCGGCGCGGAAATCGCTTGTCGGTGTCGACGTGTTCCTGCAGTGGAGCGAGGGGGGACCGGACAGGCTGGGCTACCGGCTGAGGGACTACGGTAGCGAAGATCTGCCCCTCCAGGTGATCACCAATCGCGGCGTGAAGGTATGGCCGAACGGATTTTCCGAGACCTTCTGCGTCGACCACTGGCGCTGCCGGTTCAAGGCGAGCAACGACGCCATCGCTTTCAACCACGTGCTCGACCTGCAGGCACGGCTCAGCGCCGCCGGCTTTGACGTGGTCAAGACCGAGAACCTCTACACCTTTGACGGCGAGCCGGGCTACGCCAGCGTGCACGGATGATCACCATGAAGACCATCGCCCTGCTCGGCACGTCGCGAGAAGCGCAATGCATCGAGGAGTCACTGCACCCGGCGGGATTCCGGGTGCGCCAGGCCGATTGCAGCGACCTCGATGCACTGGAAGGCATTCCCCTGGACGAATCGGAACCTGCCACGCATGCGCAGCAACGCGCGCTGCTCAAAGCCCGAATGGCGGCGAAACGAACCGGCCTGCGTTACGGCGTCGGTATCGCGGGATACATGGGCCTCGACCCGCACATGCGGGTGCTGCCGTGGGCATACGAGGCGATCGTGTGGTGGGACACGAGCCGCGCACACGCGGTCTTCGAATCGGCCGGTAGCAGCCGCAACCATGGCGCCCGGCAACTGGTGTGGGACTGGGATGGCGCACGCGCCGCCGCCGAGCGCGCGGGATTTCCGGACCAGGCGCTGGTGGTCGGGTCGCCAGGAGAGCCCGGCTACTGCCGCGGCATTGTCGACCCGGGGCATCTGCGCAACGCACTGGAGCACGCATTGCGAGACGGTGAAGGCGCATGGGTGTCCGTTGATCTGCGCGCTGAATTCAATCCCGGGCGCGCCGCACTCATCCGTCGCGTAACAGCCCAGCTGGCACGTCGGCTCGCCCATCGATGTGAAACCTGCGGCGCGGCGGGCCTGTCCGACCTTCCCGGGGTGAACGCCTCACGGCAACGCCTGTGTCACCACTGCGGTGCATTGGAGACGCAGCGCCTGCCGGCGCGCGCCGCCGGCAGTGACGCCGCCAGCGTGCCGCGCGCGGCCCGTCGGGGCCGTCCGCACGGCGCATCCCGCAATGCCATTGATGCGCCGCTCGCGATCACAGGGCAACTCATTGAAGTGGCGATGCCGAGGCGATAGATATGATCAAATCGGAAGAAAGGTAGCGGTTTTTCGGACACTTCTCTATCCAATATGATCAGTCTATGAATTGCGTCAGTGGCGCTCCCTCTTGGGGCACACGCGACGGGCACGCCCTGCGCACGCTGTCTGAACTGCCTGCTTGCGCAGGGAATTCGCAACGTCCCCGACCACGATCGCTACTGTGGTTTGATGCCGGCCCTGGCGGCGATGTCGGCATAGGAGCGACCGACTTCGTCGACTTTCCTCAGCGCGGCGTCAACGGACATCTCGACCGCGTAAATGCCGTTCTTGTCGAAGAAGTCCTTCACTTCGGGCTGCTGCACGGCGAAGGTCGCGGCGGCGTTGAGCCGGTCCATGATCGGCCGGGGCGTACCCGCCTTCACGTTGAGCGCCCACCACACGCCGACCAGCTGCGGATAGCCGGCTTCGGCGAAGGTCGGCACGTTGGGGAATGCCGGGCGCCGCCGGTCTCCGCTGATCGCCAGGGCCTTCACCTTGCCGGAGCGGGTGTCCTGCAGCGTCTCGGCCTCGGTTTGCACCAGCAACTGGATGTCGTTGGCGTACAGCGCGAGGCGCGCCATGTTGTTGCCGCCCTGGTAGGGGATGTTGGTGATCTTCAGGCCGTCGCGCATCACCACGGCTTCCATGTTCAGGTTGGCCACGCTGGCCGCGCCCGACGTACCCCAGTTGAGCTTGCCCGGATTGGCCTTCGCGTAGGCAACCATTTCTCCCATGCTGTTCCACGGCGCCGCAATCGGCGAGGTGATGGACAGCGCGCCCTCGGCCATGATGGCCACGGGCAGGATGTCCTTCACGGGATCGATGCGCAGGTCCTTGACGAAGATCGGCAGCGACAGGCTGGAGTTGGTGGAACTTGCGAGGGCGTATCCGTCGGCGGGCAGGTTCTTCACCACCTGCTCATAGACGATCATGCCACCGGCGCCCGGCCGGTTCTCGACGACCACGGGCACGCGCAGCGCTTTCGCCATCTGCGCCCCGACTGCGCGGAACACCAGGTCGGACACGGTGCCGGCGGCAAGGTGCACCATCAGTGTGATCTGCCGGGACGGATACTCCTGCGCCTGGGCGGTGAAGGGCATCTGCGCACACAGCGCGGCCGCCAGCAATGCCTTCCACATGACGCATCCTCCTCAGGATTGCAGCGTGTCGCTGCGCAATAAAGCCATGGATCCCATGGCTTCTTGGCAAGCAACGGAAATACGATCAGCCTTGCAGGAGCTTCTGCAGCTCGCCCGACTCGTACATCTCGCGCATGATGTCTGAGCCGCCCACAAACTCGCCCTTGACATAGAGCTGCGGGATGGTCGGCCAGTTGGCGTATTCCTTGATGCCCTGGCGCACTTCGGCGTCGGCCAGCACATCCACCGTCACGAGGTCGTTCACGCCGCATGATTTGATGAGCTGCACGGCGTTGGCGGAAAAGCCGCATTGCGGCATCTGCGGCACGCCCTTCATGTACAGCACGACGCGGTTGCCTTCGACAGTCTGCTTGATGCGTTCCTGGACATTCATGCTGAGCTCCTTGCCATGTATTGAATTCGATCGCCGGGGCAATTCCCGATTAAATTTGTCAGGTATGGTATCGCAGCCGAATGCGGTCGGTCAAACGCCCAACGCGCGGGACCGGGCGCAGGATCAACCTTTCCAGCGCCCGACACAGACGCGGGGAATACTCGACAAGTCATTGTAATCATTGACACTATCATAGCCTAACACCACAAGCAGCTCTCGGCTTGCCGCCCCCTGGTCATGGCCGTGCTCGAACACCAGGATGCCCCCCGGTTTGAGGTGCTGCCTCGCATCCGCAGCGATGCGACGGATGACTGCCATGCCGTCCGGCCCCGCCTCCAGCGCCAGTTTGGGCTCGAACCGCAGGTCGCCTTCAGCCAAGTGCGGATCGCTGCTCGCCACATAAGGGGGATTGCTGGCAATGACGTCGAATCGCTCCCCCGGCAAGGCCGCGAACAGGTCGCTTTTCACGCAGTGCACCTGCGGCGCATGACGTGCTGCGTTGAGTCGCGCGATTGCCAGTGCCGCGGGGGACACGTCGCAGGCCCATACCCGGGCATCGGCGCGCATGTGTGCGATGGTCACCGCGATGGCGCCGCTGCCGGTGCCGATATCGAGCAGGCGCCCACCCTCGGGCAGGTGTGCACGCGCAAGCTCCACGAGCAATTCCGTCTCCGGCCTGGGTATCAGCACATCCGGCGTGACCGCCAGTTCAAGGCCGAAGAACTCCCGCTCCCCGAGGATGTATGCGATGGGCTCGCCAGCCTGGCGGCGCGCGTGGAGCGCGCCCACCGCCAGCGCCGCCTCAGGCACTACCTCATCCGCCTCATGCGCGAGCAGCCAGCTTCGCTTGACGCCGGCGCCACGCGCGGCGAGCAGCTGCGCTTCGAGCCTGGGCAGGCCGCTGGCGGCAAGCAGTTCACGCCAGTTGGGCATATTCCACCGGGCTGATGTCAGTAATCATTGCATGGATTACCGCTAGATAGAGCAATATATCTGAAATTGTCACTATTTCCGTTCGGCTGCCGCTCAATTCGCGTTCTCTCCGATGGCCGCGAGCTGCTCGGCCTGGTGCTCGGCGGCCAGCGAAGAGGTGAGCTCATCGAGGTCGCCATCCATGACGGCAGCAATTTTGTACAGCGTGAGATTGATGCGATGGTCGGTGATGCGGCCTTGCGGGAAGTTGTAGGTGCGGATTCGCTCGGAGCGGTCGCCGGAGCCGATCAGCGACTTGCGCGTGGCCGCCTCCTTGGAATGCATCTCGCGCTCCTGCTGGTCCTTGATGCGCGCAGCCAACACCGACATCGCGCGCGCCTTGTTGCGGTGCTGCGAGCGATCGTCCTGGCACTCGACGACGATCCCCGTGGGCAGGTGCGTGATGCGGATGGCCGAATCCGTCTTGTTGACGTGCTGGCCGCCGGCGCCCGACGCGCGGAAGGTATCGATGCGCAACTCGGCCGGGTTGAGCACGACCTCGGCCACTTCGTCCGCCTCCGGCAGGATGGCCACGGTGCAAGCCGACGTATGGATGCGGCCCTGCGTCTCGGTGGCCGGCACGCGTTGCACGCGATGGCCGCCGGATTCGAACTTGAGCTTGGAATAGGCGCCATTGCCGACCAGGCGGGCGATGATTTCCTTGTAGCCGCCCATCTCGCCGGGGCTCTCCGACATCACTTCGACCTGCCAGCGCTGCTTTTCGGCAAAGCGCGTGTACATGCGAAAGAGATCTCCCGCAAACAGCGCCGATTCGTCGCCGCCCGTGCCGGCGCGGATTTCGAGAAAGATATTGCGGTCGTCATTGGGGTCGCGCGGCAACAGCAGTTTCTGCAGGTCGAGTTCCAGCGCCGCGGTGCGCTCCTTGCCGGCCTTGATTTCGGCCTCGGCGTACGCCTTCATCTCCGGGTCGGAAAGCATGGCCTCGGCTTCGGCGATGTCCTGCTCGGCGCGGCGAAATTCCAGGAACCGCTCCACCACCGGCGTGAGGTCCGAGTACTCGCGCGTGAGCTTGCGGTACTGGTCCATGTTGGCGGTGGCGTTCTCTGAGGCGATCAGGTCACCCACCTCGACGTGGCGGCGCGACAACTGTTCAAGGCGGGAGGCGATGCTCGGTTTCATGTGTTCATTTCAATGAGGGTCATGGGCAATGGAAGGCGCGCCGCGGCTGGCGGCCGCGCCCTGCGCACGCGCAGCTAACGACGATCGAGATGGTAGAGACGGGCGAGCAGCGACTTCAGTTCCTCGTTGCCTGGCTCGCCTTGTTCGCTCTGGTTGAGTGCCTGCGTTGGCCCGTGCATCAGCTTGTTGGTGAGCCCGTGGGACAGCGCCTCGAGCACCGCCTTCGGGTCGTCGCCGCGAGAGAGCATCTTCAGTGCGCGCTCCATTTCGGCGCGGCGCGCCGACTCGGCCGATTCGCGCAGCGTGCGGATCAAGGGCACGTTGTCGCGCGACTTCATCCAGTGCAGGAAGGACCCGACCTGCGTCTCGATGATCGCCTCGGCCTGCGCCACCGCAGACTGGCGCGAATCCATGCCCTCCTTCACGAGTTCCGCCAGGTCATCGATGGAATACAGGAACACGTCGTCCATCTGGCCCACCTCGGGCTCGATGTCGCGGGGAACGGCGAGGTCGACCATGAACATCGGGCGATGGCGCCGGGTACGAATGGTGCGCTCGACGGTTCCCTTGCCCAGGATTGGAAGCGAACTCGCCGTGCATGAAACCACGACGTCGTATTCGTGCAGGAACTCAGGCAGGTCACGCAGCGCCAGCGCGCGACCGTTGAAGCGCGGCGCAAGGTGCTCGGCGCGCTCGACGGTGCGGTTCGCGAATGCGATGACGCGCGGGTGCTGCGCGGCAAAATGCGTCGCCGCCAGTTCGATCATTTCGCCTGCGCCGATGAACAGCACCTTCTGCTCGGCAAGGCTCGGGAAGATGCGCTGGGCAAGCTTCACCGAAGCCGCAGCCATGGACACCACGTTGGCGCCGATGGGCGTATGCGTGCGCACCTCCTTGGCCACCGCAAACGAGCGCTGGAAGAGGCGATTGAGCGTGGTGCCCAGCGTGCCGGCCGCTTCCGCGGATCGCACCGCGTCCTTCATTTGCCCGAGGATCTGCGGCTCGCCAAGCACCATGGAGTCCAGGCCTGACGCCACCCGAAAGGCATGCCGGACCGCTTGAGGCGCCTCCAGCGTATAGGTGTAGGACTGCAGTTCGTGCGGCTGGACACGGTGGTAATCGGCCAGCCATTCGATGGCCGCCCCGGGTTCACCGGACGCGCAATAGATTTCCGTGCGGTTGCAGGTCGACAGGATGGCCGCTTCGCGCACCGGCTGCTTGCGCGTGAACTCGACCAGCGCTTCCTGCAGGCGCTCGGCCGCGAACGCCACTCCCTCGCGTATCGCGATGGGGGCACTCATATGGTTCAAGCCGATCGTGAAAAGCTGCAAGATCAGGGTTATCCGTTTGCCGCACAGCGCGTTACCGTCACGGGAGCCCAGCCATGGCGCCATAAGCCGTTGTCGGGACAGCGTATTATACCCGCCCGACTCCTCGCTATCACTCGATTAGCGCTTCACAACAAGGCCTCTCATGCGCATCAGCAGCAATTTCGACAGCGGCTCCATCGCCATCCGGGACATTGACACTGTCGCAGGTGTCGCCAACCTTCGCCTGCGACAAGACCAGGTCAGCGACCCCGCGGTCGACATCCGCCAGTGGTTCCACTTTCGCCTGCAGGGCGATTTTCGTGGCCGACGCGCGGTGTCCTTGCGCATCGCGGCCTGCGGCGACAGCACCTTTCCCGGCGGCTGGAAGGACTATCGAGCAGTGGCGAGCTACGACCGCGAGCAGTGGTTCCGCGTGCCCACGACATTCGACGGCGACACGCTGACCATCGCGCACACCCCGGAGCGCGACAGCATCTATTACGCCTATTTCGAACCCTACTCCTGGGAGCGTCATCTGGCGCTGCTGGGCCGCGCCGAATCCTCGGCGCGCGCACGCGTGCTCGATCTCGGCAGCACGCTGGATGGGCGCGACATGAACCTTGTTCGCATTGGCGCAGAGGACGCGCGCCCGGCTTCGCCCCCCAAGCAGTGCTGGATCATCGCCCGCCAGCATCCGGGCGAGACCATGGCCGAATGGCTTTGCGAGGGCATGATCGAGCGGCTGCTCGACGCGCAGGACCCCGTCGCCAGGCGCTTGTTATCGGTTGCGCAATTTCATATCGTCCCGAACATGAACCCGGATGGCAGCGTGCGCGGCAACCTGCGCGTCAATGCCGCTGGCGCCAATCTCAACCGCGAGTGGGTGTCCCCCTCGCCGGAACGCAGCCCCGAGGTGCATGCCGTGCGCGCCGAGCTGCAACGCACCGGCTGCGATTTTTTCCTCGACGTGCATGGAGACGAAGTCATTCCCTACGTGTTCACCGCCGGCTGTGAAATGCTTCCCTCGGTAACCGATGCGCAACGCGCCGAGCAGCAACGCTACGTCGCCGCGCTACTGGCCGCCTCGCCGGAATTCCAGACAGGCCACGGCTATGCCGCCGGAAAATATTCGGAGGATGCCATGAAGCTCGCCAGCAAATGGGTGGGGCATACCTTTGGCTGCGTCAGCCTCACCCTGGAACTGCCGTTCAAGGACAACGCCAACCGGCCCGATGCGGTGACCGGCTGGAGCAGCGCGCGGTCCAAGCAGTTCGGGCGCGACACGCTCGATTCCGTGGCGGCATTCCTCAGGGTCTAGCGGGGTCGCCGCGACGGGCGATGCGGCGATCAGTAGGACGTCAAGCCGTGGCGGATGGCGAATTTGACCAGCCCCGGGACGTCGCCGATGCTCAGCTTGCGCATGATGCGACTGCGATACGTATCGACGCTCTTGGGCGACAGCGACAAGGTGACGGCAATTTCGCTGCTTGAGTACCCTTCGACCACGAGCTCGAGCACCTGGCGTTCGCGCAGGCTCAGGCTTTGCAAGGGGCTGGTGCTGTTGCGTCCGAAAAAATAGCGGTCCATGACTTCGTGCGGGAGCCGGTGGCTCAGGTAGGTGCGCCCCGCGTTCACCGTGCGCACCGCATTCACGAGTTCGGTGCCGGCCGCCTCCTTGAGCACATACCCCATGGCGCCTGCACCAAAGGCCTGATAGACGTGCTCCGGACTGGAGTGCATCGACAGGATCAGCACGCGCGTTGGCGGGCAGGCCTGGCGCACCTGGCGTGTCGCTTCGATGCCGCTCAGCCCGGGCAGGCTAATGTCCATGACGACGATATCGGGGCGCTTTTGCACCGCAAGTGCCACGGCCTCGGATGCCGTCTCGGCGCCGCCCACCACGGTCATGTCGGCCTGCGTCGCCAGCAAATAGCTCACGCCCTCACGCACGATCGCGTGATCGTCAGCGAGCAGTACTCGAATCGCCATTTGCCCCTGCCAATTCAACGATGACCCGCGTCCCTTCCCCGGGCCTGGACTCCGTGCGCAGGCTCGCGCCAATCGCATCGGCGCGCTCCTGCATGAGTATCAGCCCGTAGCCGCGATAGTCGCCGCGCCGCTCGACATCGGTGCGAAATCCGCAACCGCTGTCCGAAATGATCAATCGCACGATCCCCGGCTCACCGATCAGTTCGACCAGCGCGCCATCCGCGCCGCTGTGCTTGGCCGAGTTCTGCAGGGCTTCCTGCACGATGCGAAACAGGGACAAGGCATGGTCCTGCTCCAATTGCACTTCGGTGCCACGGGTGACGATACGCACTTCGAATTGCGTGCGGTCGGAAAATATCTGGGCATAACTGTGAAGCGCGCCGGCGAGCCCGTAGTTGTCCAGTGATGCCGGCCGCAGGTCGCTCAACACCATTCGCACCGTGTCGACCATTTCCCCGACGATGGTGCGCATGCTGACGATCCGGTCGGACACGGACTTGTTTGCCCCGGTCGGCAGCTCCCCCCGGACGATGTCCAGGTTGATGCCAAGGGCGGTCAGGTTCTGGCCGAGCAGGTCGTGCAATTCGCCTGACAGCCGCCGCCGCTCGGCCTCCTGGATCTCCACCAGCCGGCGCGACACCGCACGAAGCCGCTTGGATTGCTGCGCCAGTTGCTGGCCGATCTTTTCCTGTTCGGTCACGTCGCGCGCGACGCTCACCACGCCGCGCACTTTGCCGTCGGCGCCAAATTCAGGAAAAACGCGCCAGTTGAAGGTGTAACTGCCCTTGCTCAGGTTAATGACGCCTTTGTGCTCTTCCGGCCGTCCCGTATCGAAAACACGACGGATCACCTCATCCCAGCGCCAGCCGTCGGGCGTCAGTCCGAGTTCTTCGTGCGTCCTTCCGATGAACGATTCCGGCGGTTTCCCTGTATAGCGCAGGCACACCGGATTGACATACAGGAACCGGCAGTCCCGGTCGTAGCGCGAAACAACGTCACCGATATTCTCTACCAGCGCGCGAAAGTGCTCCTCACTCTCGCGCAGCGCCTGCTCGGGGACGCCTTTCCCCGACACATTCCGCAGTGTCTTTGCGGCAGAAGGTCTGGGCAGGTTAGATGTCATCGCGCTGGCAGTATAAGCGTCAGCACCGTTTTCGACCATTCACCGTTCGATGACCAGTGCTCACCGAGGCGGCGGTGCCTGCTTCGAGGGCGCCCCGGCCAGTTTCACCGCTGGCATGCCCGCCACGATGGCAAGGGTCACCGCGCCTGCAGTGGCAACCCCCCAGAAGACAAGGTGAAGGCTCGACGACAGCCCCTCCTGCAGCAGGCCCGAAACACCTGTAACGACGCCAGCACGCGCCCCTCCCGCAAGCAGGTCCTGGATGCTGTCCAGCGAGACGCTGCCCGCGACGCCGCGAGACGCAAGGAACCGCTGCATCGAGACATTCAGGACGCCGCCAAAGATCGCCGCGCCGAGCGCGCTTCCAAGAATCCGCATCAGCATGTTGGTTCCGGTGGCCGCCCCGCGCTGCGACCATGCGACGCTGGTCTGGATAGATACGATGAACGTGGTGTTGAGCGTGCCGAGGCCAATGCCCACGACCATGGAGCCGAGCCCGGCCGCAAGCGGCCCATGCGCGGCAAAGAGCGCGACGGCAACACTGCCGACCAGCAATGCGGTGCCGCCAAAAAGCGCCAGCCGGCGCGGGCCGATACGCACGATGACATGCCCGGTGATGACCGATGCAATCGGCCAGCCGATCGACATTGCGCACAGCGCAAATCCCGCGACCAGCGCACTTCCTCCCAGCACACCCTGGACGAATGTCGGAAGGAAGCTGATCAGGCCGATCATGGCGACGCCCGCGGTCAGGGTGGCGGCATTGGCCCGCGCGATGAGCCGGTTGCTCCAGAGTTCCAGGTGCATGATGGGATCCTTGGCGCGCCGCTGCTGCGCGATGAACAATGCGCCCGCCACGATCGTCAGGGTCGCCAGGCCTGCAAGTTCGCTCGCCTCCCAGTCGCCACCGTGAGTCAGCGCAAGCATCAACGACGATACGGTCACAAGCAACAGCGCGGCCCCGGCGTAGTCGATGCTGTGCGCCTTGCGCGTCACGTTTTCGTGCAGGTAGCGCGTCACCAGGAAGATACAGGCCACACCAAACGGAATGTGCATCCAGAAGATCCAGGACCAGTGCAGGTATTGCACGATGAGCGCGCCCGACAGGGGGCCGATGATGGACGACAACCCCCACACGCTGGCGATGTAGCCCTGGGTCTTGCCCCGCTCCTCGATGGCGTAGAGGTCGCCGACCAGCGTGATGGCCAAAGGCTGCACCGCTCCGGCGCCGAATCCCTGCAGGAATCGGAAAGCCACTAGAGAGGGCATCGACCAAGCCAGGCCGCAGAGCACCGACCCGGCCAGGAAAATCAGGATCCCGGCGATGAACACGCGCTTGCGACCGAACAGATCCGACAACTTGCCGTAGATGGGAACTGTCACCGCCTGCATCAACAGGAACGCCGAGAACACCCAGCTGTACAGGTGCACGCCGCCGATCTTGGCCACGATGCTGGGCATGGAGGTGGCCACGATCGTGCCTTCGATCGCCGCCATGAACATGGCCATGACGATGGCGGCCAGCACAAATGGGCGGCGCGTCTTTCGGCCGGCGAAGGCTGGCGCAACCTCGGATCCGGCGCTCATTGCGGGGCCTGTCCCGCGTGGCAAGGCAATGCCGCGACAATCCGCGGCGATTGGGTCGCACCCCCCGTGATCATCCCGTCACCTGCCGTGTTTTGCGCATTTCCTGCGGACCCAGCTCCATGCGCACCTGGCGCGGGCCGCTACGATAGCATGCGCGCCGAGCATCGATCCTCGTCACGTACATACCGTCCTCGCTTCATCAAGGTGCCTGACAGGCGCGGCAGAAGCATCGTCATGAACCCTTGCAACGGCCGGGAATCCGCTAGTATTGCGCCCAGACTTCCCCAACAACCATCGAGGATCCCATGCGTACCGCCCCCATCTCCCGCCATGTGCGCCACAGCTTCTTGGCACTCAGCCTTTGCATCGCCACGTCAGTCAGCATTGCACAAACACCAGAATTCAAGCCCGAAGTCGGCCAGGCCGGAAAAGACGTTGTCTGGGTGCCAACGTCCCAGTCGCTCGTCGACAAGATGCTCGACATGGCCAAGGTCACCGCAAACGATTACGTCATCGACCTTGGGTCTGGGGACGGGCGCACCGTCATCACCGCCGCCAAGCGCGGCGCACGCGCTCATGGCATCGAATACAACCCGGACATGGTTGAACTGTCCAAGAAGAATGCCGACAAGGAAGGGGTGGCCGGGCGCGCGACCTTCGCCAAGGCCGACATATTCGAGAGCGATTTCTCCCAGGCAACCGTGATCACCCTGTTCCTGCTGCCGCAGCTGAACCTGAAGCTGCGCCCGCAGATCCTGGCCCTCAAGCCCGGCACGCGGGTGGTGTCCAACTCCTTCACCATGGGCGAATGGCAGGATGACGAGACTTTCACCCTGGACGCGCGCGACAGTTGCAACTACTGGTGCATCGCGCACTACTGGGTGGTGCCGGCCAAGGCCGAGGGAACCTGGCGCACTTCGTTCGGGGAACTCACCCTGAATCAAACCTTTCAGATGCTGGAGGGAAGCGTGCGCGGATCTGCCGGCCTCGTCAAAGTGACGGGCCGCCTGCGCGGCGATCAGATCACCCTGACCGCAGGCACGACAACCTACACCGGCAAGGTCAACGGCAATGCCATGGAAGGCATGTCAGGCAACGTGGGCTGGAGCGGCAACAAGCTTAAGTAATGGCCGGTTGCGGGCCGCGTTCCCCCAAGCACTCGGCTCGCGCGCGAAACCGTAACACGGGGAAATTTCTAGTGCAGAACTTCCCCGACCTTGCGACCGGACGACTTTCTTGGATCAGTTCCCACTCAAGGCGTTGAGCGCCGGCAGCAAGGTTTGCAATTCCTTGCCGCCGTTGTGCATGACTGAAGTCAGCGCCGCGCCGTCGATGAAGAGGTAAGGCCCCACTCGCTTTTCCAGCTGCGCGACGAATTCGGGATCCGTCGCAGCCTTCTGGTAGGCATCGCGCAAGATCGCCAGGCGATCACGCGGGGTCTGGGCGCGCACCACGTGACCGCGCTGAACCTCATGAAAGAGCGGCACACCCAGTTGCTGCTGCGCGGTCGGGATGTTGGCCGTCGCGTAAGGCCCGGCCGCCTTCTCCGACAGCACCCCCAGGATCTTCATCTTGCCGCCCTTCATCAGTTCCACGAAGCGCTGCTCGCTGCCGCCGATGAGTGCAACATCGATCTGGCCCGAAAGTATCGCCGTCGTCACATCGGCCGTGCCCTTGTATGGCACCCACAAGGCATCGAACTTGAGCGTTTGGCGCATCCCCGCAAAGGCAATGCCTCCGGTCCCGTAGGGGCCGATGCCGCCGATGCTGAACTTCTTCGGATTGGCGCGCAGGTCATTGACGAGTTGCTTGAGGTCAGTCCAAGGCCTGTCGGGCGGAACCGCGACGATGGTCTGCCCCGGCGCCGCGGCGCCCAGCCCCACCCAGTCCTCGACTGTCGCCGTCGTCTTCCCGGTCACTGCATTGAGCTCATTGGACGGCGTGGACCAAAGGACCAGGGTATAGCCATCGGCGGGCCGCGTGAATGCCGCGTTGGCCCCGACGATGCCCCCCGCGCCCGGCGTGTTCTGGACGACGATCGGCGTGCCTCCCAACTGCTTGCTCAGAAAAGGCTGGATGACACGCGAGTAAACGTCGCCGCCACCGCCCGCCTCGTACGGGACGACGATGGTGATGGGTTTGCTCGGGAACTTCTCCTGATCAGCGCCAAAGGCCGCTTGCGCGGATGCGAGCGCGACGACTGTCAATGCGGCAAGAGCCTGGGCTCGATTCCATCGTTTCATGTCCGTTGCTCCAATGAATTGGGATATGTCGCCGCGCCCAGACTACAAGTCCGTTTCAAAACGACGGGGCAGATCACCCCATGCCCCTATGTCGGACGGTCGCAAAATGACTTTTCGCAACCGGTTCCAGCTAGCCGCCGCGCTGCTTCTTTTTCTTCAGTGCAGCCTTGCCCTCGGCCGAGGCCAGCACGTTGTCGAGCACCTTGAAACCGGTCGTGCCATACACGCCGATGCCACCGACGATCAACACCTGCCCCATGCCCTCGAGCAATTCGTCAACCGTCAGCCCGCGCCGCAATGCGGCGCGCCCGTGGTTTTCCGCGCCCGGCGCATTGCCATACACGCAATCGAGCAGGGTGAAGATAAGGTGCTTGTACTTGCGCGGCATGGCGCCTTCTGGCGGCTCACGCATCACCCACTGGCGAATGTCCATGTACCCGGCGAATACTTCGGGCATGTTCGAGCTGAGGGTCTGCATCTGCACCGGCAGATGGCCCATCGTTTCCTCGAAATGCTTGATTCCCACATCCACGCGCTTCTTGATTGCCGGATCCAGCTTCTTCGGTTTTGCCACGTGACTTCCTCCCAGTTGATAAACCAAGACCATCAATTTTCGTTCTGTATTCGGTGCCGAACCTGCACCGACGCCTATCGTGCATCCACCTCCAACGGCACCAGGGCACTGGCCGTGCCCACCACCACCTTTTCACGCGCCTCGTTCTCGACCCACACGTCGAACACATAACGCACGGCATCACCCTCGCGCTGCTTTTCGCGCAGTACACCCTTCGCCGTCACGAAATTACGCGCGTACACCGACTTGATCATCTTCAGCGAGGTCTTGCCGCCGACGATCCACCCCGCGCCGAAGCAGGTCATCATGGCACGGGTCACGAGCGCAAAGAATGTCGGCGCCGAACCCACCGGCTCGGTCAAGCCCTCGGCCTTGGCCGCCTCGGCATCGGAATGGATGTTCTTGTGAGGCCAGGTACCCTCGCCGTAGAGCAGCGGATGGCGCTCCTCGAACTGCCGCAGGCTCATCTGCCTCGAGACAGGCGGCAGTTCCCAACCCACATCGACGCCGCGCTGGAAAATCATGACTTGTCCCCCGCGTCGGCAAGACGCCCGCCCGCGCCACTGTCTATCCCGCTTGCATCCTTGGGCACGTCGCGTGTCAGGTAGTCGAGGGCATGCGAGCGGCGCGTATGGAACACCTTGTTGCCCTGCGGGTCGTAACAGGTCGCTTCATACTGCACGAATTCGCGCTCGCGCTTGATCCACTTGTCGCAGATGCGCCCGCGTATGGTGTACTTCACATTCGGTTTCAGCGGCGCGAAGTTCTCCGCCTCGTGCCAGTAGAACAGGCCGCGCACGTTATAGCGCCGCGAGAACAGCATTCTCACCGGCGGGTAACCGATCAGCACCGGAGCGATGATTCCGCCATATGGCGACTCCACCGCATACCATTCGTGGAAGTCGTCGTCCGAATCGCAGATGCGCGCTATCGCGGCCTCGTCGAACTGCCACTCGATGCTTCCGAGGTCCTCACCGATGGCGATGTCCTCGTACCGGGTGCGCTCCCCTCCGGCATCGCGTGCCACGCGCTTGCGAGCTGTCATGCAGGGTCCTCAGAGTACCTAACAAAATTGAGGGGATACTCCCCTCAAACTCCCCTACTTCAGGGCGCCTAACGGTAATTCTGTTATCCGCCCTTATGTAACACCGCGCCTCCTCGTTGCAGGCCGCGGCAAGCATAATCCATTTTCAATCGGGCGCGAATGCGCCTTTGTAGTCGAGCCTCAGCGCCGGATTCTGCGACTCCTTCCTCAGCAAACAGTTGCCTACCACCAGAATTTCGATTTCGCTGCCCATGAAACAGCGGAACGCATCTTCCGGAAGGCACACAATCGGCTCGCCCCGCACATTGAAACTGGTGTTCACCAGCACAGGGCAACCGGTCCTGCGCTTGAATTCCGTCAACAGCCGGTGATATCGGGGGTTGGTATCGCCATGCACAGTCTGGATGCGTGCCGAATAGTCGATATGCGTCACCGCGGGGATCTGCGATCGCGGCACATTGAGCTTTTCGATGCCAAAAAGCTTCTGCTGCTCCTCTGTCATGGCCAGCCGACGAGATGGCGTAACGCCGGCCACGAGCAGCATGTAGGGACTGTCGGTATCCAGCTCGAACCAATCGGCGACATCCTCCCTCAGCACCGACGGCGCGAACGGCCGGAACGACTCCCGGTATTTGACCTTCAGGTTGAGAACCGACTGCATCGTGGGTGAACGCGGATCCCCCAGGATGGAGCGTCCACCCAGCGCCCTCGGGCCAAACTCCATGCGCCCCTGAAACCAGCCCATCGCGCATCCTTCAGCCAGTGTGCGCGAAGCCTCGGCAAACAGTTCGTCGTCGTTCATGACCTCGTACACCGCACCGGCCCCCGCCAGCCTGGCCTCGATGTCGCTTTGTGCAAACGACGGCCCCAGGTAGCTGCCCTGCATCCTGTCGCGCCCATTGGAGGGTATCCGCGGACGGTCGAGAAAGCCGTGATAGGCATTGAGCGCCGCGCCCAGCGCGCCCCCCGCGTCCCCCGAGGCCGGCTGTATCCAGATATTGTCGAACGCACCGTCGCGCAGGACCTTTCCATTGGCCACGCAATTGAGGGCCACACCGCCTGCTAGGCACAGGTTCTTCAACCGCGTTTGTGCAGCCGCCGAGCGCGCCAGTTTTAGCATCACCTCCTCGGTCACTTCTTGCACCGAGGCAGCAAGATCCATGTGACGCTGCGTCAGCAATTCCTCGGGCTTGCGCGCCGGACCTCCGAACAGCGCCGCAAACCGGTCATTGGTCATGGTGAGGCCGGTGCAGTAATCGAAGTACGCAAGGTCGAGGCGAAACGAACCATCGTCCTTGATGTCGATGAGGTGCTGGCGAATCTCTTTCGCGTACCGGGGTTCGCCGTAGGGAGCCAGGCCCATGAGCTTGTACTCCCCGGAGTTCACCTTGAATCCCGTGTAATAGGTGAATGCCGAATAGAGCAAACCCAGCGAATGCGGGAAATGCAGTTCCTGGTGAATGGCCAGTTTTTGGCCGGATCCGATCGCCAACGACGAAGTGGCCCACTCCCCGACGCCATCGAGGGTCAGCACGGCGGCTTCGTCGAACGGCGAGGGATAGAACGCGCTCGCAGCGTGACTCAGGTGATGTTCGCCGAACACCAGCTTGTCATCCCATGGCACCGATTTGGACAATCCTTTCAGGCGACGTACCAGCAGGTCCTTGAGGAAGAGCTTCTCGCGCAGCCATAGCGGAAGCGCCATGCGAAAGGACGCGAATCCCCGCGGCGCAAATGCCAGGTAGGTTTCCATCAGGCGCTCGAACTTCAGGAACGGCTTGTCGTAGAAAGCGACGCAGTCGACCTGCTCGGCCGTCACGCCCGCCGCGTCGAGGCAATACCGCAGGGCATTGATTGGAAATTCCGGATCATGCTTCGTACGCGTGAATCGCTCTTCCTGCGCGGCCGCCACGATGTCGCCGTCGCGCAGAAGCACAGCTGCGCTGTCGTGGTAGAAGGCGGATATGCCGACGACGATCATGGTTGCACTCGCCGGCATGACGAGATGCCATGCCGCAAGGCACGCACCCGTCCTTCTCCATCCGTTTCAAAGCGACGGCCCAAGCCGCCAACCCCTGCCCCGGGCATTCTCAGAACAGGGTGTAGATGAACGGAGCCACGGCCGACCCCTGGGCGAGGACGATCAAGCCGCCCAGGATCACCATGATGATCAGGATGGGGGCGAGCCAGAATTTCTTGCGCACCCTTAGAAACTTCCAGAATTCTTTCAGGAAAGACATCAATATCCTCGATGGGGCCAAATCAGGACAAGGGCGAACATCCCTCGTGCATCACGCTATCCGGGACTTTCAAAATTGATCGCTCATGGACTTGGGGTCGGGACCCGGGGGCTCCCGCTTGATCCAGTAGCTCGGCAGTTCCCGATCAAATCCCAATCGCATGGGGTTCTTGCCCAGTGCTCGCATGATCAGTCCCGTGGGAACCACGGTAAGGTAGTACACGATCCCGATGGCCACCGGGCTGACCACGCGGCCCATCAGCAGGCCCAGGCGCATCCACAGGCGATTCAATCG
>CANJXQ010000043.1 GCA_947478805.1 Betaproteobacteria bacterium | reverse complement strand
TAGACGCACTGGATTTAGGTTCCAGCGCCTCACGGCGTGGGGGTTCGAGTCCCTTCCTTCGCACCACGCAGGCTTGACTTGGCGACAGCCCACTTTAGACATCCAACCCAGGATCAGCAATGCAAACCAATCTGGAAACCCTGAGCACGCTGGAACGCCGCATCAACATGGCTGTGCCGGCAGACGAGATCAACAAGGAAATCGCCGAGCGGCTGAAGAAGCTTTCTCGCACCACCCGCATGGCGGGCTTTCGCCCCGGCAAGGTCCCCTACAAGCTCATCGAGCAACAATACGGCCCGCAGGTGCGTTCCGAGGTGCTCGGCAATGCCGTGCAAAAAGCCTTCACCGAAGTCGTCAGCGCGCAGAAGCTGCGCGTGGCCGGCTACCCGCGCATCGAGCCCAAGACCGAGGGTGCCGACGGGGCCACCATCGCGTTCAGCGCGACGTTCGAGGTGTATCCGGAATTCAAGCTGGGTGATGTCGCTTCGACAAAAATTTCCCGCTCGCAGCTCAAGGTTTCCGATGCCGATGTCGATAACACCATTGAGGTGCTGCGCAAGCAGCGAGCCACATGGCATGTTGTGACACGGGCGGCGCAGGCCGGCGACCAGTTGAAGGTCGACTTTTCAGGAAAGATCGATGGGGTCGAATTTGCTGGCGGAAAGGGTACCGACGTTCCGGTGGTGCTCGGGGAGGGCCGCATGCTGCCCGACTTCGAGAAGGGGCTGGCGGGCGCTACGACTGGAGAGGCGCGTACGTTTGATGTGACGTTCCCCGAGAACTATGGTGCGAAGGAGGTGTCTGGCAAGAAGGCGACCTTCGATGCGACGGTCAAATCCGTCGAGGAGCCGCGGTTGCCGGCGCTGGACGCGGAGTTCGCCAAGTCGCTGGGCGTGGCCGACGGCGACATCGAAAAGATGCGCGCCGATGTGCGTGCCAATGTCGAGCGCGAGGTGGCGAAGCGGCTTGCCGACGACGAGAAGTCCAAGGTGATGCAGGCGCTGATCGATACGACGCAGATCGAAGTGCCCAAGTCGCTGATCGGGATGGAAGTGGAGCGCATGGTGGAATCGGCGCGCGCGGACCTGGCGGCGCGCGGGATGAAGCTGGAGAAGATGCCGTTCGATCCGGCCATGTTCGAGGCGCAGGCAAAGCGCCGCGTGACGCTGGGATTAATCGTCGGAGAGCTGATCAAAGAGCACAAGCTGGAGGCGAAGCCGGAGCAGGTGCGCGCGCTGGTGGATGCCTTTGCGCAGACTTATGAGCACCCAACCGAGGTGGTAAAATGGGTCTATTCGGAGGCGCAGCGTTTGGCGGACTTCGAAGGCCAGGCGACCGAAGCGAATGTGGTGGCTTGGGTGCTGGGCCGGGCCACAGTGGAAGACAAGCCGATCGGCTTCAACGAACTGATGGGGAAAACGGCATGAGCGGCTTTCATCGAGACCTGAGCTGGCAGGGCGGCAGCAGCGCATCGGCCGGCATGCAGGGCGCGATGGACGTGCAGAACCTGGGCATGGTTCCCATGGTCATCGAGCAGAGCGGCCGCGGCGAGCGTGCCTACGACATCTACTCGCGGCTCCTGCGCGAGCGGGTGATCTTCCTGGTGGGGCCGGTGAACGAGTCCTCCGCCAACCTGATCGTGGCGCAACTGCTGTTCCTGGAGTCCGATAATCCGGACAAGGACATCTTCTTCTACATCAACTCGCCGGGCGGCTCCGTGTCGGCGGGCTTGGCCATCTACGACACCATGCAGTTCATCAAGCCGGATGTGTCCACGCTGTGCGTGGGGCAGGCCGCGAGCATGGGCGCGCTCCTGCTGTGCGCCGGCGAGAAGGGCAAGCGGCATTGCCTGCCGAACTCACGGGTCATGATTCACCAGCCCATGGGCGGTTTCCAGGGCCAGGCCTCGGACATCGAGATTCATGCCAGGGAAATCCTGTACCTGCGTGAAAAGCTCAATCAGATCATGGCCCAGCACACCGGCAAGTCGGTTGAGACGGTGGGGCGTGACACAGACCGGGATAATTTCCTGTCCGCGGAGGAAGCGGTAGAGTATGGTTTGATCGACAAGGTGCTGACGGCTCGCGAAAAGTAGCAGCAATGTGGCGTGATGCCGGGCTGAGGATCGGTTCAGGAACGAATTTGTAACCCACGGGAATCGGCAATGACGGAAAAATCGAGCGTGGAAAAGTTGTTGTACTGCTCCTTCTGCGGCAAAAGCCAGCATGAAGTGCGCAAGCTCATCGCCGGACCGTCGGTATTCATCTGCGACGAGTGCATCGAGCTGTGCAACGACATCATTCGCGAGGAATCGGCCACCGACAAGAGCGGCAAGCCTGCGAAGACCGATCTGCCGACACCGCGCGAGATCTGCCAGATCCTCGATGAGTACGTGATCGGGCAGGAACTGGCCAAGAAGATCCTGTCGGTTGCAGTCTACAACCACTACAAGCGCCTGAAGCACCTGACGAAGACCGACGAGGTTGAACTCGCGAAGTCGAACATTCTCCTGGTCGGCCCGACGGGCTCGGGCAAGACGCTGCTTGCGCAGACACTGGCGCGCCTGCTCAACGTGCCCTTCGTGATCGCCGATGCGACCACGCTGACCGAGGCGGGCTACGTGGGTGAGGACGTCGAGAACATCATCCAGAAGCTGCTGCAGAACTGCGACTATGACGTTGAAAAGGCTAAGCGCGGCATCGTGTACATCGATGAAATCGACAAGATTTCGCGCAAGTCGGATAACCCGTCGATCACTCGTGACGTCTCCGGGGAAGGCGTGCAACAGGCCTTGCTCAAGCTGATCGAGGGAACCATCGCATCGGTTCCGCCGCAAGGCGGCAGGAAACATCCCAACCAGGATTTCGTGCAGGTCGACACGACGAACATCCTTTTCATCTGCGGCGGCGCATTCGATGGCCTAGAAAAGGTGATCCGCGGACGCTCCGAGAAGAGCGGCATCGGGTTTGGCGCGGACGTGCGCAGCCTGAAGAACTCCAAGGACATCGGTGCCATCCTGAAAACAGTGGAACCCGAGGACCTGATCAAGTTCGGCCTGATCCCCGAGTTCGTCGGCCGTCTGCCGGTCGTGGCGACGCTGGAGGAACTCGACGAGAAGGCGCTGATCCAGATCCTGACCGAGCCCAAGAACGCCTTGATCAAGCAGTACCACCGGCTGTTTGGCATGGAAGGCGTGGACCTCGAAGTTCGTGTTGCCGGCCTGAATGCGATCGCGCGCAAGGCGCTTGCCCGCAAGACTGGCGCGCGCGGATTGAGGTCGATCCTGGAGCAGGTGCTTCTCGACATCATGTTCGACCTGCCAACCATGGAAAATGTCAGCAAGGTCGTCGTTGACGAGGCTACCATTCTCGGCGAAGGCCAACCGCTGCTGATCTACGCGGATCAGCCGAAAGTTGCCGGATCAGCCTGATTAGGGACGCTTTTCCCTACTTCATCCCGCACATTCCCGCCATCCGGACAGGCATAATGTGCCTGCACTGTTTGATTTTCTGCGGGTTGAATTGTGTAAGCTCTACCCCAATGTACCCCCGGTAGCATCCATTCTCATTTTGCTGGAAACGCCATGACCGCAGACAAAGAACCACTTTCCGAGCCAAGCCAGCTCCCGCTGCTTCCCTTGCGGGACGTGGTGGTGTTTCCCCACATGGTGATCCCGTTGTTCGTCGGTCGACCCAAATCCATCAAGGCCATGGAAATCGCCATGGAGGCGGGCAAGTCCATCCTGCTGGTGGCGCAGAAGTCGGCCGCCAAGGACGAACCCACCGATGATGACTTGTACAAGATCGGTTGCATCTCCAACATCCTGCAGATGCTCAAGCTGCCCGACGGGACCGTCAAGGTGCTGGTCGAGGGCTCCCAGCGTGCACGCATCGCGGGGGTGGAGGACCAGCGTACACATTACGTCGCTACGGCCACGCCGGTGGCGCACGATGCCAGCGAAAACACCGAGGTCGAGGCCATGCGCCGCGCGCTGATGGCGCAGTTCGACCAATACGTGAAGCTGAACAAGAAGATTCCCCCGGAAATCCTTACATCGCTTGCGGGCATCGAAGAGGCCGGCCGCCTGGCCGATACCATTGCCGCGCACCTGCCGCTCAAGTTGGAACAAAAGCAGGAAGTACTGGAGATGTTCGACGTCAAGCAGCGGCTGGAGCACTTGCTGTCGCAGTTGGAGACGGAAATCGACATCCTGCAGGTGGAGAAGCGCATTCGCGGTCGCGTAAAGCGCCAGATGGAAAAGAGCCAGCGCGAGTACTACCTGAATGAGCAGGTGAAGGCCATCCAGAAGGAGTTAGGCGAGGGCGAGGACGGCGCCGACCTCGAGGAGATGGACAAGAAGGTTGCCGCCGCGCGCATGCCCAAGGACGCGAAGAAGAAAGCCGATGCCGAGCTGAAGAAGTTGCGCCTGATGTCGCCGATGTCGGCCGAGGCGACCGTGGTGCGAAACTACATCGAGACGCTCGTCAACCTGCCGTGGCGCAAGAAGAGCAAGATCTCTCGCGACATCGGAAAGGCGGAGAAGGTGCTCGACTCCGATCACTATGGCCTGGAGAAGGTCAAGGAACGCATTCTCGAGTACCTCGCGGTGCAAAGCCGTGTCGACAAGATGAAAGCCCCCATCCTTTGCCTGGTGGGGCCGCCCGGCGTGGGCAAGACCTCGCTCGGGCAGTCCATCGCCAAGGCAACCAATCGCAAGTTCATCCGCATGTCGCTGGGCGGCGTGCGCGACGAGGCGGAAATTCGCGGTCATCGTCGTACCTATATCGGGTCAATGCCCGGCAAGATCCTGCAGAACATGACCAAGGTTGGTGTTCGCAACCCGTTGTTCCTGCTGGATGAAGTCGACAAAATGGGCATGGATTTTCGCGGCGACCCGTCGTCGGCGCTGCTCGAAGTGCTCGATCCCGAGCAGAACCACACCTTTGTCGACCATTATGTGGAAGTCGAGTACGACCTTTCGGAAGTGATGTTCGTCGCCACTTCCAACACGCTCAATATTCCACCGGCGCTTCTCGATCGCATGGAAGTCATTCGCCTGTCGGGTTACACCGAAAGCGAGAAAATCAACATTGCGCAGAAATATCTTGTTCCGAAGCAAATGAAGGCCAATGGCCTCAAAGCCGAGGAGTTGCAGATTGGTGAAACGGCGATACGCGACATTGTGCGCTACTACACTCGGGAGGCAGGCGTTCGTGGCCTGGAGCGGGAAGTATCGAAGATCGCGCGCAAGGTCGTGAAGACGCTGGTCACCAAGACGCGCGAAAAGCGCCTGGTGGTCACGCCGAAGAATCTCGACAAGTTCCTTGGGGTGCGCAAGTATTCCTTCGGCATGGCGGAGAAGAAAAACCAGGTGGGCCAGGTTACGGGCCTCGCATGGACCGAAGTGGGCGGCGAACTGCTGACCGTGGAGGCTGCGCTCATGCCCGGCAAGGGCAAGGTGCAGAGCACGGGAACGCTGGGTGACGTGATGAAGGAGTCCATCCAGGCCGCTTTGACGGTCGTTCGCAGTCGCTCGGCGGCGCTGGGAATTCCTGCCGAAGACTTCGAGAAGAAGGACATCCACGTGCACTTGCCCGAGGGTGCGACGCCGAAGGATGGACCCAGTGCGGGGGGGGCAATTACGACTGCAATGGTATCCGTGTTGACGGGAATCCCCGTGCGGGCCGATGTTGCGATGACGGGGGAAATCACATTGCGTGGTGAGATCCTGCCTATCGGCGGGCTCAAGGAGAAGTTGCTGGCAGCGCATCGCGGCGAGATCAAGACGGTATTGATCCCCGACGAAAACGTGAAGGATCTCGCGGACATTCCGGATAACGTCAAGAATAACCTTGAAATCATCCCGGTGAAGTGGATCGAGCAAGTGCTCGAGCGCGCGCTGGAGCGGCAGCCCGAGCCGTTGAAGGAAGGAGCCGCAGTGGCGCCTATCGCTGCTGCGCCCGACGACAAGGCGGCAGGAACGGTTGTGACGCACTGAGTAATTGCTGCATTGTCCAAGGGGCGGACAATGACCGCCCCTTTTGCTTTGCAAAGAACCTTCTGGCCATAGACACAAATAAAAGCGGGAATCGGAGCTCATGTGCGTTGTTCGCTTGACATGCAGCTTTGCCGATTGCTATAAAACCATCACGAATTTCAATGCGGTGCACGCACTCCGGAAGAATCCGGTGCCGGTGCGTGTCGCCATTCCAAAGAGCGACGCTTGTACAAGGGGGTATCAGTGAATAAAGTTGACATCATCGATCACGTCGCGCGGTCTGCCGACATTTCCAAGGCGGCAGCAGGACGCGCGATCGAAGCGACGATTGTCGCGATCAAGGCGACGCTGAAAAAAGGCGGCATGGTGACGCTGGTCGGATTCGGAACTTTTTATGTCGGCAAGCGCGCGGCACGCGCGGGCCGCAATCCACAGACCGGTGCTGCGATCAAGATCAAGGCCGCGAAAGTGCCGAAGTTCAGAGCTGGTAAAGCACTGAAAGATGCGGTAAACTGAGCACCCTTTACGGAACTGCCCGGCTATTGCATCTGGATGGCCGGGCTGGTTTTTTAAGGGGGTGCTTAGCTCAGTTGGTAGAGCGTCGCCCTTACAAGGCGAATGTCGGCGGTTCGACCCCGTCAGCACCCACCAGTAACAAAGCGCATCGTTTTTGGCAGCAAAGTCTTACGCCGGCTGCCGCAAGGTCAGCGGGCACGGGGAGTGGTAGTTCAGTTGGTTAGAATACCGGCCTGTCACGCCGGGGGTCGCGGGTTCGAGTCCCGTCCACTCCGCCAAGCATTCCAGGCGAACCGAGGTTCGCCTTTTTTATTGCAAAGATGCATTGCGCCTTGGAAGCCGGAAAGGCAGGCTTTGGCCTAGGCGCCTGGCAAGATTGGCTCTCTGGGGTATCCGGTCATGTTCGATTTCGTCGCAAAACACAAAAGACTGCTGCAGGTACTGCTGATCCTCATCATCGTGCCGCCCTTTGCGCTATGGGGAATCGACTCCTATACAGGCGCCGGGGTCGCTGGAGGCAACGTTGCCAATGTCGCCGGCCAGAAGATTTCGGAAAAGGATTTCGGCGATGCGCTGCGACAGCAGCAGCAGCGTTTGCGCTCTGCGCTTGGAGGCAACATCGATCCTGCGATGTTTGACACGCCGACGATGCGCAAAGAGGTTCTCGACGGGATGGTCTCGCAGCGACTGCTCACCGAGCAGTCGGTCCGGGCACGTCTCTCGGTCAGCGATGAGCAATTGCGCGAGGTGATCGCGGCGATTCCCGCCTTCCAGCAGGATGGAAAGTTTTCGCGTACCCAGTATGAATCAGCACTGCGTGCCGAGAATTTTGCGCCCACCGCTTTTGAGGCTTCGCTGCGGCGCGACCTGATGACTCAGCAACTGGTCTCCGCGATCGGTGACGCCGGGATCGCATCGAAGGCCGTTGCCGCGCGACTGGCTGCATTCAGGGTGCAGCAGCGCGAGGTTGCCGAGGCAACGCTGCAGGCGACCCAGTTTGCGTCACAGATCAAGCCGGATGACAGTGCGATCAAGGCGTTCTATACGGCGAACTCGAGGGCTTTCCAGGTGCCGGAAAAAGTGCGTGTTGAGTATGTCATTCTCACAGCAGACGCATTGCCCGCCGATCCGGTGTCGCCCGAGGAACTCAAGGCCTACTACGACCAGAACGCCTCGCGCTGGGGCGAGCCCGAGCAGCGCCAGGCGAGTCATATCCTGCTGGCTTTCAAGCAGGGGGCAAGTGACGCGGACAAGGCCAAAATTCGGGAGAGGGCCGGTGTGTTGTTGGAGCAGGTCAAGAAGGCGCCTGCGAGCTTTGCCGAGCTGGCCAAGAAGAATTCCGACGACCCCGGATCGGCGGCCAAGGGTGGTGACTTGGGCTATTTTTCCCGCGGCATGATGGTCAAGGCATTCGAAGAGTCTGCGTTTTCGCTGAAACTGAACGAAACGAGCGGCCTCGTGGAGTCGGAATTCGGCGTGCACATCATCCGGGTGACCGGCATCAAGGCCGGGAAATCGAAGAGTCTCGAACAGGCGAGGCCCGAGATTGAGCGCGACATCCAGAAACAGAAGGCAGGGCGAAAGTTCGCAGAGTCGGCGGAAACGTTCAGCAACCTCGTGTACGAGCAGGCTGACTCTCTCAAGCCCGTTGCCGACCGCTTCAAGCTGAAGATCCAGGAGGCGGGTTGGACCACACGGGATTCTTCGCCGGTTGCGCAGATCAACAACCCGAAACTTCGCCTGGCCCTCTTCAGCGATGACGCCATCAAGAACAAGCGCAATACGGAAGCGATCGAGCTGTCACGCGGAACGCTGGTGTCGGCTCGTGTCGTCGAACATCAGCCCGCGAAGCAAACGCCGCTCGAGGACGTGCGGGGAGAGGTCGTCAAGCAACTCATCGCCAAGGAGTCGCTGGCGCTCGCGAGGAAGCAGGGTGCGGAGAAATTGGCCGGGCTGCAGAAGGGCACGGCTGAAGGCGTCGCTTTCGGAGCAACGAAGCTTGCAAGTCGCGATGCGCCGGCCGGACTGCTTCCGGAGGCGCTTACCGAGATTTTCCGCGCGGATACCGCCAAGTTGCCATCGTATGTCGGTGTCGACTTGCCCAGCGGCTACGGCATCTATCGCATCAGCAAAGTGGTTTCCAAGGAAATCGATGATGCTGCCAAGCGCAGCATACAGACTGAATTGGGGCGCGCCTATGGCGGGCTGGATTTCCGCGCTTACGTTGCCGCCTTGAGGGTTGGCGCTAAAATCGAGATCAACCAGGCCGCCCTGGAGAAGAAGACCAATTAAAGCAGGACCGCGTTCGCGGCCTGTTGAATTCGGCTGCATGGAGCAGGCTTGGGCTGCTCATGCAGCCGGTTGATGCTTAAGCTGCGGCAGGAGATTCCGGCATCCCGCCGACCACCGTACTGAATCCTGAGTCCACGTGGGTTATTTCGCCAGTGATCCCTGCCGCCAGGTCGGAAAGCAGGAAGGCGGCGGCATTGCCGACATCTTCGGTCGTGACGTTGCGCCGCATCGGGGCATTTTCTTCAACGTGCTTGAGTATCTTGCTGAATCCGGCGATGCCGCTTGCGGCCAGGGTCTTGATCGGCCCGGCGGAGATGCCGTTGACGCGTATGCCCTTGGGCCCCAGGCTGCTGGCAAGGTAACGCACGGACGCCTCAAGGCTCGCCTTGGCCAACCCCATCATGTTGTAGTTGGGCACCACCCGTTCCGCACCCAGGTAGGTGAGGGTCAGCATGGCGCCGCCTCGACCCTGCATCAGGGGCAGAGCTGCCTTTGCGAGCGCGGAAAAGCTGTAACTGGACACATCGTGGGCAATCCGAAATGCTTCCCGGCTCATCCCATCCATGAAGTCACCTGCAATAGCTTCGCGTGGCGCAAAGGCGATCGCGTGCACCAGGCCGTCAAGTCCGTCCCAGGCCTTGCCAAGGACCGCAAACAATGCGTCGATTTCTGCATCACTCGCAACGTCGCACTGGAATACCAGCTTGCTGCCAAAGTCCGCAGCCAACTCGGTGACGCGTTCCTTGAATCGCTCGTTCTGATAGGTGAACGCCAGTTCCGCGCCCTGGCGGCGCGCCGCCTTGGCGATGCCATAGGCAATGGAGCGGTTACTGAGCAGGCCTGTCACGAGTATTCGCTTGCCGGCGAGGATTGCCATGGTGACTCCAGAAGGGAAAGTGCTGCGCGATTATATCCAGCTTGCCTGCTTGTTAGGCCACTGCAGCCTGCCGGAAGAAGTGGCGTGAGGGTGAGGTTTTTCGTTACACTGGCCGGCAAGCAGCCCGCACCCCGTCGAAAGGCAAAGATCCTGATGATTTGCAGCCCCGAGGTCGTTGAGTGATCAGTGCAGGTTATTTCGCGGGTACTTGCCTGTGACAGTGTCATCGATCATTTGGGGCCGGGTGGCACGCGTGCGTTTGGGCGTCGTGGTGGCGCTGGCTCCTCTTCTTGTCGCGTGTTCTGGTGCGTGGAACGATCCCTATCCCGCGACCGAGCGAGGCAGCAATGTGCTCTACAGTGCCTTCTCGCAGCGACCCAAACACCTCGATCCGGCGCAGGCCTACGCATCTGACGAGTACGACTTCATCTCGCAGATCTATGAGCCGCCGCTGCAGTACCACTATCTGAAGCGACCGTACACCTTGATGCCGGCGACGGCAGCTCATTTACCCAAGCCGCAGTTTTTCGACGCGCATGACCGTCGATTGCCGGAAAATGCCAGTGCGGCGAGCGTCGCGTACAGCGTCTATGAATTGCGCGTTCGCGAAGGCATTCTCTATGCTCCCCATCCCGCATTTGCCAGGGATCCATCCGGTAAGCCGACCTACATGGGCCTTAGGCGTGAAGATCTTCGCGATAAGTCGCGACTGCTGGATTTCAGGAAAACCGGAACACGTGAGCTGACGGCGCGCGACTACATCTACCAGATCAAGCGCCTTGCGCATCCGCGTGTGCACTCGCCCATACTGGGCCACATGAGCGAATACATCATCGGTCTGAAGGAGTACTCGGAGCAACTGGTTGCGGAGGACAAGAAGCTTGGAGCAGCGCGCGAGCCAGGAGACGCGTCGCCATTTTTGGAGCTGGATCAGAGCGAGATATCCGGCGTCACGGAAGTGGATCGATACACCTGGCGGATCCGTATCAAGGGAAAGTACCCTCAATTCAGCTACTGGCTGGCGATGCCATTCTTCGCGCCGGTACCGGTGGAAGTCGACCGGTTCTACTCACAGGCGGGCATGGCTGAGAAGAACATCACTCTGGACTGGTACCCGGTGGGAACGGGCCCGTACATGTTGACGGAAAACGATCCCAATTCCCGCATGGTGCTGGAACGAAACCCGAATTTTCGCGGTGAACCTTATCCCTCGGAAGGCGAGGCGACCGACACGGCGAATGGACTGCTCGTTGATGCAGGAAAACTCGGCCCGTTCATCGATAAGGTCGTGTACTCCCGCGAAAAGGAAGGCATTCCCTATTGGAACAAGTTCATGCAAGGTTATTACGACCAATCGGGCATATCAAACGACAATTTTGACAACGCGGTGCGTGTCGCGGCGACGGGTGATGCAGGTTTGAGCGAGGTAATGGAGGCGCGCGGCATCCGGCTGAAGACCTCGGTCGCGACGTCCAGCTACTACCTTGCCTTCAACTGGCTGGATAACGTGGTGGGAGGACAGGGTGATGCCGCGCAGCGCGAGCGTGGTCGCAAGCTGCGTCAGGCCATATCAATAGCAGTCGATTTCGATGAATTGATTTCCATATTCGCCAATGGCCGGGGTATCCCGGGCCAAGGACCGATTCCGCCCGGCATTTTTGGTTTTCGCGACGGGCTGCAGGGCATCAACCCCGTAGTCTATGAAGCCAAGGGCGACAAGGTTCAGCGTCGCTCCATCGACACTGCAAAGCGGCTGCTGGTCGAGGCGGGATACCCCGGTGGGCGCGATGCAAGGACTGGCCAGCCGTTGGTCCTGTATCTGGACACTACTGCGCAGGGTCCAGGAGACAAGGCGCGGCTCGATTGGTACCGCAAGCAGTTCGAGAAAATCAATATCCAGCTGGATATCCGGACGACCGACTGGAATCGATTCCAGGAGAAAGTGCGCAAGGGCAATACCCAGATGTTCTTCCTTGGTTGGAATGCGGACTATCCGGATCCGGAGAATTTCCTGTTTCTCCTGTACGGGCCCAATGCGGCAGTGCGTTTCGACGGCGAGAACAAGGCAAATTTCCAGAATGCGGAATTCGACCGCCTGTTCGAGCAGATGAAGAACATGGATAACGGCCCGGTCCGGCAGGGCATCATTGATCGCATGGTGGGGATCCTGCGCGAGGAAGCCCCTTGGGTATGGGGCTTTCATCCGAAAGATTACGGCCTGTACCATGCGTGGCTGTCAAACGTGAAGCCCAATCAAATGGCACGCAATGGACTGAAGTTCTATCGCCTAGATGCACAGGCACGCGAACAGATGCGCGCCCAATGGAACCGCCCTCGCGTATGGCCCTTGTTTCTGGTGCTGCTGCTCCTCGTCCTCGCCGCCACGCCTGCAGTGCGCGGGTGGCGCGAACGGGAGCGGCGCAGCGAGACCGTGCGTCAACCGCAGCCAGATCCCACATGATTGCCTACATCCTGCGTCGCTGCCTGTACGCGGTCGTGATCCTCATCGGGGTCAATCTGGTGACCTTTCTGTTGTTCTTCAAGGTGAATACACCGGATGACATGGCGCGCATGCAACTGGGAGCCAAACGCGTCACTGTCGAGGCGATTGCCCTCTGGAAAGCCGATCGTGGGTACGACAGGCCGTTGATATTCAATGCCGAAGCGCAAGGCGTCGCAAGGCTGACTGATACGCTGTATTTCACGAAATCGCTGGAGATGTTTCGCCTGGAATTTGGTCGAGCCGACGACGGGCGTGATATCGCATTCGAAATCCGTTCTCGCATGTGGCCAAGCCTCATGCTCGCAGTCCCCGTATTCCTGCTCAGCCTGCTTGTCTACATTTCATTCGCGCTCTTGATGGCCTTCTTTCGCGCGACGTATCTGGATTTCTGGGGTGTTGCCATCTGCGTGGGAATGATGTCGGTATCCGCATTGTTTTACATCATTGGCGGGCAGTACCTGGTTGCCAAGATCTGGAGCCTTGTGCCGATTTCCGGTTACGCCGGCGGCGTCGACTCCGTGCGGTTTCTCGTTTTGCCGATAGCGGTTGGCGTGATCGGCGGGATTGGCTCTGGAGCTCGCTGGTACCGGACCATATTTCTCGAAGAGGTCGGCAAGGATTACGTTCGAACCGCGCGAGCCAAGGGGCTGGGAGAGGTGGCCGTCTTTTACGGACATGTGCTTCGCAATGCGTTGATTCCTATCCTCACGGGTTCTGTAGTCGCCATTCCTCTGTTATTCATGGGCAGCCTGCTCACCGAGTCGTTCTTTGGCATTCCAGGGCTTGGAAGCTACACCATCGAGGCCATCCAGGCGCAGGACTTCGGCGTGGTGCGCGCCATGGTGTTCATTGGTTCGGTTCTGTACATGATCGGGCTGGTGTTGACCGACATTTCATATACGCTCGTTGACCCTAGAGTCCGGTTCGAGTAGCTGGCATGTTCCTTCCCATCCTCCTCTGGACCGACGCCCTGGTATTCCTGCTGATCGCCGTCGCGGGCGCATTTGCATTTCACGCGTCGCGACATGAGCACCTGAGAGCTCCCTGGCGCAGAGTATTGCGGAGTCCGGCTGCGATGAGTTCAGCCGTTGTGCTGGCAGCGTTCCTTCTTGTGGGGATCCTGGACTCGTTGCATTTTCGGCCAGCAATCGCGGTGGGAACCGAGTCGCAGATGGCGGCACGCCTAAAAGGTGGAATGTCGGCTCAGGCATGGGCGCCTGAAGTGAAAAGTGCCCTGGACGTTCTTCTGGAGCGGATGGCAACGCGAAAGGAACGGACCTATTCGGCACCCTTGGCAACGCACGCTTTCTCGAAGGAAACAATGGAACTGCCTGGGGGAGGGCAGTCCCGCGAGTTTCCGCGCCTGAAGTTCGGCGGGGCACATCTCACGGATCCGGCAGACGACTGGTCGGGCGACATTCTGAGGATTTTGCTTCGGGGCGTGGCACTGGCGCTGGTCATCTGGTGTGCATTGACTGCCGTGCTGTTGGTTGCTGTCCGGCCCAACAAAACGTTGAACATCGGTGAATTCGCCGACGCAACGTGGAAGGGGAATACCGATGTTCCTTGGCGCGCAGTTCTGGTCACCCTGGGCGTCTTGCTTCTCGTGGCCGTGCCGGCGTGGCATCTGTCCGCCAACTACCATGTCCTCGGTACCGACAAGGTGGGGCAGGATGTGTTGTATTTGTCCTTGAAAAGCATCCGCACTGCATTGGTGATCGGAACGCTGACCACCTTGATCATGCTTCCGTTTGCCGTATTGCTGGGCATGATGGCCGGATTTTTTCGCGGCTGGGTCGATGACTTGATCCAATATGCATATACGACGCTCAATTCCATTCCCGGCGTGCTGTTGATCGCGGCGTCAGTGCTTGTCCTGCAGGTTCAAATGGAGGCTCGACCGGAGCTCTTTCCGACTGCGGCGCAGAGGGCCGACTTCCGGCTGCTGTTCCTGTGCCTGATCCTTGGTGTGACCAGTTGGACTGGCCTGTGTCGCTTGCTGCGGGGCGAGACGCTCAAACTGCGTGAGCTCGACTATGTGCAGGCGGCGCGGGCGTTTGGCGTGTCGAAATGGCGCATCATGATGCGCCACATCCTGCCCAACGTCATGCATGTGATATTGATTTCCGTGGTGATGGATTTCTCGGGTCTGGTGCTGGCCGAGGCCGTGCTTTCGTATGTCGGCGTCGGGGTCGATCCGACCATGATCAGTTATGGGACGATGATCAACGCGGCGCGCCTGGAAATGGGGCGCGAACCGATGGTGTGGTGGTCCTTGGCCAGCGCTTTCGGATTCATGCTGTTGGTTGTCCTATCTGCGAACCTGTTTTCGGATGCAGTGCGCGATGCGTTCGATCCTCGTGTCTCGGTGGTACCGCGCAAGACGCGTTTCGTGCTTCGATCGCAACGGGCGGGGAACTGATCGCATGTCCGAGGTGCTGCTCAGCGTCAAGGACCTGCGTGCATGGATCGATGCCGGGGCGGAACCATTGCGGGCCGTCGATGGCATTGACTTCGATATCCGTCGAGGAGAAACATTTGCCGTGGTTGGAGAGTCTGGCAGCGGAAAGAGCATGACCGCGCTGTCCATTCTCAGGCTACTTCCCGAGGCGGCGCAGATCGTTTCCGGAAGCGTCATGCTGGATGGGCGCGAATTGATGGGCTTGCCCGAGAGCGAAATGCGCGATGTTCGCGGTAAGCGGATCGCGATGATCTTTCAGGAGCCCGGGACCAGCTTGAATCCCGTGATGACCGTTGGTGCGCAGATCAGAGAGGTGCTGGCGCGCCATCTGCACATTACGGGAACAGACGCAGCACGCCGGGTGGTACAACTGCTCGAGGCGGTTGGCCTGCCTTCCCCTGCTCATCGGGCGGCGGAATACCCCTTCCAACTCTCCGGCGGCATGAAGCAGCGGGTGATGATCGCAATGGCGCTAGCTGCAGAGCCGGACCTGTTGATTGCGGACGAGCCGACAACCGCCCTTGATGTGACCATTCAGGCGCAGGTACTCGACTTGTTGCAGGATCTGCAGCGCCAGCGTGGGATGGCAATTCTCCTGATTACCCACGACCTGGGGATCGTTTCCGACATGGCGCACCGGGTGGCCGTAATGTATGCCGGCCGGTTGATGGAAGTGGCCGATCGTGCCCGGTTTTTTGGCGCGCCTGGACATCCGTATTCACGCAAGCTTTTTGAATCACTCCCGGGTGCTGCCCGCCGCGGCGGCGAACTGGCCGTGATTCCTGGGCAGGTGCCGGCATTGACCGAGGATTTCAGGCGTTGTCGATTTGTCGATCGTTGCGGCGCTGCAATGCCGGTGTGTCGGGAGGGCGAGCCGGCAATGACGGAATTGGCGGCGGGTCATTCGGTCCGTTGTGTCAGGGCGTCGGACCTGGCAACGACTGACGGAGCGGCAATAGGCCACAGGAGTGCCGCAGAGCTTGGACATGAACCCCCGTTGGTCGCATTGCTCAAGGTTTCCGGGCTCAAGGTGCATTTCCCGATTCGCAAGGGCGTGCTGCGCCGGACCGTGGGCCAAGTCAAGGCTGTGGACGGGATCGCACTGAATATTCCCGCGGGGCGAACCCTGGCGCTGGTCGGGGAGTCAGGGTGCGGAAAAACGACTGCGGGCAAGGCGATCATTCAGCTTATCGATCCCACGGGCGGTCGCGTCGAACTGGATGGGATAGCGCTTAACGAACTGCGTGGAGAGACATTGCGACGCAGCCGACGAGACTATCAGATCGTTTTTCAGGATCCGTATGCGTCACTCAACCCGCGCATGAGGGTCGGCGACATTCTCGCGGAAGGGCAGCTGGCGCTGGGGGACAGTCGTGATCCCGCGGTCGTTGCAGGTCGATCTGCCGAGTTGTTGCGTCAAGTGGGCATGGCGGAAGAGTCGCTCGGCCGCTATCCGCATGAATTTTCAGGCGGGCAGCGTCAGCGAATTGCCATTGCGCGAGCATTGGCGGTGCGTCCCAAGTTGCTGGTGTGCGATGAGCCCACCAGTGCGCTCGATGTGTCTGTCCAGGCGCAGATACTGAATTTGCTCAAAAAGCTCCAGCGCGAGCTGAACCTGTCTTACCTCTTCATCACACACAACATCTCGGTTGTGGAATACATCGCACATGAAGTGGCCGTGATGTATCTCGGAAGAATCGTCGAGCGGGGCACGGTCGCGGAAGTGCTTGGGGCACCGGCACACCCGTATACAAGGGCGCTGATTGCTGCAGTTCCACGTATCGACGCTGCGGGCGCGCGCCCGGTGGTCAGGTTGGAAGGCGAGCTGCCCTCCCCTGTGAACCCGCCCGAGGGGTGTCACTTCCACCCGCGCTGCCCGCAAGTCAGGAATGAGTGTCGCAGCAAGTATCCGGAGGCCGTGGCTTTGTCGGAAACGCGAACTGTGCACTGCTGGCTTCACGGGGTCTAGGTTATTGCGACAGGCGGTACCGCCGCCTGCGATTCGAGTGGTTTGAGGGCGGAGGCTGCTCGCGACCCAGGGCGCGGAAACCTAACCTGCCGACCGACTTGCTGGGCGAGGCTTTGCAGTGGCGCTGACACGCCCCGATGCTCGCGTGGCGTGCGCCTGTTTCTTTGTGGTGGCTTTTCGTGAAGCCGCCTTGCGAACGGGAACCTTGCGCAGGGTCGGCACAGTGACTTGCTGCTCTATCGTTATTTTCTGCCCTACACTGAGCCGTCCGATCTTGTTCCAGCGCTTAAGATCATCGAGTGATACCTTGTAATGTTGCGCGATCGAGGCAAGTGTTTCGCCCCGGGAAACGGTGTGCGTCACCTGGCGGGTTACTGTACGTGTTTCGCGTACGGTGCGTTCCTGTGCTGCTGGTGGCGAAAACATGGTCGGCAGAGGTTCCGCCGTCGTACCCTTGAGGGGTAGAAGGAGTTGGAATCCAGGGCCTACCTTGGTCTTTGCAGAAATACTGTTGACCTGCTTCAGCTTGGCCAGCGCAATGCCATGGTCACTGGCGAGCTTTTCAAGGCGGTCCCCCTTCTTGAGGGTGTAGGGCTGCCAGGACACAAGCGGCTTGCTGTGACTCTCAAGGTTCGTACGGAAAATGCCTGCGCGATCGGCGGGAAGTACCAACCACTCGCCTTGCGAGATGACCGGGCGGTTGTGGGCAGGATTCAACGCAAGTAATTCTTCAACGGGCATTTCGGCCAGGCGCGCTGCAAGGCGGATGTCGATATCCTTGGTTGGGACCGTGACGAAGTACGGCTCGTTGGGAATTGGGTCGAGGTTGATGCGGAACGCCTCGGGATTGGCAAGGATGTTTTTCAATGCCTGCAGCTTCGGGACGTAATAGCGCGTCTCCTGCGGCATGGTCAGACTGGCGTAATCGGTGGGTAAGCCGCGCGTTCGGTTGCGTTCGATCGCTCGCGCAACCGCATTCTCTCCCCAATTGTACGAGGCAAGAGCCAAGTGCCAGTCGCCATGCATCTCATATAGAAATTGCAGGTAATCGAGAGCGGCAGTCGTTGATGCGACGATGTCGCGGCGCGCGTCGTACCACCAGTTTTGCTTCAGGTTGTAGTTCTTTCCTGTTGATGGAATGAATTGCCACAATCCGGACGCGCGCGCACTCGACAGCGCCATGGGATTGAATGCGCTTTCGACCATGGGCAGCAGGGCGAGCTCGGTAGGCATGCCGCGCTTTTCGAGTTCATCCACAATATGATAAAGGTAGAGCCTGCTGCGCTCGACCATGCGCTGGATTCCGCTCGGCCGGCTCGCATACCAGATCTGCCGATCCAGTACGAGTGGCGTGCTTAGATTTGGCATGGCAAAGCCATTGCGAATGCGGTCCCACAAGTCATCCGGGGGCGTTGTGAGATCGATCATGCGCGCGATGGGCAGTTCGTCCTTGATCTCCCTCACGTCAACGATTGGCGGCCCCGGGACTACGGGCACACGGTTGGCTATGGCCGGCGCAGTGGATCGAGTCGTTGCAGGTGTTGCGACGGTTGCAACAGGCTGTCTGGCTGCATTGGCGCCCGGAGCGAGCGACGCGGGTGGCGTAGACGCAGGCGCGACAACTGCTTTGTCCAGAATGGGAAAGATTGCGCTAGACGTCGACGCCACGCGCTCTGCTTCAGCAGCGGGTTCTCGCATCGGCGCAGTGCCGCAGCCCGCAAGTAGTGCGAGCATGGCTATCAGGGCGGGAAGTGTGCGTAGGGTCAAAAGGGAAGGCCTTTTACCCGAACCGGGCTATAAGATTGCGGGGACACGGCATCGATCTCGCTTACGACACCGCGCATCCCCCCTACATTGCATGGCGCGAGACGTAGCAGGGAGATGGTAACGGAGGGGCACTGGAGGGTCAAGCGAGGTCAGCTGTCTGGGTAATAATTTCACCCGTGGGCCCATGCGACACCAGATTACGACTGACGTGGCGGAATTGGGCCGTTGAATATCGCAAGCGGCGAGTCACGGCCTTATTGACGGTGAATAACCGTGATCGTCAATGCAACGTTCCGTCAAATTGCCACTGAACGACTCATTCACGCCATAATACCGAACAGCTGACATTCCAGTTGCTCGTCGGGATTGGCGACAGTTGGTACGGTAGCGCTGGCGGCGTGAATATGGGTTTAATTCGGTGATTAGATGTGGCAGCGGATGCAGGGAACGTGGGTGAACCACAGAGCCAAAGCATGACAAACCTAGCAGCTGACAATGGTGACAAGGATGACATCGACGCGATGGAAGATGTGTCGCGATGGTTCTCGACGCCGCAGGGACGCTATGTCCTTGATTGGGAGTTGCGGCAATACGACAACGCGGTTGACGATGTTTTCGGATTTCACGCAGTTCAAATAGGACTGCCGGAAGCGGATTTTCTTCGAGAGAATCGCATTCCCTTGAAGATTCGTGCCGGGTCGGAGGATGGTTGTACGTTGACGGCGACTCCTGAGAGCTTGCCGTTGGCCACCCACAGCGTGGATCTGGTCGTTCTGCCGCACGTGCTGGAATTTTCACGTCGCCCCCATCAGATTCTTCGCGAGGCCGAGCGGGTCTTGATCCCCGAAGGGCAGATCGTGATTTCGGGATTCAACCCTTTGTCGCTCTGGGGCCTCAAGCGCCGATTGGGCGCGACGCTTGGTTGGGACAATGACCACTTTCCCTGGCGAGGGCGTTTCATAGGATTGCTTCGACTCAAGGATTGGCTGACCTTGCTGGGATTTGAACTCAACGGTGGCCGCTTTGGCTGTTACGCCCCGCCATTCGCGCAGGCGCGCTGGCTCGAGCGGTTTCGGTTCATGGAAAAGGCGGGGGACCGCTACTGGCCAATCGCTGGCGGTACGTACGTGATACGTGCTGTCAAGCGACATCACGGCTTGCGCCTGGTCACCCCGCAATGGCGCGATGCCCGCGCCAAGCGGCCCGCGCTAGTGCAGGTAGCCCGACGGGATAATGTCATTCATGTCCGACCAGTCCAGCGCAGGTAACGCCATTTCCGGTGCGGAAGTCCGAATTTACTCGGACGGTGCGTGCAAGGGCAATCCAGGTCCAGGAGGGTGGGGGGCTATTTTGAAGTGGAATGGACGGGAGCGCGAAATATTCGGTGGTGAGGCGAATACGACGAACAATCGCATGGAACTGATGGCGGTGATCAGCGCGCTCGAGGTGTTGTCGCGACCTTGCCGAATAGAGGTGTACACGGATTCCCAGTATGTCCAGAAGGGGATTGCAGAGTGGGTTGCCAATTGGAAGCGGCGAGGCTGGAAGACAGCGGACAAGAAGCCAGTCAAGAACGTTGACCTGTGGATGCGGCTTGACTCGCTTGCAAGCGGTCACAGCGTCACGTGGCACTGGGTACGCGGCCATGACGGGCACCCAGAGAACGAGCGAGCCGACGAGCTTGCCAATCGCGGTGTTGCGAACGCATTCAGGGACTGAAGATGACGCGCCAAATCATTCTGGACACCGAGACGACTGGCCTCAATGCGCGGCTGGGAGATCGGATCATTGAGATCGGCTGCATCGAAATGGTCAATCGTCGCTTCACGGGGAGCAATTGGCACACGTACGTCAATCCCGAGCGAAGAATCGAAGAAGGCGCCAAGGCCGTGCACGGAATTACGGACGAGTTCCTGGCTGACAAGCGCAAGTTCGCCGATATCGCAGGGGAGTTCCTGGATTACATCCGCGGGGCCGAACTGGTCATTCACAATGCTGCGTTTGACGTCGAGTTCCTGGATGCGGAGCTTGGGCGCGTCGGGCAGCCCGTGCTCGCCGAACACGGCGTCAGGGTAACCGATACGCTGAAGATGGCGAGACAGTTGCACCCGGGAAAGCGCAATTCGCTCGATGCATTGTGCGATCGCTATCAGATCGACAACACCCATCGCACCCTCCACGGAGCGCTACTCGACGCGGAATTGCTGGCTGAGATCTATCTTGCAATGACACGCGGGCAGAATAGCCTCGCCATCGAACCTGAAGTCCTCAAGGAGCCTGTGACTCAGGCCAAGGGGGGCGGCGGCGCAGGCGGTGGGAAGAAGCCGGTTCTGCAGGTCCTGAGGGCGAGTGAATCTGAAATCGCGGAGCACCGTCAGTTCCTCGGGGGAATCGAGAAGGAATCCAGGGGCCGCTGCATTTGGCTTGCGCTTGAGGCAGAAGCGGGTGTCAAGGACGCGAGCTGAGCAATTCGCTTGCATTATTTTCGCATTTCGGAAAGCGGCCTGACGCCCCGTGAGTACACTGTGATCACGTATAATTCCGGGCTTTCCATCGGTGCTATGTCCTCAGAGGGTGAATCGCAATGAAAGTAATGGTCCCAGTCAAGCGAGTCGTAGACTACAACGTCAAGGTTCGCGTCAAAAGTGACGGCACAGGGGTTGAAACTGCGAACGTCAAGATGTCCATGAATCCCTTTGATGAAATAGGGATTGAGGAGGCGTTGCGCCTCAAAGAGGCGGGTTCTGCGACCGAAGTCATTGCGGTGTCCTGCGGACCTGCGGCATGCCAGGAAACCCTGCGCACGGCACTGGCATTGGGCGCCGATCGCGCAATTCTGGTGCAGACCGATGTCGAGTTGCAGCCGCTGGCAGTGGCGAAACTGCTCAAGGCCCTGGTCGACAAGGAGCAGCCGAAGATGGCGATCGTGGGCAAGCAGGCCATTGACGATGATTGCAACCAGACTGGGCAGATGCTTTCTGCACTGCTAGGCTGGTCGCAGGCGACCTTTGCCTCGAAGGTCAAGGTGGACGGGGATAAACTGACCGTTACGCGCGAAGTGGACGGCGGCCTGGAAACGATCAATATCACGCTGCCGGCAGTAATTACAACCGATTTGCGCCTCAATGAGCCTCGCTACGTCACGCTACCCAACATCATGAAGGCCAAGAAGAAGCCGCTGGAAACGCTCACGCCTGAAGCGCTGGGTGTGGACGTGACCCCGCGCCTGATCACGCTGAAAGTGGCCGAACCGCCGACGCGCAAAGCCGGCATCAAGGTGCCGGACGTCAAGGCATTGGTTGACAAGCTGAAGAACGAAGCCAAGGTCATTTCTTAGCGATCGCCATGCGATTGAAAGCATAAAAATTTACGGATTGGATACATCCCATGAGTACTCTCGTTATTGCAGATCACGATAATCAGGCGCTGAAGGGCGCGACACGCAATACGATCGCCGCAGCATCCAGGCTTGGTAGTGATGTTGTCGTGCTTGTGGCCGGAAGCGGCTGCCAGGCAGTCGCACAATCGGCCGCCGCAGTGGCTGGCGTTAGCAAGGTCTTATTGGCCGATTCCCCGCATTACAAGGATGGATTGCCTGAGAGTCTTGCCGACTTTGTGGTCGGATTGGCGGGCGGCGGTCAATATGGCCATATCCTCGCTTCGGCGACCGCGTTTGGAAAATCGGTGGCCCCCCGTATTGCCGCGCTGCTGGACGTGGCGCAGGTTTCCGAAATCATTTCCGTGGAGTCCCCAGATACCTTCGTTCGGCCAATATATGCGGGCAATGCGTTTGCCACTGTGCAAAGCAAGGACAGGATCAAGGTTATTACGGTCCGCGCGACAGGCTTTGACGCGGCGGCTGCGAATGGCGGTACTGGTATCGTGGAATCGGTTGCCGCAGGACCGGACAGTGGCAAGTCCGCTTTGGTGGGTCGTGAGCTGACCAAATCGGATCGTCCGGAACTCACTGCGGCCAAGGTCATTGTTTCCGGCGGGCGCGGAATGGGCTCTGCCGAGGCGTTCAAGGTCCTCGAGCCGCTGGCGGACAAGTTGGGCGCGGCCATGGGGGCGTCGCGCGCGGCCGTAGACGCCGGCTATGTGCCGAACGACTGGCAGGTCGGGCAGACGGGAAAGATCGTAGCGCCGGAACTGTATTTTGCGGTGGGTATTTCCGGTGCGATCCAGCATCTCGCCGGCATGAAAGACAGTCGAGTCATCGTCGCCATCAACAAGGACGAAGAGGCGCCGATCTTTTCTGTCGCTGACTATGGGATTGTCGGTGACCTGTTCCAGGTAGTGCCTGAGCTCGTGAAGGAACTGGGCTAGTTGACGTATTGTCCGCGCAGAATCGGGTCTCAGGGGCATGATCTAGCGGGCAATTTAAGATCGCTGAAGCGGCTTTCTACGTTTGGAAGTAAGAGGGGATCCTCTCAATTGCGAAATTGGCTCTCAGTGCCGTGATGACCTCAAAATTGGGGGGCAACGGCAGGCATTCCCGGCGTTATCTTTTTTTGCGAACTCTAAGAATCTGGAGTATCGAATGAACGAATACACGGCACCTTTGCGCGATATGCGTTTTGTCCTCAAGGAGCTGGTTGGGTTGGAGCAGGTCGCAAGCCTGCCCGGCTGCGAAGAGGTCAATGTCGAACTGGTCGACCAGATTCTCGATGAGAGCGCTCGTTTTTGCCGCGAGGTGATTGCGCCGCTGAACAAGACCGGAGACGTGGAGGGATCGCGCTGGGAGGGCGGAAAGGTCTTCACGCCCAAGGGTTTCAAGGATGCTTACCGGCAATTTACCGAGGGCGGATGGAGCGCCCTGCAGGCGCCGGCCGAGCATGGCGGACAGGGTTTGCCCAAGCTTGTTGCAACGCTTGTGATGGAGATGTGGAAATCCTCGAACATGGCGTTCTCGCTGTGTCCAATGCTGACCAACGGCGCAATCGAAGCTTTGCTGTTGCGCGGTACCGACGCTCAGAAAAAAACGTACCTGGCCAAGATGGTTGCAGGAACCTGGACGGGGACCATGAATTTGACGGAGTCCCAGGCTGGTACAGATTTGGCGTTGCTGCGCACGCGCGCCGAGCGCGAGGGAGACCATTACCGGATTCGCGGCCAGAAGATATTCATCACTTACGGCGAGCATGACCTGACCGAGAACATCATCCATCTCGTTTTGGCGCGCCTGCCCGACGCGCCGCCCGGCGTGAGGGGCATTTCGCTGTTCATTGTTCCCAAGTTCCTCGTCAATGCGGACGGCACATTGGGCGCGCGCAACGATGTCCAGTGCGCATCGATCGAGCACAAACTGGGAATTCACGCCAGCCCGACGGCGGTGCTGGTCTATGGGGAAAAGGAAGGGGCTCTGGGTTATCTGGTAGGGGAGGAAAACCGCGGCCTCGAGTACATGTTCATCATGATGAATGCAGCGCGCTTCGCCGTGGGCCTTGAGGGGCTCGCGATTGCAGATCGGGCCTACCAGCAAGCACTTGCCTATGCCAAGGAGCGTGTTCAAAGCCGGGAACTAGCCGGGGGAGCGCAATCGGTTCCCATCGTGCGTCACCCCGATGTGCGTCGCATGCTGATGAGCATGAAGGCGAATATCGAGGCCATGCGGGCGCTGGCATGCACGGTGGCCGCGTCGATGGATATCGCGCATCGCCATCCAGACAAGGCTGAACGGCTCAAGCACCAGGCGTTTGCTGACCTGATGATTCCAGTCGTCAAGGGGTGGTTCACGGAGAGCGGGGTCGAAGTTGCGTCGACAGGTGTGCAGGTGCACGGGGGCATGGGTTACATCGAAGAAACAGGTGCTGCGCAACACCTGCGGGATGCACGAATCACCACCATTTACGAAGGGACTACCGCAATTCAGTCCAACGATTTGGTCGGTCGAAAGCTAGGCCGCGAGGGGGGCGTCACCGCCAAGGCGCTGGTGCAAGTGATGCGCCAGACTGAGGCGGCACTGTCCAAGGCAGCGGGCGATGACTTGGCGGCCATTCGTGGAGCGTTTTCCGCGGGGGTGACGGCTTTCTCCGATTGCGTTGAATGGATTGCCGCGAATTACGAGAAAGACATCAAAGCAGTTCATGCGGGATCCGTGCCGTTCCTCAAGCTCACCGGCATCGTTGCCGGGGGGTGGCAGATGGCTCGTGCCGCACTGATCGCGCAGGAGCAGGTGACCAAGGGAACGGGAGACAAGGCATTTTACGAGGCCAAAATCCTCACTGCTCGCTTCTTTGCCGAGCATGTGCTTTCCCAGGCGGGCGGATTGCGCACCAGCATCATGCAGGGTGCCCGCGGCGTGCTGCAGCTCTCCGAGGAGCAACTGTAATAGGGTGAGCTACTCGCCATTTGCAACGAGCGGTGTTTATTGCTCGTTGCAGCACCTGCTTCAAACAGTGCACATGCGAGTTGTTTTGCCTGCCCCAACAGCCGTCTCGCCTTGTGTCGGGGAATCGAGCGGCAGGGGGGGCTAGGCAGCGGGCAGATCAAAGATCATGCAGGTCGTGGTGCCATGGGCATACACACGACCCTCCGCATCGACCAGCCGGCCTTCGGCCGTACCGACCCGACTGCCGGCATGAATGATTTTCCCTTCTGCGCGCATGGGGCCCGTTTTCATGGTGATTGCGCGCACGAGGTTTACCTTGAGTTCGAGGGTGGTGTAACCCTTTCCGGCGGGCACCGAAGTCTGAACTGCGCACGACATCGCCGAATCCAGGAGCGTGGCTGCGAGGCCGCCGTGGACGACGCCGATGGGGTTGTAATGGAACTCAGCCGGGGTGACGGTGAACACCGCCATTCCGGGGCTGGCTTCGCTCAGTTGGAAGCCGAGCGCATTTGCGATTGGTGGCGGAGGCAGGTCGCCTGCGATGATGGCGTGGAGAAATTCCAGGCCGCTGAGTTCGCGCCCGCGCGATGCGGTTGCCAATGGGTTCGCCCATGTGAATGTCCGTGAGCGCTCTACTGATGTCATGTAGGTTCCTCTCTCAATGGACGAGCCGATTCAGGTGCGGGCTGACAGTCGCCTGGTCATTCGACTGCGAATTGCCGTGGCGCGTGCAAGGACTCCATGCGGCATTCACGGGTGACCAGGCGAAGGAGTGCGTCTTCGGGGTGCGCACTCAGTCGAAACCCCAGTGAGTGGGCCAGCCCGAGCATGGCTCGGTTATCCGCAAGGACCTCGCCCGAAAGTCGTTGGATGCCACGGCGTGTCGCGCATTCCTGCAGGTGCGACAGCAGGCGTCGTCCGATTCCGCAGCCTTGCCATGCATCTGCGATGACCATTGCGAATTCTGCATCACCTGGCGCGTCACTGACATAGCAGGCGACGCCAAGGTATTCCTCGTGCCCGTCCCAAGTGATTGAGGCGGCGAGGGCGAGCTGGTCGATGAGCGTGCTTCTCGGGGGCGACGCAGCCATGCTCGGTCTGACCGCTGGCCCGTGAAAACGGTTGCGGCGTGTCTCCAGCGTCAGCTTTTCAAGGAATTCCGTTTCGAGGTCAAGATCGTCGATGTCCATGGCCCTGATCGTGACCGAATGCGTAGCCAGCATGTTCCAGGAAGTCGTCAGGGTCGCGTTGTCTGGGGAAAGTTGTGTGTCCATTGGTGGCATGCCCTTTAACGGCCTAGTCCCGAAAGGCGTACTGGTCGGCAAGACGTTCAAATGCCAGGCGTGCGCGATGTGATGCGCGCGTGTCCTCGTGGAGGCGCCAATCATGTGCCGCGGCAAGAACGATTCCGAAAAACTCGAAAACAAATTGCCAAGGGTCGGTGTCAGCTCGAAGATGCTGCTCTTCAATGGCCATGCGGACCGCTTTTGCGATCGCGCCGCGCAACTCCCGGAAGCCGGATGCCACGGTGTCCCGAACCGGGCCGGGGCGATCGTCATATTCCGTGACGGCGCCAAGCATGACGCATCCCCCGGGCATGTCGCTGTGTTCCAGCCATTCAAGCCAGTTATGCAGGAGTGCTTGAATTCTGGGGAGGCCGCGGACCTGTCGAAGGGCAGGCACTATCACGGCGGCCTGGAATCGCTCTTGGGAGCGTTGCAGTGTCGCGATTTGTAGCTGTTCCTTGCTGCCGAAATGGGCAATGAGGCCGCTCTTGGACATCCCGGCTTCGGCTGCGAGGGTGCCAATGCTGATGCCTTCGAGGCCCAGCTGGCTGGCAAGGTCGACAGCTTTGTCAAGAATTGCGTTCCGCGTTTGCGCACCCTTGTTCATGTGGCAAATAATAGTACGAACGTTCGTAAATTACAAGCGGTGGCGACTCATTGACACGGGCTATAAAAATCCTTACAAATCATTTCCTTACTGGGTCATGGTGTAACGCACAGCGAATCAGGCTACCGCATTGCATTCCCAGTTCACATGTTCGGGTAATTCGGGCCGCCACCACCTTCCGGCACGATCCAGACGATGTTTTGGGTCGGATCCTTGATGTCGCAGGTTTTGCAATGCACGCAGTTCTGCGCATTGATTTGCAGGCGGTCGCTGCCATCCGAATTCTTCACGAACTCATACACACCGGCTGGACAATAACGACTCTCAGGTCCCGCGTAATCGCGCAAATTGGTCCCGACTGGAATCGCCGGGTTCTTCAGCGTCAAGTGCACCGGCTGGTTTTCCTCGTGATTGGTGCTCGACAGGAAAACCGAAGAAAGCCTGTCGAAACTGATTTTTCCATCGGGCTTGGGGTAATCGATCGGTTTGCATTCCGAGGCGAGGCGCAACATTTCATGATCGGAGTGCTGGTGATGCAGCGTCCATGGGAATTTGCCACCAAGCAACCATTGTTCTATGCCTACCATCAGCGAGCCTGCGTAGAGTCCCTTGGCCATCCACTGTTTGAAATTGCGGGCCCGCCATAACTCATCGAACAGCCAGGACTTGCGAAAGCCCTCTGTATAGGCAGACAGTTCATCGTGCGAGCGTTGCGCTTGGACGGCCGCGAATGCAGCCTCGGCGGCCAGCATGCCCGATTTGATCGCGGCGTGGCTTCCCTTGATCCGCGATGCATTCAGGAACCCGGCGTCGTCGCCGACTAGGCACCCCCCCGGGAATACGAGTTTAGGCAATGAGAGCACGCCGCCAGCGGTGATGGCGCGCGCGCCGTATGAGAGTCGTTTGCCGCCCTCGAGGAATTTGCGAATTTCCGGATGGGTCTTGTAGCGCTGGAACTCCTCGAAAGGGCTGAGCCACGGGTTTTCGTAGGCAAGCCCGACGACGAACCCAACGGCGACCTGATTGTTCTCCAGGTGATACAGGAACGAC
>CANJXQ010000042.1 GCA_947478805.1 Betaproteobacteria bacterium | reverse complement strand
ATCGCGTTTGCCCTTGCCGCCCTTGGCGTTCTTGCCGCGGGCACCACCACGTCCCATTGTTGCCATGTGTATCTCCTGTCCTGTTCTTTACTTGCCTGCCCCGCCCGCTGTGAAAGTCAGGCAAAGCTCGTTTTCGAAAACTCGATCTGCGTCGCATGCAGCAGCAGTTGCCGGCTGTTCTTGCTCTTCCTGTCGAGAAACCCGCGAATGCTCAGTTGCATCCCCAGGTTTGCCGTAGCCAGCAGCCGTGCTTCCCTGTCGAAGGCCACCGCGTCGATCTCACAGCCCACCTTGCGCGGCGTTTCCGCCTCGATCTGCGTGGACTCGTGGCTGATCGTGAATCGGACCACTGCCACGCCCCCCGGTGTGTGTCTGAGGGGATCCAGCTCGACCAGCCTGCCCGTGATCTCGACCCGGTTGTCCGGCTCCAAGATTGCTTGCGATCAGGCCTCGGCCGGTGCTGCCGGTGCCGCTGCCTCGGTGCTGCGCTCAGGGCGTGCGCCCCGCTCGCCGCGATCGCCCCGGTCGCCGCCTCTGTCACCACGGTCACCGCGCTCGCCGCGTTCGGACAGCACGGAGCGCGATTTTTCTTCCTTCATCATCGGCGATGGCGTGGTCCAGGCGCGATCCATCTTGACGATCAGATGGCGCAGCACAGCGTCGTTGAACTTGAATGAGTGCTCCAGTTCCACCAGCGTCTCCTGATCGCACTCGATGTTCATGAGCACGTAGTGCGCCTTGTGCAGCTTCTGGATCGGATAGGCCATTTGCCTGCGTCCCCAGTCCTCAAGGCGATGGATCGTGCCTTTGCGGGTGGTGACCGTCGAGCGGTAGCGCTCGATCATGGCCGGGACCTGTTCGCTCTGGTCCGGATGAACAATGAAAACGATTTCGTAATGTCGCACGCAAACTCCCTATGGGTTTGCTTCCCGCCATGCGAGCGGTGAAGCAGGGTTGAAAAACCAAAGACCACGCGCCCGATTCAATAACTGCGGCATGAACCGCGGGCTGTGGCCACGAAAAGCGCTTGAATTCTAACAGAAAATCACCGCAAACCGCAATCAGCTTGGGCGCGGGGACATATAATCGCCCTTTTTCCCCAGGAACCGCGAGGAGATTCACATGAGCGACGCCGTAACCTACCAGCAAGATGGCCGTATCGTCACCCTGACCCTGAACGAGCCGGAGACCCGCAACGCCATTTCCCCAGCCATCATCAAGGCCATCGTCGCCCATTGCGACCGTATCAACCATGACCCCAGCGTCAGCGTCGTGGTCCTCACCGGCGCCGGGAAGAGCTTCTCCTCCGGCGGAAACGTCAAGGAAATGAAGGAGAAGACCGGAATGTTCGGCGGTATTCCGGCCGAAGTGCGGGTGCATTACCAGCATGGCATCCAGAACATCCCGATGGCGCTGAATGCCATCGAAGTGCCCACCATCGCCGCGGTCAACGGGCACTCCATCGGTGCCGGGTGTGATCTCGCCATGATGTGCGACATGCGCGTGATCAGCACCGACACCCAATTCGCCGAGAGCTTCCTGCGCGTCGGACTGGTGTCGGGCGACGGTGGCGCCTGGTTCCTGCCCAAGGTGGTCGGTATCTCGCGCGCTTACGAGATGACATTCACCTGCGACCTAGTGGCTGCTGAGAAAGCCATGGCCTGGGGCATGGCATCCTCATGCGTGGCGCCGGACAAGCTGATGGAAGAAGCCATGGCATTGGCGAAGAAGGTCGCCTCGCAGCCGCCGATCTCGCTCCGATTGTGCAAGAAGATCCTGCGCGAAAGCCAGGCCATGTCGCTCACCGCGAGCCTCGAGATGGCCGCCGGCATGCAGGCGCTGGTGCAGCACACCGCCGACCAGCACGAAGCGGTGACCGCCTTCCTCGAGAAGCGCAAGCCGGTGTTCCAGGGCAAGTAGTCCCTACCGAAGCAGGCGTTACTGCAGGTTCGGTTTTTTCAGGACGTCATTGCGGTCAGCCGACCTGACCGTGATGCGCAACAACTGGCCGGCGCGGGCGATGGTCAGGGGCACCTCAACCCCGGCCGGTCCGAGCGAGCGCACGGCACGGAACATGTCCGTCAGCCCGTGCACGCGCTGCTCTCCCACTGAGCGCACTTCATCACCCGCACGTACGCCGGCGCGCCGGGCAGGCCCCACTGCAGGAACGTCGCCCACGACCAGCTTGCCGTCCTGTTCCTGGGTATACATGCCCAACCAGGGCTGCGGCGGATGCGGGCTGCGTCCGGTCTTGAGCATTGCGTCGAGGATGGGCGTGAGCAGGTCGATGGGGACGAACATGTTGACGTGGATGGACTCCCCGTTCACTTCCTGCTGCAGCAACAGCGAGCCGATGCCGATCAGGTCGCCCTGCGCGTCGAGCAGCGCGGCGCCGCCCCATTGCGGATGCGCGGGTGCGGTGAACAGCGCCTCCTCGAGCAGGTACTCCCAGTAACCGGCAAATTCCTGCCTGGCGATGATGCGCGTCTTGAGGCCATGCGCGCTGCCCCCGTGCCCGAGGGCAAAGACCGCATCGCCCACCTTGATGTCGGCAGCGAGGCCACGTGCGAGATGCGGCGCATCGAGCTTGCCCAGCGGTTGGATGAGGCCAAACCCGGTCGCCTGGTCGTAGGCGAGCGGGTAGCCCGCAACCACCCCGCCGCGATTGGTGGTGAGCCAGATCTGCGTGGCCTCGGTGATCAGGTAGCCGATGGTAAGCACCAGCCCGTCCTCGCGAATCACCACGCCATAGCCGCCGCGCTCGGTGCCCAGGGCGCCGGCCGTAAAGGCATCCTCGGGAACCTCCGCGCGCACCAGCACCACCGCGTCGAACGTGCGCGCGAGGTCAAACTGGGTCTCGTCGGCCCTGGGCTGCAGCGACTCGGGGAAGGACCACTTCTGCGGATCGGACATACGAATATTCTGACACGAAGGACTGCTGCACAGTGGAAGGACTGCTACACAGTGGCTCGCCAGCCACACTTCGCCAAACCTGCCAAGGCAGGCGACGTGCCCGTATATCCGGCAAGTCCCCTGCCTACTCCACGCCCTGGCTGGCCAGGTACTCCTCGTAGGTGCCGCGATAGTCGACGATCTTCGCCGGCTTGCCCTCGCCGCCCGGCTGCATGTCGATGATGCGCGTGGCCAGCGACGAGACGAACTCGCGATCGTGCGACACGAACAGCATGGTGCCCTTGTACTTGTCGAGCGCGGTGTTGAGCGACTCGATGCATTCCATGTCGAGGTGGTTGGTCGGCTCATCGAGCAAGAGCACGTTAGGCATCCTCAGCATCAGCTTGCCGAACACCATGCGCTGCTGCTCGCCACCGGAAATGACGGTGACGGATTTCTTGCCATCATCACCGGTGAACAAGAGGCGCCCCAGCGTGGCACGCACGATCTGGTCGTCGTCGCCCTCGCGGCGCCACTGCGTCATCCATTCGGTGAGGATCATGTCGCTGGCAAAATCGGCTGCGTGGTCCTGCGCGCAGTAGCCGACCATCGCCTTTTCGGCCCACTTAACCTTGCCCCGGTCGGGTGTAAGCCCGCCGGCGGCTTCGCTGAGCAATGATCGCAGCAGCGTGGTCTTGCCCACGCCGTTCGGCCCGATGATGGCGATGCGATCTCCGGCATCCACCGATAGCTTGAACCCCTTGAAAAGGGGCGTGCCATAGCCCTTCTCCAGGCCCTCCACTTCCAGCGCCAGCCGGTGCAGCTTGTCCTTCTCGTCCACCTCGAAGCGGATGAAGGGGTATTGCCGGCTAGAGGGCTTGACGTCCTCGACCTTGAGCTTTTCGATCTGCTTCATGCGCGAGGTGGCCTGGCGCGCCTTGGACTTGTTGGCGCGAAAACGGCGCACGAATTCTTCCAGGTCGCTGATGCGGTCCTTGGTGCGCGTGTTCTTGGATTCCTGTTGCTGGCGCGCCAGCGTGGAGGCTTCCATGTAGTCGTCGTAGTTGCCGGGGTAGATGCGGATCTGCCCGTAATCCACGTCGGCCATGTGCGTGCATACGCTGTTGAGGAAGTGGCGGTCGTGGGAGATGATCACCATGGTGCTCTGGCGCGCATTGAGGATGTCCTCGAGCCAGCGGATGCTGTTGATGTCCAGGTTGTTGGTGGGCTCATCGAGCAGCAGGATGTCCGGGTCGCCGAAGAGGGCTTGCGCGAGCAGCACGCGCAGCTTCCAGCCCGGCGCGACGCCGCTCATCGGTCCCGTATGCTGTTCGATGGGCACGCCCAGGCCGAGCAGCAGCTCGCCCGCGCGCGCCTCGGCGGTGTAGCCGCCGAATTCGGCAAACTGCGTCTCCAGGTCCGCCGCGCGCATGTAGTCTTCTTCGCTGGCATCGGCATTGGCGTAGATGGCGTCGCGATCCTGCATCGCCTGCCACATCTTGTCGTGGCCCATCAGCACGACGTCGAGCACGCGCGTGTCCTCAAACGCAAACTGGTCCTGGCGCAGCTTGCCCAGGCGCTCGTTGGAATCGATGGCGACGGAGCCGCCGCTTTGCTCCAGGTCCCCGCCCAGGATCTTCATGAAGGTGGATTTGCCGCAGCCATTGGCGCCGATGAGGCCATAGCGGTTGCCACCGCCGAACTTGACGGAGACGCCTTCGAACAACGGCTTGGCGCCGAACTGCATGGTAATGCCGGAAGTGACGATCACGGGGAATCCTGGGGGGTCATGGTGTGCGGATCGCGGGTGGCCGTAAGCACGAGAACGTGGGGCGCACGGCGCAGGGAAGGCGGGCACCTTACACGAGGGGGCGCCGGGGTGCAAATGCCGGCGGCAGCGACTGTGGCGTGTCGCGCCGGACGCGCATCCAAGCCCGGGCCGGCCATGCCTGCGCGAATGTCGTATGCTTTCGCGCTCTGCCACAGCCATGGAGACGAACATGCACAGCGTTGCACTCGACAAGTCCAATGCCCTGGGGGCGCTGCTGCTGAGCGGCGTGCAACCGGACATGATGCCCAGGCACGAGCGGGAAATGCAGGTATTCCGCTACCAGGAGCCGGCGCTGGCACCCGGCAAGACCAAGGCGATCGTGCGCCTGTGCACCACCGACATGGTGTACGGCGCCATGCAGACCCTCGTGGAAGGCGGCGAGTCCGCACTGCACCTGCACGCTGCGATGGACGGATTCTGGATGGTGATCAGGGGAGCGGCGATATTCACCGACGAGAAGGGGCATGAGCACCGACTCGGCCCGCTCGACGGGATCATGGTGCCGCGCGGGGTGCCTTATGCGTTTCGCAAAGACGGCCCCGAAACGCTGATCCTGCTGCAGGTCGAGGCGCTCAATGCCAAGGCCAAGTCCAATGCGCTGATATACCCTGGCACCGATGGACCGGCCGGCAACGAGGCGGCGAGGGACAACGCGATCGCCAAGGTGGACCTCTACGATGCCCTGCTTCGCGATCCCGCCTGATCCGGCCGCCCCCATGAAGAACCCCATCGACGCCACACCGTTCACGCTCGCCGTTGCCGATCCCGTCCTTGCCGACCTGAAGACTCGACTGGCGCAAACGCGCTGGCCCAATGAAGCAGCCACCACGCCCTGGCGCTACGGCGCGAGCCTCGACTATGTTCGCCGCGCCGTGGACCATTGGCAGCATCGCTACGACTGGCGGCGCGTCGAGGCTGGCATCAACCGCTGGCCTCAATACCTGGCGACAATTCGCGGCGAAACCATCCACTTCATCATGGAGCGCGGCTCCGGCCCGAACCCCTTGCCGCTCATCCTCACGCACGGCTGGCCGGGTTCGTTCGCCGAGTTCCTCGAGGTCATCGAGCCGCTGGCGCACCCCGAGCGCTTCGGCGGCAATGAGAAAGATGCGTTCACGGTGATCGTCCCCAGCCTGCCGGGCTTCGGCTGCTCCCCCTCGCCCCGCCTGCCAGTGACCCCGCAGCAGATCGCCACGATCTGGCACGAGCTGATGACCGGTGTCCTGGGCTGCGAGCACTACGTCGCCCAAGGTGGCGACTGGGGCGCCATCGTCACGTCCTACCTCGCCCTGAACCACCCGCAGGCGCTTGCCGCCATCCATTTGAATACCGTTGGTTTCCTGCCGAACCTCACCGCCGCGCAGCCCCTGGATGCCGAAGAGGATGCCTGGCGCATCGCAAACGACCGACAGCGCATAAGGGAAACCGGGTATGTCGCGCTGCAAAGCACCAAGCCGCAAACGCTGGCCTATGCGCTCACCGACTCCCCTGCCGGCCTTGCCGCCTGGATCCTCGAGAAATTCCATGGCTGGACGGTCGGTGTCACTGACCCGCCCAAGCCGGTCGACCCGCCCTACCCGCTCGACCACCTGCTGACCAACGTGATGTTGTATTGGCTGAACGGCATCAACGGGGCCAACTGGATGTACACCTCATTCCAGGATCCCACCCTTCGCATTCCGCCGCAGGGCCAACGGGTCGAGGTACCCACTGGCATGCTGATCTGCCCCAGCGACCTGTCGCTTCCGGCGCCCGACCGCTGGATCCAGCGCATGTACAACCTAGCGGACCGGCGCGATGCCCCCAGCGGAGGACACTTCATCGCGTTCGAGGAGCCGGCATATTTTGTGAAAGAATTGCGGCAGTTTTTCAGCAGGTACCGACGTTAGCCTGCCTTCCGCAAACCGTTTTGACGCACCGCAGGACTTCTCGGGGCGTTGTCATTGACCAGGGAGAAAGACCGCATGGACAGCAACACCGCAGCCGTACTCATGGACGAATTTCACGCCCTGATCCCGGGCCTCCCCAACGCACCGCGCCAAGATGTGTTCCAGCGCCTGCGCAAGGATTTGCCGGTATTCAAGAGCGAGAAGATCGGCGCCTGGATTGCGGCGCGCTACGAGGACGTGGTCACCCTGCTGACCAGCGAAGATCGGTTCCAGTATCCGCAATCCGGGCTAGGCTCGCCCTCTTACGGGCGCACCTTCCTGCGCATGAACGGGCGCGAGCACAGCAAGAAGATCGGCATCGTCGGCCGGGAAATGCGTTCGCAGCGCGCCCTCCGGGAGCGGCTGGATGGCATCGTGCTGCGCCTTGCGCGCGAGCGCGCCGAAGGGCTGCCGTTCGGCAAACCCATCGACCTGCGCGAGGCATACACCGCGTGGATTCCGCTCTACACCATCACCGAACTCACCGCGCTGCCCGACGCGCCGCGTTTTCGCGACTGGTACGGCACCATCGTGGCCGGCAGCACCTCGAGTATCGCCAATCCCGCGGCCCGCGATTTGGCGCTCAAGGCCCGCGAGGAGGTCGCAGAATTCCTCGAACCCATCATCCAGGATAGGAAGAAGAATCCCGGCAATGACCTGCTATCCGATCTCGCCACGGCGGAGTTCGACGGCGAGCCGATTCCGCACGACGAAATCGTGTCGAACGTGATATTCCTCCTGGCTGCCGGCGTAGAGACCACGGAACGCGTGCTGACCAGCGCACTGCGCCACCTCGTGCTCAACCCCGCCGAGTGGGAATGGCTGCGCGCCAATTACAAGGACCCCGAAAAGCTCTCGGCCTTCTGCGCCGAGGCGCTGCGCTACTTCCCGCCGCTCACCATGGTCATTCGCGTGGCCATCACGGATACCACGCTGGGCAACCAGGCCATCAAGACCGGCGACCGGATCATCGGCATCGACGGTTCTGGCAACTTCGACGAAACCCATTTCAAGGACCCGCTCAAGTTCGACCATGACCGCTTCATGGGGGCCAGCGACCGCCAATACATGGCCAACGGGGACATCCTCACCTTCGGCAAGGGGATTCACCACTGCGTGGGGGCGCGATTGGGGCAGCTCGAGATGATGCACGCCTTCACCCAGCTGCTGGATCGCGTGGGACGGATCGAGGCCGCAGGCGAACTGCCCGTGGGCATCGGCTTTTTCCTGCATTCGCCGCCCACGCTTCCGGTAATTCTGCACCCGGTGACACACTAACGGCACGAGGATTGACGGTGGCGCTCGCACAGCCTGCCCCGGTTGAGGAACAGCGTGCCCTCGGAGAACTGGTCAGCCTGGCCTCACAGATCGCGCACCGTGGTTACGACGAGTCGGTGATCCGCCTCGCCCTTCGCCGCAAGGGCGCACCCGACGATGTCGCGAGGCTGGTGGCCGCCTCGGTCGCAAGCTGCCATGCCACAATTTCAGCGGCAGAACGTCGCATCGCACCCGAAGGCTCGGCCGAAGCCTTGACATCACCGCAAGCTAAGCTACGCACCGATGACCTGCGTGCTGCGCGCGCGGCAAGCAAGGCCCTGTCCTGGATGGCGAGCTTTCTGGTCTTTGTCGTCGTCGGCATCTGTGGTGGCGCCTTCCTGGGTTGGAGCATCGGCTTCGGCCAGGGCATGGAACAGGGCTTGGATCAGTTCATCACGGCGCTCGAACAGGCGCTTGCCCGCTAGCACGGCCACATTTCCATTAACGCTCAACCCAAGGATTCCCATGACCACGAGAAATCTGCCCCAGCGAAACCACTTCGACGTCATGACCGAGCTCGTTCCGCTGGCCGGACGCGTGGTACTGGATGTCGGGTGCGGCGAAGGCCGTTTCACGCGCATGATGGCGCGCGCCGGGGCATCGGTGACTGGCATCGAACCCGGGCCACAACAGATCAAGCGCGCGCTGGCCGAACCCAATGTCGCCGGCGAGCGCTATGTCGAAGGCTCCGCCGAGGCGCTGGACCTGCCCGACGCCAGCGTCGATCTGGTCGTTTTCTTCAACAGCCTGCATCACGTGCCGGTGGCGGTCATGGAGCGGGCGCTATCGGAGGCCGCACGCGTCCTGAGGAATGGCGCCTCCCTATATATCGCCGAACCGCTGGCCGAAGGGCCGCAGTTCGAATTGTCACAGCCAGTCAACGATGAAACGGGCATCCGTGATCGGGCCTACGAAGCCATCGGCCGCGCCAAAGCCCACGGCCTGACGCCACTCAACGAAACGCGCTACGTTGCCGACGGCAAGTACGCCAGTTTCGAAGCCTGGCGCGACAACTCCGTGGCCATCGACCCGGAGCGCGCGCCGCGCTTTGCCGCGCACGATGCCGAACTGCGCCGCCGCTTCGAGACCCTGGGCGAGAAGAAGCCCGACGGCTGGCATTTCCCGCAACCGGTGCGGGTGAACCTGTTGCGCAAGACCGGGGCAGGCGCGGCAAGCTGAAATGGCCTGAGCGTCACGTCCAGGCCCGCCCGATTTTTCGAAGAGGGAGCCCTTCGATGCGTCAATACTCAGTGCGCTGGCTGCTTCGATTCGGCCTCGCTTGCCTGCTCCTGCTCTCCGGAACCATCGCACGTCCCCAGCAGGCAGCAGGGCCAACAACGCCTAACCTCGTCGACTCCTGGCTGGTGACCGTGGACGGTGAGCGGCGACAGCGAATCCTGCGCATATTCACGCAGACGCAGGCACCGGACGGGTCCCTCGCGCTGGATGCCACCTATGGCTGGGTCGATGACACGCGATTGCCGATCAAGGCACAGGTTGCGCCGACACCGTCGGGGCTGCGCCTGGTGCTGACCACGCCTTCGAAATCGGAGCTGGATGCCACGCTGACCGACGCCGGAGACTTTCGCGGGAACTTCACGGCTCCGAAAGCACAGGCTAAGGGTGTGACGGTTGCCAGGATGACTACGACCGACGCTCAAGCCACGGGACCGGCCGGAGCCCTCGAGGATGCCGGGTCGCTATCAGCATCGGTCAGCACCACGGAACAGCGCCGACTGCGCGAAGTCCTCCGGCGTCAGCCGCCCGAGAACGCACTGAAGGCGACGCTTTCCGAGTTCTACAAGGAGCAGAGCGACGCGGCCCTGGCCTTGGGCGATGGTCATGCGCAATTGTTCATCGGACGCAAGTTCGCTGACGCTGCCCTCGGATCGCGGAACGAATCGCTGGCGGGGTATCGGATCTGGCGCGCTGAAGCCGAGTTTGGCGACAAGAGGCGCGGCTTCGAACTTGGCGAAGACCGGGTGAAAGATCGCCAATATGGCGACGCGCGGGCAGGCATGGCTGCCACCCTCGCGCTGGAATACCTGGGGCATGCCTACAACCTGAAGCGCGCCGAAGAATTGCTTACGCAAGCGCAAGAACTGCAAAAAGCGGTTCGCCCCAGCTCGATACGCTACTCCCTCACCAATCAGTTGCAGATCGAAACCACCCGCACCGTAATCGAGAACTTCAAGGGCCGCTACCGCGAGGCAATCAGCGCCGGTGAATCGGCTGTCGCCATGGCCGATCGTGTCCTGGCGGATACTCGCTTCATACGCGACGTTGCCGGCCCCGAGGTCCGATCATCGCTTTTGCGCGGGCACTTGAATGCGCACCGAATGAACTGGGAAGCGCTGGCAACTTCAGGGCAACTGGCCCTCGCCGAAGCCAAGGCAACCGAGTATTACTCCGCAGTGGTATTGAAGGAAAAATTCTCCAACCAGCCGATGGCTGAATATTTGGCGGTATTAGGCGCACTCAAGTGGGGAAATCAGAAGTTTGCCGAGGCCACAGCCATCCTCACGCGCGCTATGCAGCTGGGCGAAGCCGCAGGTATGACCGCAAATTCGACGGTCATGTACAACGGCACCGGATACCTCACCACGTCGCTGATAGCCACAGGAAAAACCGACGATGCAGTGCGCCTGTGCGACCGGCGAATTGCGCTCAAGCAACGCTACTTCCAGAACGCCTGTGCGCTCGCATACCACCTGAACGGGAAGTACGATGCCTCAGTGCGGCTTATGCGGGCCAACGCAAAATTCTGGTCTGCGCTTTACCCGCGCGATAATTTTCGAATCGTGCTGGCCGAAGGCCTTCTCGGGGCCTCGCTAATCGCCAAGGGAGAACGGGCAGAAGGCAAGCAGCTGCTCGAAACAGTGGTCAGTTTTCTGCCGGATGCCAAAGCGCGAACTCCAGGCTCACAGGCTGGGAACTTCCCTTATGTCGAGCGCCTGATCCTGAACGCCTACCTGGATGTGCTGTCGGACGAGCATGCCAAAGCCACCGATGCCTCGGCCCGGCGCGCCCTGGCCACTGAAGCCTTCAAGGTGGCGGCCATGATGCGCAGTTCCGTGGTGCAGCAGTCGGCGCAGGACGCCGCCTTGCGCGCGGCCGCCGGCGAGGCCGGGCTTTCGGACCTGGTGCGCACGCTGCAGGATGGCCAGGCCGAGACCAAGGTGCTCTACGACTTCCTCACCCGCCAGCTCTCCGAGCCGCAGGAGCGGCAGCTGCCCAGCGTGGTGGCGAGCATGCGTGCCCGCATCGCCGAACTGGACACCCAGCAAAAGAAGATCGAGACCACCATCGCGCAGAAGTTTCCTGCCTTTCGCGAACTCATGCGCCCCTCCGTGCCTACGCCCCAGGAAATTGCCGAGCGACTGCAGCCGGACGAGGCGTTCCTGCTGTTGAGTCCTGCGCCCGGCGGCACGCATGCCTGGGCCATCTCGCGCGACGGCTTCGCGTATGCCACCTCGCCGCTCAAGGCGGCCGAGCTCGAGCCCATGGTGCAGCGCCTGCGCCGAACGCTGGAACTCGACCAGAACGACCTCCTGCACGCATTCGACGCCGCCACGGCAAGCCAGTTGTACCGGCAGCTGGTGGTCCCGGTCGAAACCGTGCTGGCCGGAAAATCCGCGCTGCTGGTCAGTGCCAGCGGCGCACTGTCGAAACTGCCCTTTGGCGTGCTGCTGACCGCGGAGGCGCCCACGGCAGACCCGACCGAAAACCCCTACCTGATCCGCAAGTATGCGATCAGCCATGCCGTGAGCCCTGCGGCCTGGCTCGCACAGGTGAAGTACGAGCGACGCGCACGCCAGACCGCCAGTGGCTTCGTCGGCTTCGGCGATCCCGTCTTCTCGGCCGCCGCCCCGGCCACCGGCGGGGGCACGAGGGCTGCCGGCGGCAAGCGCGTGCGCAACCTCAGCATCGGGCGCGTCAGCGACGCACCGCCCAGCGAAGCCCCTGCCGCCTCCGGAAGCAACGTCACCTACGCCAGCCTCAGTCCCCTGCCCGAAACGCGGGACGAAGTGCTGGCCATCGCCTCCACCCTCAAGGCCGATCCCAACCGCGATGTCTACCTGAACCTGCGCGCATCGAGGAAGAACGTCATGGAGGCCCGGATTGCCGATCGTTCCGTGGTGATGTTTGCAACGCATGGGCTGATGGCGGGCGACCTGCCGTCACTCGACGAGCCGGGACTGGCGCTGTCGGTCACCTCGCCCAACGATGCCGAACCGGTGCTAAAGCTCTCCGACATTCTGAAGCTGCGGCTGAACGCCGACTGGGTGGTGCTGTCTGCGTGCAACACCGCCGCCGGCGACAAGGCATCCGACGAGACCTACTCCGGCCTTGGCCGCGCGTTCTTCTATGCCGGTGCGCGCGCCCTGCTGCTCACCCACTGGGCCGTGGAGACCAACAGCGCCAAGGCGATCACCACCCAACTCTTCGAGCGCTTCAGCGCTTCGACCCAGATCACCCGAGCCGAAGCCCTGCGTCAGACCCAGCTCGCCATGCTCGGCTCCAAGGCCACCGGCGGCCCCGATTACGGGCACCCGTTCTTCTGGGCGCCCTTTGCGCTGGTGGGTGACGGCGGGCGTTAGCCACGCGAGGCCCAAATCTTCGTCGACACAATTGTCAGTATTTACTGGATTTATATTGGCGAGATAACGACTTATGGCATTTATTGTCAGTTTTACAGGACCTGGATCGCACTGCAGAAAGGCGGATCAGCGATCTGCCAACCTTCGGCGCACCGACTCGAAAAGGCACACACCGCTCGCCACGGAGACATTCAGGCTTGCCACGCTGCCCAGCATCGGGATCTTCACCAGCAGGTCGCAGCGCTCCCGCGTCAGGCGGCGCATGCCCTCGCCTTCGGCGCCCAGCACCCAGGCCACTGCTTCGGGGAGTTCCGCCTCGTAGATTGTCGACTGCGCCCGCTCATCGGTGCCGACGATCCAGATATTGCGCTCCTTGAGTTCGTCGAGCGTGCGCGCGAGGTTGGTCACCATGTAATACGGCACCGACTCCGCGGCACCGCTGGCAACCTTCGACACCGTGGCGTTGATGCCGGCGGCGCGGTCCTTCGGCGCCACCACGGCATGCACGCCGGCCGCGTCGGCAACGCGCAGGCAGGCGCCAAGATTGTGCGGGTCGGTGACCCCGTCCAGCACCAGCAGCATGGGCGGGCCGCTGACTTCGTCCAGAAGGTCATCCAGGGTCTTGGGCATGGCGAGGAGTTCGACACGCGCCAGCACGCCCTGGTGCCGCCCGCCGCCTTGCATGCCGTCGATGCGCTGGGTCGAGACGCGCATCAGCCGCACGCCTGCGGCTTCCGCAAGCTTCACCAGGTCGCGGGCCCGCGCGTCGTCTCGGGCCTCGTCCAGGAACACTTCCTGCACGGACTTCGGGTCGGCACGCAGGCGCGCCAGCACGGCATGAAAGCCGAACAGCGTGCGCGCGAGCTTCACGGGACGGTCTTGCGCCGGCGCAGCACCGCCGGGAGAGCGCTGTCACGTTCTGGGGCCGGGGCACGGCTGTCCGGCGCCTTGGCAGCAGCGGCCCTTGTAACGACTTCCTCGACTGCGCCAGCTGCCCGTTTGCGGCCCTTCGACCCGGCAGCGGCCTTGCTCACGCCAATATCCAGGGGCATGTAGTCGCCTCCCGTGGCCTTGTCCTTCTTTTGGTCGCGCTCGCGCTCACGACCCGGTTTCTCGGCGCGGGCGTCCCGGGAACGACCACCCTTGCGCCCCGCCTCCATCGTGCGTTCCTGCTTCGGCTCGGACTTCCGCTTAGCCCCATCCACCGCGGAAGCGGCAGTGTCGTGGGCCAATACGAACTCGATGCGGCTGGTGTCGAGATCCACGCGCGCGATACGCACGCGCACGCGGTCGGACAGCCGGTAGCGCTTGCCGGTGCGCTCTCCCAGGAGCTGGTGCTTGGCCGGGTCGTAGTGGTAATAATCGCTGCCCAGCTCCGACACATGGACCATGCCCTCGACGTAGATGCCGTCGAGCGCAACGAACATGCCGAAGCTGGCCACGCCCGCAATCACGCCGTCGAACTCATCGCCGACCCGATTGCGCATGTAGTAGCACTTCAGCCAGTTCTCCACCTCGCGCGTGGCCTCGTCCGCGCGCCGCTCCACCTGCGAACAATGCACGCCCAGGTCCTTCCAGCTGCCCGGGTTGTAGCGCTCACCGGTGAGCACCGCCTTGATGGCCCGATGAACGACAAGGTCAGGATAGCGCCGGATGGGTGACGTGAAGTGCGTGTAGGACTCATAGGCCAGGCCGAAATGCCCCACATTGTCCGGGCTGTATTGCGCCTGCTGCAGCGAGCGCAAGAGCACCGTCTGCAGCAACTGTATATCCGGCCGCGGCTTGATGGACTCGAGCAGCTTGGCGTAATCCTTCGCATGCGGCTCGTCGCCCCCTTGCAGGTGCAGCCCGAATTCCTTGAGGAACTCACGCAGCGCCGCCAGCTTGACCTCGGTGGGCCCCTCATGCACGCGGTACAGCGCCGGGTGCTCGGCTGCGCTGAGGAAATCGGAGGCGCAGACGTTCGCCGCAAGCATGCACTCCTCGATCAGCCGGTGCGCGTCGTTGCGATGCACCGGCACGATGCGGTCGATCTTGCCGTCGCCGTCGAACACGATCTGCGTCTCGACCGTCTCGAAGTCGATCGCGCCACGACGCTGGCGTGCCTTGTGCAGGTGGCCGAAGAGCTCGTATAGCACCTGCAGGCGCGGCAGGAGGGGCCCCAGTTCCCTGGCCGTCGGACCATCCGGCGCCTCGAGCGCCTCCCACACGCGGTTATAGGTCAGCCGCGCCTTTGATCGCATCACGGCCGGATAGAACTTGTAGCGCTTGATTTCGCCGTTCGGCCCGACAGCCATGTCGCAGACCATGCACAGGCGGTCCACGTCGGCATTGAGCGAGCACAGGCCGTTGGAGAGCTTCTCCGGCAGCATGGGAATCACGCGCCGCGGGAAATACACCGAAGTACCGCGCTCGAGCGCGTCCTGGTCCAGCGCATCGCCGGGACGCACGTAATGGCTGACGTCGGCGATAGCCACGACAAGTCGGTAGCCCTTGCCTTCACGCTCCGCCCAGACGGCGTCGTCGAAGTCGCGCGCCGTTTCCCCATCGATGGTGACCAGCGCCATGTCGCGCAGGTCGATGCGCCCCTCCATGTCGGCCTTGCGCACGGTGGGCGAGATCTTCGAAGCCTGCGCCTTCGCCTTCGCCGAGAATTCAAAGGGCAACGCATGCTTGCGAAGGGCAATTTCGATTTCCATGCCCGGGTCGGTGGCATTGCCCAGCACCTGCACCACGCGGCCAATGGGCTGGCGGTTGGCATCGGGTTGGGCGACGATCTCCACCACCACGATCTCGCCGGCTGCCGCGCCATGCTCCTCGCCACGGGGAATTGCAATCCTTTGGCTGATCTTGCGATCGGCCGGGGTGACATAGGAGAAATCGTGCTCGGTTTGCAGTCGGCCCACTAGCGTGGCATGCGCGCGCTGGATGACTTCGACGATTTCGGCTTCGCGCCGGCCACGCCGGTCGAACCCCGATTGCTTGACCATGACGCGGTCGCCATGCAGCACCTTGCGCATCTCGCGCGGACTCAGGTAGTAATCATCCCCTCCTTCTTCGGGAATGACGAAGCCGAATCCATCCGCATGCCCCGCGACGCGCCCGGCGGCGAGGTCAATCTTCTGGGCCAGCAGGATGGCTCCCTTGCGGTTGCGCAGGATCTGGCCCTGCCGCTCCATGGCGCCCAGGCGCTTGGCGAAGGCATCCAGCTCGCCGCGACGCACGCCCAGGCGCTTGGCCAATTCGCGGTCATCCATCGGCGCTCCCGCCTCCACCAGCGTCTGCATGATGAATTCGCGGCTGGGAAGGGGTTCTTCGTAGCGTTCTTTCTCGCGTGCGAGAAAAGGGTCTTTGCCACGCAACCCTTGGGATTTTGTCATCGTGAAGCTTTCAGGTAGAATTCGGCGCTCTTTGTGCTGCAACCTGCAGCATACGCCGAGGTGGCGGAATTGGTAGACGCACCAGGTTCAGGTCCTGGCGGTGGCAACACTGTGGGGGTTCGAGTCCCTTCCTCGGCACCAGGTTTTTTCGCGGAGCGCAGGCTGCTCCGCGTCATGTCGGCGCTCCGGCGCCGTAGCGCAACTCCGGCGCTGCCTGGACGGCCACGCGTGGTCGCATCCATTCACATCGGATCTTTTTACCCCGGATCTTTTTACCCAAGGTCTGCAGGGGTCATGGCATCGTATTTTTCAAAGGGCTGGTGGATCCACGGGCTCTCGGGCAGATAGCTCGCGTAGAAGTCTGGAACCACGTTCGAGCAGGCCTTGTACCAGATGACCGCCGTGCGCACCGATTTCACTTCAGGGTATTCACCGAGGAGGTGGCGCTTGACAACGTCCAGGGTGATTCCGGAGTCCACGAGGTCGTCGACCAGCAACACCTGGTCACCCAATGAATCGGTAGTCATCGTGATGTGGCGCGCCACCGTGATCTCGCCGCGCTCCATGCCCACGTCGCCGGTATAGGAGCGGGTGGACATAATGGCCAGCGGCACCTGGAAGACGCGCGACAGCACGTCACCGACGCGCATTCCGCCGCGTGCGATGCATATGATCTGGTTGAACTCCCAGCCGGAGTCGCGAAGCCCGATCGCGAGACGCTCGATCGCAGCGTGGTATTCATCCCAACTGACGTGAAGGTGTGCGGTCATATACGGGGACCGGATTTGCTCTGTACTGTCATTCTGCTGATAGCGAAACCGAGAAAAACCGCCCTTGAAAGTTTAATTGCCAAGCGACAGCCCTATTCGAACGGATGGCGTCGCACGATGGTTTCATCGCGGTCAGCGCCGGTCGAAATCATGTCGATCGGAACGCCCAGGATGTCCTGGATGCGTTCTAGGTAGCGGCGAGCTTCGACCGGCAGCTTCGCGTATTCGCGAATGCCCACGGTGCTCCCCTGCCATCCGGGCAGTCGTTCATACACCGGCTCGCAGCGCGCCGTGTCTTCGGCGCCGACGGGCAGCAAGTCGCACATCTGGCCGTCGACGCGATAACCGATGCAGACCTGAACTTCTTCCATGCCGTCCATCACATCGAGCTTCGTGACGCACAGGCCCGATACCCCGTTGATCTGGATCGAGCGCTTCATCGCCGCCGCATCGAACCAGCCGCAGCGACGCGGACGCCCGGTGGTCGCGCCAAACTCATTGCCGCGTGCGCGCAGCATCTCGCCCGTATCGTTCTCCAGTTCAGTGGGAAACGGTCCCGATCCGACACGCGTGGTGTAGGCCTTGGTAATCCCGAGGACATAGTGGAGCATCTGCGGCCCGACGCCGGCACCTGCGGCGGCAGCCCCCGCCACGCAATTGCTGGAGGTAACAAAGGGATAGGTGCCATGATCGATGTCGAGCAAGGTGCCCTGCGCCCCCTCGAACAGCAGGCTTTTTCCTGCGCGGCTCGCTTCATACAGCGCGCGCGGAACATCGGTGACCAACGGTGCAAGGCGGCCGGCCAGCCCGAGGGCTTCATCGCGCGTGGCGCCGAAATCGACCGCCGGGGCGCCGAGGTACTTGGTCAGGACGAAGTTGTGATAGTCGAGCAGTTCGGCCAGTTTGGCCTCGAAACGTGCCGGAACCAACAGGTCCTGCAAGCGAATGGCGCGCCGCGCGACCTTGTCTTCATAGGCAGGCCCGATGCCACGCCCCGTCGTGCCGATTTTCTCCCCGGCACGCTTGGCTTCACGGGCGATATCCAGTGCTGCATGGTAGGGCAACACCAGCGGGCAGGCCTCGGACAGATGCAGCCGCCCCTCCAACTTCACCCCCGCAGCGGACAATTCGTCCATTTCGGTCACCAGCGCTGTCGGCGACAGCACGACGCCATTGCCGATATAGCAACTCACGGATTCGCGCAGTATCCCGGACGGCACCAGGTGCAGCACCGTCTTGCGACCGCCGATGACAAGGGTATGCCCGGCATTGTGCCCGCCCTGGAAGCGCACCACGCCTTCCGCATGGTCGGTCAACCAGTCGACGATTTTCCCCTTGCCCTCGTCGCCCCACTGGGTGCCGATAACTACAACGTTTCTTGCCATACGCCTTGCCTATCCCAGAACGAATCTTGTGCAGTACGCAGGTGATTGGCCGAAGGCCGATCCTCCAATCCGCGCACCCGAATCAGGTGCGCGATCGCACCAGCCATTTACCACCCACGTTCGCCAGCTCGCGCTCGCAACCGAGCTCGGCGCGCGCCCCCTCGTGTCCCGGCAGGTCGACAATGACCACCTGCCCCTCGGCACGCAATTTCCTCACCATTGTATCCAGCCCGGCGTCTTTGGCACACGGCGCCAGGATGGCGCCGGTTTCCGCAGGAATCGGCGCGAATCGCGCCAGGTCATACAGGTCCATGCTGAAACCGGTTGCAGGTCGTGCGCGGCCAAATGCCTTGCCGACTTCGTCATAGCGCCCGCCCAGCGCCACTGCATTGGCCTCGCCGGGAACGTATGCCGCAAAAACGACACCGCTGTGATAGTGATAACCGCGCAAGTCGGCGAGATCCATGCTGACGGAGTATCCGGCCTCGCTGGACAGTCGCCTCAAGTCATCCAGCGCAGCACGAATCTCCGGGTAGTCGGGCAACACGCGTTGCGCTTCGTCGAGCACCGCGGAATCGCCGTACAACCTCGGCAGCGCACGCAGCGCCTCGCGTGTTTTCGCATCAAGTCCCGCGGTCATGTCCTCCAGCGCGGGAATGTCCTTGGCTTCCAGCACAGCATACAAGTCGGATTCGACACCAGCGTCCACGCGCCCGCGCGCGCACAGGGCACGGAATACGCCCACATGCCCAATATCCAACTGCGCTCCCCGCACCCCGCAAGCGACCAGAGCGTCGAGCAGCAGTCGCTGGATTTCCAGGTCGCTCTCGATCCCGGCATGACCGTAGATTTCCGCCCCGATCTGCAGGGGTTCACGCGTCGAATTGAGGCCCCGCGGCCGCGCGTGCAACACCGGCCCCGCATAACACAGCCGCGTTACACCCTCACGGTTTAGGAGGTGGGCATCGATGCGCGCGACCTGGGGCGTGATGTCCGCACGGATACCCATCATGCGACCGGACAATTGGTCCACCAACTTGAACGTGCGCAGATCAAGGTCTTCGCCAGTGCCCGTCAGGAGCGACTCCAGGTACTCCAGCATGGGCGGGATCACGAGTTGATAGCCATGCACGCGAAACAGCTCCAGCAAACGCGACCGCCATGCCTCGATCAGCCGCGCCTCGGGGGGCAGGATATCGGCGAAATTCTCAGGCAGGAGCCAATTGGGCATGATGAACGTTCAGCTGCAGAATGTTGGGTTGGACCATCGAGAGCGGATCGATGCGGCGCTCAAGGCCTCGCGATACTAACGCTTTCCAGGCCAGGTTGACTGGGAGTGCCTGACACAATTGAGGGGCTACCCCCTTCCAGCTCCCCTGCTTCAGAGATTGCAAAATTCATCTTGCAATCGGTCCTAATAGGCGAAATACAGCAGCGCGAGGCCGCTCAGCATGGAGACAAGGCCGACAAACCGGATCTGGCCGTCGTTGAACTCGATGATGCGGCGAAACATGTCACGCCAGGCCTGTGGCGCGAGAAGCGGCAACACGCCTTCGATGACCAACATCAAGGCAAAAGCCGACAGCAGGACAGAACGCATGCCTTCGCCCGTCCGGCACCGAACTACCTGCCGCCCTTGCCGGGGTTCTTGAAGTAGCGGAAGAACTCGGATCCCGGCTCAAGCACCATGACATCGTTCTTGCCCTTGAATCCGGCACGGTATGCCTCAAGGCTGCGGTAGAAGGAGTAGAACTCCGCGTTCTCGCTGAACGCCTGGGCATAAACGGCCGACGCTTTCCGATCGCCCTCGCCTTTCACCCTTTGGGCATCCTTGTAGGCATTTGCGACGATGATCTCCCGTTCCTTATCGGCCTCGGCGCGAATCTTTTCGCCGTCCGAAAAACCCTGGGACCGCAACTCCGCCGCCACGCTCTTGCGCTCGGCATCCATGCGTCGATACACCGACTCGCTGACCTCGGCGGGCAACTCGACCCGCTTGAGCCGCACGTCGACGATTTCCACACCGATCTTCTTGGCGTCATCGTCCACTTTGCCGCGCACCAGTTCGATGATCTTATCCCGCTCGCCAGAGACCACGTCGTGAACGGTGCGCTTGCCGAACTCTTCGCGCAACGCCGCATTGACCGTCTGCGCAAGCCGCGTGCGGGCGCGTGCCTCATCGCCCTGGACACTGACGTAATACTGCTTGAGATCGAGGATGCGCCACTTGACGAAGGAATCGACAAGGACGTTCTTCTTCTCGGACGTGATGAAGCGCTCGGTATCCGGGTCGTCCAGCGTAAGGATACGGTTGTCAAATGTGCGCACATTCTGGATCAGCGGCCATTTGAAATGCAGCCCCGGCTCGGTGATCACCTCCTTGATTTCTCCCAGCTGGAAAACCAGCGACTTTTCGCGTTGGTCCACGGTAAACATCGACATCCCGAGCAGCACGCCAACCACCACGACCACCGCCAGAACGCTTGTCATGCGGTTATTCATGGCCGCCCCTCCCGGTCACGCGCCCTCAGGGCATCGCGCGAACGCGCCCCCGTATCGGGAGCTGCAGGCGGCTCGGTTTGTGCGGGCGCCCTTGAGGCTGGCGGCGGCACTTCCGGCAATCCGGTAGCGCCCGTCATCTGGATCAACTTGTCGAGTGGCAGGTAGAGCAGTTGCGTACCCGCCTTGGCATCGACCATGATCTTGGTCGTTGAAGTCAGTATCTGCTGCATCGTGTCGATATACAGCCGTTCGCGTGTCACGCCCGGGGCCTTGTTGTACTCGGCGACCACCGATTTGAATCGCGACGCCTCGCCTTCGGCATTGGCGACCACGCGCTGGCGATAGCCTTCGGCTTCCTCCGTGAGGCGCGCACCGGTGCCTCGCGCCTTGGGAACAACGTCGTTGTAGTACGCCTGGCCCTCGTTCTTCTGCCGCTCGAGGTCCTGCTTGGCACGCACGGCATCGTCGAATGCCGCCTGAACCTGCTCGGGCGGTTGTGCATTTTGCATGGTCACCTTGCTGATGGCGACGCCGGTCTTGTAGCGATCAAGAAGTTCCTGCATCAACTTCTGTGCCGCAACCGCCACCTGCTCGCGCCCCTCGTAGAGCACGTAGTCCATCTTGTTCTTCCCCACGATTTCCCGAAAGGCCGTCTCGGCCGCCTGCATGACGGTCTCTTCAGGGCGGCGATTGTTGAACAGGAAGTCCTCGGGATCCTTGAGGATGTATTGCACTGCAAACTGGATGTCTATGATGTTTTCATCGTCGGTGAGCATGAGCGATTCGCGCAACACCTTGGTCTTGACATTATTTCGATAACCGACTTCAACCGATCTCACGCTGGTCAGTTCGACCATTTCGTGGCTCTGAAACGGCGCCGGAAACCGCCAGCGAAGGCCAGGATTCGTCGTCTGAGAAAACTTCCCGAAGCTCAGCACCACGCCGCGCTGGCCTTCAACCACGATATAAAAGCCACTGGCAAGCCACACCGCAAGAACGAGCATGGCAATCAGGCCTGCACCACCGCCCAACTGCTTCATTGACGGAGGTTCACCACCGCCGCCATCGCCATTGCCATTGCCGGCTCCGCGGCGACGACCAAACAGGCCATTGAGCTTCTGGTTGAAGCCACGCCACATTTCGTCGAGGTCGGGCGGCCCCTGATTGCTGCCGCCACGTTTTTTTCCCCATTGCGGGTCATTTAAGGACATGAGTTTCCTGCTCGGTTCACTGCGCTATTCGATTGTTTCGTCGGGGGCTACTTTATCTTCAAAGCGTACTTCGGACCACCTTCGGCCCGCCAAGATGGCACGAATACAAATGCAGCCTATTCCGGCCGGACGTCCACTCGGCCAGTCTCCAGCCCCATGCTCGCTTGGCTTGCTTCGTGATCGGACGAGGGATTTCTGCCAGATGCCGCCTCGATCAGGGCCCGGCGCAACAACTCTACGCCAACACCTGTTCTGGCACTCAGACGAACGCGCGAAATTTTACCATACTCATCCCTGTCAAACCCCGGATCCAGACCGCTTGCATCGATCTTGTTCCAGACCAGGATCTGGGGTACGTCATCGGTCCCGATTTCGGAGAGGACCGCGTTGACTTCTGCAACCTGGTCTGCGCGGCTCGGGCTGGCGGAGTCGACGACATGCACCAGGACGTCGGCTCGGATCGTCTCTTCCAGTGTCGCGCGAAATGCGTCGATCAGGGTATGAGGCAACTCGCGAATGAACCCCACGGTATCCGACATCACGATCTGCCCCACGCCCTCCAGGTAAAGCCTGCGAGACGTGGTGTCCAAGGTGGCAAACAACTGATCGGCGGCATAGCTGTCGGCGTGTGTCAGCGCATTGAACAGCGTGGATTTTCCCGCGTTCGTATAGCCCACCAGGGAGGCGGAAAACACGCCCCCCCGCGCTCGGGCTCGCCGCTGCACACTGCGTTGCCGCTCCAGCTTCACCAGCTCATCCTTCAGCAGTTTGACCCGTTTTCCGATGAGGCGCCGATCGATTTCGAGCTGCGTCTCGCCCATGCCGCCCATCATGCCGTGGCCACCCCGCTGGCGCTCCAGGTGTGTCCAGCTGCGAACCAATCGCGTCGACGCGTGCTCCAGTTGCGCAAGCTCGACCTGCAGCTTGCCGGCACGACTCTTGGCGCGTTGACCGAAAATATCCAGGATCAATGCCGTTCGATCCACTACCCGAGCACCCAGCGTGGTGTTCAGGTTGCGCTCTTGTGCCGGGGACAACTGGTGGTTGTACAAGACGAGGTTTGCATCATTGGCGATGGCAGCCGCACGAATTTCCTCGGTTTTACCCTTTCCCCCGTAGAGCGCGGGATCGGGCCGGGCACGCTTGCCGGTGATCATCACGACGGGCTTGATCCCGGCGCTGAGCGCGAGCAGTCGCAACTCTTCCAGGCTTTCGGCGAATCCGTTCTGGCCGAAGTCGAAGCCCACGAGGACGGCCCGATCGACGCCGGGCGAAGTCTCTGACATCGAGCCAGATTGTTTCAGGAGCGACGGCGGTGCCGCAATTGCATCAGCTTTCGCCGGAAATTTCCGTCGGAAGGCTGACCGCTCGGGCGGGTACGACTGTCGAGATGGCGTGCTTGTACACCATCTGCGTCACGGTGTTCTTGAGCAGCACGACGTATTGATCGAAGGATTCGATCTGCCCCTGCAACTTGATGCCGTTCACAAGATAAATTGACACAGGGATGTGCTCCTTGCGCAAAGTATTGAGAAACGGATCCTGCAGCAGTTGACCTTTGTTGCTCATGGGTTGGCCCCCAAGGTTCTTATCAGGCGTCTAATGTAATCGATTTTGCTTCTTGCTGGCAATGTTCTATCGACATTGCTCCCGTTGCTTGCATTGGCTACGCTGGCGAATTCAATCAGCGCGGCTCATCCGCATAGGGATTGCGGCCGGTGCGGAATTCAATTCTCAGGGGGGTTCCCTCGAGCTCGAACACGTCGCGAAAAGTGGTCTCGAGATAGCGTCGATAGGTCTCCGGCACGGCATTCAACGCAGACCCGTGGACGATGATGACCGGCGGGTTGCGCCCGCCTTGGTGCGCGTAGCGCAGTTTGGGCCTGGACATGCCGGATCGGGGCGGCGCCTGCTTGGCCACCGCTGCAATCAAGGCGCGCGTCAGCCGCGGGGTTGGCAGATTCACCATCGCCGCAGCAAAGGCCCTTTCAACCGATGCCATCAGTGGCGCGATCCCCTCCCCCCTTCGCGCAGAAATATAGTGAAAACGCGAGAACGACAGGAACCTCAGCTTGCGGGCCAGGGCCCTTTTCACGAGCTCACGCTGATACTCGTCCACGGCATCCCATTTGTTGACCGCAACCACCAGCGCGCGTCCGCGCTCCAGGATGAATCCAGCGATATGTGCGTCCTGCTCGGATACGTCTGCCTCCGCATCAACAACCAGGATGGTCACATTGGCCTCGTCAATCGACTGCAAGGTCTTCACGACTGAGAATTTTTCCACTGCTTCGAATACTTTGCCGCGTTTTCGTACTCCTGCCGTGTCGATCAGGGAGTATTTTCGGCCACCAAATTCGAAGTCGATTTCAATGCTGTCCCGGGTGGTGCCCGGCTGGTCGAATGCGATGACGCGCTCCTCCCCCACCAGCGCATTGACCAGGGTGGACTTGCCGACGTTGGGGCGACCGACGATAGCCACCTTGGGAACTTGCCGGTCTACCGGCTCGTCCTCTTCGCTCTCCGGAAAGCGAGACAGAATCCCGTCGATCAATTCACGTACGCCCTCGCCATGCGCCCCTGAGATGGCATTCGGTTGGCCGACACCGAGTTCGTGAAACTCTGCTTCGGCAATATCGGCTGGCATGCCTTCCGCCTTGTTCACCGCAAGCCAGACTGGCCTCCCGGCACGCCTGAGCCCTTCAGCAATACGCTTGTCGTGCGCCGTCAGCCCCTGACGGGTGTCGACGAGGAAGATGATGGCGTCTGCCTCGGCAATTGCAGTTTGGGTCTGCTTTGCCATCTCGGAGTAGATGCCGTCTTTAGCCGTTGGCTCAAGGCCTCCGGTATCCACGATCAGGTGCGGCCGGCTCCCCAGCCTGCCAATCCCGTAGTGACGATCGCGCGTCAATCCGGGTAAGTCGGCCACCAAGGCATCGCGGCTTCGCGTCAGCCTGTTGAACAGCGTGGACTTTCCGACATTGGGACGCCCGACAAGAACAATGATGGGTTTCATGATGGCGGGACTTTGACCAGACGTGCGCAAACCGCCACCCGATGGGCCTGAATCCCTCCCAAGCCTCGCTCGCGGTTGTCGGGGCTTGCTGGCTGGCCCTGGGCCCGCTTCGAGAGCATTCGCACCTATTTCAAGCTGTAGGCGAACAGTCCGCCCTTGCGGGTCTGGACGATAAACCCGTTTTCAGTTGCAATCGGGGTCGCCGTAATCGCCGAACCATCCGTCGCCGCACGCGCGACGAACGCACCGCTGTCGCGCGAGAGCATATGAACAAATCCCTGAACGTCGCCCACCGCGACCGCAGGCCCTAGCGCAAGGGGCGCCGTGAGGTTGCGATTGCTCAGGCGATCCTGCTTCCACAGGCTGGTCCCATTGGAACGGTCCAGTGCGTGCACCGCACCGCGATCATCGCTCACGTAGACGCTCCGCGCGTCGGCGCCAATTCCCGCGACGCTGGAGATGTCGCGCCCCCAGACCGCTCCGCCATTGGCAATGTCGAAGCAGGCGGCACGCCCCTGGAATGCCACTGCACAGATATCTCGCTCGGAAATTGCCGGCAGCCCGACGACGTCTGCCACCCGCTCCAGTTCCGTGGCACCGCGAGGGGTAGCCACGGTTGCTTCCCAGCGTATTCCGCCGTTGCTCAAGGCGATGGCAACGAGCTTGCCGCCTGGGAAGCCCGCATACACGTTGCCGCGGCCGAGGACCAATCCTGCCGGGGTGCGAACGGCGAGCGCCTGTGCCGCTCGCTGGAAGACCCAGCGGCGCCTGCCGTCACGCGCATCCAGCGCAAAAATCCTGTTGTCAGCGCTTCGAACGAGCACCAACTCTCCCGCGACCTCAGGTGCAGCAAGAACCTCGCTCGACACGCGCGCCCGCCAGCGGACGCCACCATCACCCGCCTCCAGGGCGACGATTTCCCCTTCACGCGTTCCGACGACCACCACACTGGCGTCCGCGCCAACCCCACCCGACAGCGAGCGCGCAGCGTTCACCCGCCACTGCTGACGCCCATTGCCTGCGTCAAATCGCGCCACGGCACCGGAACTGTCGGCTGCGTAGACGTTCCCTCCAACCAATGCGGGGGTGAAAATCGCATCCGAAGAAGGGCCTATTGTCGCCTGCCATACGACGCGCAACGGCAAGCTGGCCTTGACCTCCTGCAGTTCGGCCATCTTCGGTGGCGGCGTTCCGGCCCACCAATCCATGGGATTGATGCTCGGCAGGCTGGTGCAACCGACCTGCAACACTGCGGCCAATGCAGCAATCGCGTGCCCCGCCAATCGCGGCTGCTGAAAGAACGACCTCGGCATCAGGACTGCCCCAGGGAATCGAGCTTCATCTGAATCACTTCGCGCAGCGTGGGGTCTAGCAGATCGCGCTTTTCCAGGGCCTGCTTGTATGCCGCGCGCGCATCCGCAGGCTTTTTCTGCAACGCGAGAATATCTCCCCGCGTTGCGGCAACCGCGGCCGTAAATGCTTCTGGTGTCGCCGGCTCCAACACCTTGAAAGCGTCGTCAAGCGCGCCGTCATCGATCAAGACGTTCGCGAGCCGAAGCCTGGCTATCGCTTTCACATCGTCGCTGCGCGCGTTGTCCACGGCCCATTGGAGCTGCGCACGCGCGGTTTTAAGGTCGCCGGACTGGAAATGCACCTTGGCCGACAGCAAGGCGGCCATCGGACCATAGTTGGTGCGGGGAAATTGCTCGAGTATGGTTCCGGCAGCATCGCGCGCCGCCTTGGCATCCCCGACTCGGGCGGCCTTTTGCAGTTCGGTGTAGAAGTTGGCAGCCTGCGCACTCTGATTGCGCTGGTACCAGGTCCAGCCGTTCCAGGCCGCAAACGCCAGCAGCACCAAGGTAATGAAAGTGATCACAAGATTTCCGTACTGGCGCCACCATGTCTTCAATTCCGCCAGTTGCTCTTGTTCTTCGAGGTCCAGATTGCTCATGATTCATTTTCCTGAAATAGTTGCGCACCGACCGCATCGGCCAGGTCCGCCAGTTTGACGCGTTGCTGCGGCTTGTCTTCCCGCAAGGGCTTGAGCGTTGCTTCGGCAGCAGCGACCTCATCCTCCCCTAGGATAACCGCCAGCCACGCTCCGCTGGCATCTGCCTTCTTCATTTGCGACTTGAAACTGCCGCCACCACAGTGCTGAACCACGTCGAAGCCTGCAGCACGCAGGTTCTCGGCCGTGCGAAATGCCATTCGGGAAGCCTGCTCACCCTGATTGACCAGATAGATGTCGGGGCTTACCGACTCCCCGACGTCGCCTTCCTCGGCCATCAGCGCCAGCAGGCGCTCCAGTCCCATTGCCCAACCACACGCCGGGGCCGGTTTCCCGCCAATCTGCTCCATCAATCCGTCATAGCGCCCACCACCGCACACGGTGCCTTGGGCGCCCAGTTTATCCGTTACCCATTCGAATACCGTCAGGTTGTAATAGTCCAGCCCACGAACCAATCGCGGGTTGATCTCGTAGCCGATTCCGGCATCCTTGAGCACGGACTGGACGCCGTCGAAATGCTTTAGCGAGGCCTCCCCCAGATAATCCAGGAGTCTCGGCGCGCCTGCAATCAGCGCCTGCAGTTCCGGATTCTTGCTGTCCAGCACGCGTAACGGATTGGTTTCCATGCGTCGCCGGGAATCCTCGTCCAGATAGGCCTCGTTTGCGCGCAGGTATTTCACCAGAGCCTCTCGGTGCGACAGCCGCTCTGGCAAACTGCCAAGCGAATTGAGATGCAGGCGAATGCCCGTCAACCCAAGGTCGTCCCAGAGACGCTGGCACATGAGCATCTGCTCGGCATCGATGTCCGGGCCGGCAAATCCCAGCGCCTCGGCTCCGACTTGGTGGAACTGGCGGTAGCGACCTTTCTGCGGCCGCTCATGGCGGTACATTTGCCCGAAGT
>CANJXQ010000041.1 GCA_947478805.1 Betaproteobacteria bacterium | reverse complement strand
GCTGCCCGCATATGCGGGCAGCTTCCAGCTAAAACCCCCAACAGGAGCGCCACCTATGCACAATCCATAGTCCTTTATTAAAAGCACTTCGAACCGTTACACTCTCAATTACATTGGTATAGAAAGCTCGGGCTGGTCAGGTGGTGGCCAATTTCCTGCTGTCCGACAGCAAGGATCCCGGTTCCGGGACAACGGCGGGCGCGCAGGAAGTCTATGCCGTGTACCGCAACACCATCGACTACGGCAAGGTTTTCGGGAAGCCGGCCGCGTTCGGCTGGGTCAAGGACATGGGCCTCACGCTGGGTGTCGATGCCAACACCAAGAACAACGGCTACGGATCGAAGAAGCGCGCCGGCATCATCGGTGCGACCTTCATGATGGACGTGCCAGGGATGCTCAACGTCACGCTCTCCGTGGAGCGTGAAAGCAACGCGCCCAATGGCGTTGTGCAGCGCTACACCTACAAGACCCATCCGGTGATCGATGTGGTCTGGGGCATTCCGCTGGGAGGGTCCGGATTTTCCTTCGAGGGACTGGCCATCATTACCGGATCCAAGGGCGACGACGAGTTCAGGACGCCAACGAAGACGGAGTACAACATCGACTCCAAGCTCATGTATGACCTGAGCCCGGCCCTGGGCACTTCCAAAGGCACGGTCAAAGTTGGGTTCGAGTACCAATGGTGGAAGAACAAGTTCGGCAACGATTCGTCGGGTGCCGCGGGTTCGGGCGCTTTCGCCAAGACGCCGATGTTGCGGGCGGAATACCACTTCTGACCGCTTGAGGGCATTTGTAGCGGAACATGCGCCGGGGCCAACCCGGCGCGCTGTTTCGTCGCGTTGTTTCGTCGCAGTGTTTCGTGACAGGCTGCTTGGCGCCAGGGCGTGAATCGCTACAGCCCGAGCAGCTTGACGATCTGATCCTTGCGCGCCGCGGTGCCCGGCTTGGGCGATTGATATTCCCTGGGCAGCTTGCCGGTGTCGTACAGCGTGATGCCCTCGGGCTCGTCGTTCAGGACCTTGTTGCCCTCTTGCGAGAGGATGAAATTGGTGAACAGCCTGGCCGCATTGGGATGCCGGGCCTTCTGCCGCGCGTTCAGTACGGCGCTATTGCGGGCGAAAGAGCTTGTTCCACTTCTGCCGGTATGCCGTCAACACCTCGACCGGATACAGCTTGCGGTCATACAACGCGATCGTCTTGACGTCGAGGGACCCGGCGACATTGGGCAACGGGCTCGCCGATTCGCCGCGCCCATGCCAGATCACCTGCCCTCGCGGCGACATCAGGTAGTCGAGGTACACCTGCGCCGCATTGGGCCGCTTGGCCCACCCGACCACCGCGCCGGCGTAGGCAAAGCCGATGCTGGCGGCGGGAACCACCGTCTTCAGCGGCGCCCCTTGCGCGATCAGCGGATTGACCAGGTCGAGCACCGTCGAGGACGTCACGGCGATCTCTCCCGCGGCCGCGGACTGCGTCATGGGAATGGAGCCGCTGTAGATGCGCGGCGATTGCGCCGCCAGTTGCAGCAGGAAATCCGCGCCCTGCGTCTTCTCCAGCCAATCGTAGAAGGCCACCTGGGCCTCGGCGGTGGGGTCGGGGACGCCGACCCGGCCCTTGAATTCCGGTCGCAGCAGATCGCGATACCCCGTCACGGGCGACTTGACGATGTTCACGTTGTAGGCCAGCACGTAGGGCGCAACCGCCAGAACCGGTGCCATGCCGCCCAGCATGTGGCTGGACGGCCAGCCCTTTGCGGAAGGCGCTGCCAGCGGTCGCAACGCGCCATCCTTCGCCGCGTCCTCCAGCCACGCCACTTCCGGCGTGACGGTGGCGTCCGCGCCGTCGACCTGGCCCTTGCGATCCTGCTCCATCTTGTTGAAGAAACTCGCGCCGATCATGCGGTGATACTCCACCACGATGCCCGGATTTGCCTTCTCGAAATCGGCACTGATGCGCGCCATGGTGGCGGGAACGGGCGACCCGTAGATGACGACCTTGCCCTCCGCTTTGGCGGCGACAACGATTTTCGACCAGTCCGCCGCCTGGGCGTGTGCGCGCGGCATTGCAACGCTACCCAGCAACGCAAACCCTGCCGCTGCGATCAACAATCGTCCGATCATCATTCCCCCGCTGTTCTGCCGACGGGCGAGAGTATTCCTTGATTGCGGTGCCGCAAGCAAGAAGAATCGTGCACCGAATGCAACCAGCGCACATGGCGCGCAAACATGATGACCGGCGGATGCCTTGGGCGAATTGGGCCAGGGCTTCGATCGTCAACTCCCGGCAGGAAGCTTGACGTCATCATGTTCGTTCAGGCTGCGGCACCCGGCACAACTCCGCATTCACACCTATACTTTGCGCGGAGCGAATCGATGGTCATGGTGGCAAGATAGCTGCCAGACCCTGGAGTCGCCGGCGTCGAGCCGGGAACCGCTGAGGAGAGGAAGATGACTGCTGCATTTGACCTGCGCATCAACAGGGGCACGCTTGTCGACGGCACCGGAGCGCCGGGCGTGGCCGGCGACATCGGCATTCGCGATGGTCGCATCGTCGCCATGGGCACTTTTGCTGGCGACGCCGACAAGACCATCGATGCGAGCGGTCGCGTGGTGGCGCCCGGTTTCGTGGACATCCATACGCATTACGACGCGCAAGCATTCTGGGACCACTCGCTCAGCCCCTCAAGCGGTTTCGGCGTGACCACCATTGTCGGTGGCAACTGCGGATTCAGCATCGCGCCCCTGAGCGGCAAGGCCGATGATGCGGACTACCTGCTGCGCATGCTGGCGCGGGTGGAGGGCATGCCGCTGGAGAGCCTGCGCCAGGGCGTGCCGTGGGACTGGACCTCCTTCGGCGAGTACCTCGGGCGGCTCGAGAACAAGCTCGCCATCAATGCGGCGTTCATGGTCGGGCACTCGGCGATGCGGCGCGCCGTGATGGGCGAGCGCGCGGTGGGGCACAAGGCGACTGTCGATGAGATCGCCGCCATGCAGCAGTTGCTGCGCCAGTCGCTCGCCGGAGGCGGCCTCGGCCTCTCCAGTACGATCTCGCCGACGCACAGCGATGGCGAGGGCAATCCGGTGCCCTCGCGCCATGCCGCGCGCGAAGAGTTCCTGGCACTGGCCTCGGTGATCGGCGAATTCGAAGGCACGTCGCTCGAATTGCTGCCTGGCACGGGCACAGCCTTCAGTGAGTACACGCAGAACCTGATGATCGACATGTCGCTGGCGGCCGGGCGCGCGCTCAACTGGAATGTGCTCGCGCCCAATTCGCGCATGCCGGGCGTCTTTCAGGCGCAACTGGCGGCTTGTGACACGGCCGCGTCGCGCGGCGCGCGCCTCGTGCCGCTGGTCACGGCCCAGGTCAATTCGATCTGGGTCAACTTCGTGAGTGGCTTCGTGCTGGATGCATACCCGGGCTGGGACGCGCTGATGCGCCTCTCGCTCCCTGAGCGGAAGAAGGCCCTGGCCGACCCTGACATGCGCCGACGCCTCGATGAGGGTGCCCACTCGTCGGCGGCGGGGCGGCGCGTGCTCACCGCCCACTGGCCCGACTGGACCTTCGCGGAAATCCACAACGCGGACAACAAGCGTTGGCAGGGCAAGACGGTGGGCGAAGTCGCGCAGGCGCTGGGCAAGGCGCCGTTCGACGCCCTGCTCGACATCGTGATCGCCGACGACCTCAAGACCAGCCTGCTGATGCCGCCGCAGGGCGCGGACGAGGAGACCTGGCGCATGCTGGGGGAGCTGTGGCGCAGCGAACACACGGTGATCGGGGCGTCGGACGCGGGCGCGCACCTGGACATGATCGACACCTTCGCCTCGGCGATGCAGGTGCTCAGCATCGGCGTGCGCGATCGCAAGCTGTTGAGCCTGGAGGAGGCGGTGCGCCAGCTCACCAGCGTGCCGGCGCGCCTCGTGGGCTTGCGCGAGCGCGGCCAGCTGACGGTGGGCAACTGGGCAGATATTGTCGTATTCGATCCAAAGACCGTTTCCCGCGGGCCTGTATATACGAAATATGATCTTCCCGGAAAGGCGGGGCGCCTCTACGCCGAACCTGTCGGTGTCGATCACGTGATCGTCAACGGGCAGCCCATCGTCACCGGTGCAAAGTTCCAGGGCGCGTTTCCGGGCAAGATCCTGCGCTCCAGCGTCGATACCTATACGGTGGCGCTTCCGGGGGGCGCAATGACAGCGGGTGCGACTTTGACTGCGGCAGTCCAGCTATGAACGCAGGCACCGACATCGCGCTGCCCAAATCGCTGCGCGACCAGTTCGCCGTTGCGGGCGTGGGCGAAACGGCCTACGTGCGCGGCTCCGGCAAGACCACGCGCGCCATGGCCACCACGGCGATCCGCAACGCCATCGCCGACGCCGGCCTGACACCGGCCGATGTGGACGGCATGTTGTCCTACTCGCAGGGCGATTCGACCTTCTCCAACATCGTGGCGGGGGACCTGGGCATCCGGCTCAATTACTACACCGACATCTTCGGCGGCGGTTCCTCGGTGGAGGCGCTGGTGGGCATGGCGACCGGCGTCATCGCCGCCGGCATGTGCAAGACCGTGGTGATCTTTCGCAGCATGAACGGCTACTCGCAGATGCGCATGGGCGCGAGCGGCGTCATGGCGGCGCAACCGATCGCGGGCGATCTACTGCACAGCCGGCCCTATGGGTGGCTCAGCGCGGCGCAGACCTTCAGCTTCGCGTTCATGCGCCACATGCACGAGTTCGGCACGCGACCGGAGCAGGTCGCGGCGGTCAAGGTAGCGCACAGCCAGCACGCCTCGAACAATCCCAAGGCCTATTACAAGCAGCGCGTCACCGTGGACGATGTGCTCGCCAGCCGTTTCGTTTGCAAGCCGCTGCACCTGCTCGACTGCTGCGTGGAGACCGACAACGCCACGGCCATCGTCGTGACCAGCGCCGAGCGGGCGCGCGACTGCCGCCATCCGCGTGTGCTGATTCGCGGTGTCGTGGGCCGCTGCTGCAAGCCGAGGAGCGACAACTACTACCAGCATGGCCCGATCACCACCGTGGCCGGGCGCTACGGGCGCGAGATCCTGTGGCCCAACGCCGGCGTCAGTCCGGAAGAGGTCGACGTGACCGGCTCCTATGATGCGTTCACGTTCACTACCCTGCTGCAGCTGGAGGATTACGGCTTCTGCAAGAAGGGCGAGGGCGGCCACTACGTGAGCGACGGCACCATTCGCCTCGGCGGGCGGAGGCCCAACAACACCAGCGGCGGGCACTTGTGCGAAGGCTACACGCACGGGATCAGCATGGTGGTGGAGAACGTGCGGCAGTTGCGCCACGACGCGGACGATTCCTGTCCCATCGGCCCGGATGGCAGGCGCCAACACACCTACGACTATCGCGAGGGTGGCTGCCGCCAGGTGAAAAACGCCCAGATCAGCGCGAACCTCGGCTGGGCCACGCCCGGCGTTGGTTCGGCGATGGTAATGCGGCGCGATTAGGAGCGGCTATGCCAATCACTGGAGAATACTTGGGCATGCGCCTGGAAATCTCGGATCTCGATGCCGAGAACCAGGCTTATTTCGCTCATTGCGCAGCGCACGATTTCCGCCTGCAGGCCTGCACGGCCTGCAGCTTGCTGCGGTATCCGCCCACCACAGCCTGCCCGTGGTGTGCGAATCCGGGGGCTCAATGGACATCGGTGCAGGGACGCGGGACGGTGTATTCCTATGGCGAAGTCCACCAGGCCATCCAGCCGGCGTTCAAGACGCGGCTGCCATACCATGTGCTGCTGGTCGAACTCGATACGCAAAAGGGCAAGCCGAGCGAGCACGAGGCGCTGCGCGTAGTCGGCAACCTCGTGGAGCCCGATGGCACGCTTGCATCGCCCGAGCGTGTGCGCGCGGTGGGCATCGGCACCCGTGTGCGCATGGTGTTCGTCGATGTCGCCGAGGGCCTGGCCCTGCCGCAGTGGACCGTGGACGAGGAGGCGGAGCAGCCGGCAAAGCCTTGGCGCTACGTCCAGGAATAAGCGTAGGGAAATGAAAGCAGGGCAATGAAGCGAGGGAGTGATGCGATGAGAGTCTGCCGATCATGAGCGAACCAATGTTTGCCGGACTGAAAGTCCTCGATGTCGGCAGCTTCATCGCCGGGCCGGGTGCCGCGACCATCCTGTCGGATTTCGGCGCCGACGTGATCAAGGTGGAGCCGCCGGAGGGCGACCCCTGGCGCGAGCAGTACAAGCGGCCGGAGCTGCCCAGGAGCAAGGTCAACTATTTCTGGATGCTCACCTCGCGCAACAAGAAGAGCCTGGCGCTGAACCTGAAAGCGCCCGAAGCGCAGGCCATCCTGCACCGGCTGGTGAAGGATTGCGACGTGTTCGTCACCAACCTGCCGCACCGGCTGCGCGGCACGCTGGGCATCGACTACGAGGTGCTGAAGAAACTCAACCCGCGCATGATCTACGCCTCCATGAGCGGCTACGGCGAGACCGGCGAAGACCGCGACCAACTGGCGTTCGATACCACTGCCTGGTGGAGCCGCTCCGGCCTCATGCATGAGGTGCGGCCTTCGGGCGATAGTCCACCCGCGCGTTCGGTGGCTGCCATGGGCGATCAGGTGTCAGGGCTTGCGCTCTACGGCGCCATCGTGTCCGCGCTGTATCGGCGCGAGCGAACGGGCGCGGGCGGGTTCGTGAGTTCTTCGCTGATGGCCACCGGCGTGTGGACCAACGCCGCGACCATCCAGGCGGCGCTGTGCGGGGCCGAGTCGCCGGAGCGCCCGCCGCGCCACAAGGACCCCAATCCGCTCAACCGGGTTTATGGCTGCCGCGACGGGCGCTGGCTGATGCTCACCATGAACGTGGGGCAGCAGATCAAGTACTGGGAGCGCTTTGCCGAGCTGATCGAGATGCCTGAACTGGCCGCCGACCCGCGCTTCAAGACGACGGAAGCGCGGCGCGCCAATCCCGAGCCGCTGATCGTGATCCTCGAGGCGACCTTCATGAAACAGGACGCCGCCTTCTGGCGTGCCCTGTTCCGCAAGGAGGGGTTCGCCGTCAGCATGGTGGCCAAGTCAATCGATGCAGTGACCGACAAGCAGATGCACGACACCGGGGTGATCGTACCCATGGAGGCGTCGCTCGGCGTCGAAACGGTCAACAGCCCGCTGTGGATCGAGGGCGAGACCAAGACCGTGCCGCGTCGCGCGCCGGAGATCGGCGAGCACAGCGACGAGATCCTGGGAGACTATGGGTATTCGAAGGAACAGATCGAGGCATTACGTTCGTCAAAAGCGGTGGCTTGACCCTGCCGGCGTGTTTGCTTAATTCAGGTAACGGGGAGGTTCAATGGGAGCAGTTTCGGCTATGGTGGAGGGGAGTGCCGCTTCAGCGCGCACGAATGTTGAGCGATTTGGCGCCAGGGAATGGGAGGCCCGATGTGATCTGGCTGCGGCTTTCCGGCTCGCCGCCCTTTTCGGCTGGACCGATATGCTGGGGACGCACTTTTCGCTTCGCGTCCCGGGAACGTCGAGCGAATTCCTGATCAATCCCTTCGGGTTGCTTTTCGAGGAGATCACGGCGTCCAGCCTGATCAGGATCGATGCCGATGGCAACAAGCTGTCGGAATCGCCCTACATGGTGAACCGGGCCGGTTTCGTCATCCACAGCGCATTGCACCTGGGGCGCACGGATGCGCATTGCGTGATGCATTGCCATACGCGCGATGGTGCTGCTGTGTCGATGCAAAAGTGCGGCCTCTTGCCCGCTTCGCAGCGGGCGCTGACGCTGGGGCCCCTGGTGCGATACCACGACTACGAGGGGGTGGCGGTGGATATGGCCGAGCGCGCCAGCCTGCAGCGTGACCTGGGCGACGGCGGAATGCTCATCCTGCGCAATCACGGCACGCTGACTGTCGGCGGGAGCGTGGGCGAGGCCTTTTATCGCATGTACAAGTTGGAGCAGGCCTGCGCCCTGCAGATTGCGGCGCTGTCGGGCGGCGGTGAGCTGTATCCGATCAATCAGGACGTGGTGGCAAAGGCGCCGGGGCAGGTGGCCCAGGTCGCCAGTGCCGGGCATATGGATGATCTGGTGTGGTCCGCCCTCAAGCGCAAGCTGGTGCGCGCGGGCATCGACTGCGCGGTGTGAACTAAATCTCTGGGTGCCCGCTGCTTGCAGCGGGCTTCTGAAGTCGGGGAATCCAAAGGGGTGTAGCCCCGTGGTCAAGGGAGGGGTGAATACCCCGAACGCGAAGTTTTTTTACCAAGGGGAGCGAGATCCATGGGCGAAGACAATGTGAACATGAAGCTGGACACGGGGTTGCTGATATCCGCAGACTCCCATGTGATGGAAGCGGGGGATCTGTGGTTGCGGCAGTTGCCGGCCTCGATGCGCTCGAAGGCGCCGCAATATCCGGAGGGCAAGGAAGCCAACCGCTTTGCTGCCCACGACGGCGCCAGGGACCCGAAGAACCGCATCCATGAGATGGCGACGGATGGCGTGAGCAGCGAAGTGCTCTACCCGACCAGGGCGCTGGACCAGTTCGGCATCAGCGACATCGCGCTGCAGGAGGCCTGTTTCAAGGTCTACAACGATTGGTTGCTCGAATACTGTTCGGTGGCGCCCGATCGCCTGTTCGGCGTCGCCTGCATCTCCGCATATCGAATCGATGAAGCAATCAGGGAGGTTGAGCGTTGCAAGAAGGCCGGCATGCGCGGGCTCATGATCTGGCTTGCCGCGCCCCCGGAACTGGCGTTTTCCGGCAGTCATTATGACCCGCTATGGGAGGCGGCCCAGGCCATGGAGATGCCGGTCAGCCTGCACATCCTGACCGGGGCACCTTATGGCCTTGGCGTGGCAGTGACGCCGCGCATACCGACCGACCTGTTCAATTTCGCCATGACCGAGCAGATCGGGCACACCATGAAGACGCTGGTTCACATGATTGCGTCCGGGGTATTCGACCGCTTTCCGAAGCTGAAAGTCATCATCGTGGAGACCGAGGTCAGCTGGATGCCGTTCATGATGTGCCAGATGGACAAGTACAACCTGAAGAAGTACCGCGACAACCCGATCATGAAGATGCATCCCAGCGAATACTTCAAGCGCAATATTTTTGCCACCTTCTTCAATGATCCGCCCTCAGGGCAATTGTTCGAGAAATGGGGCGCGGACAACTGGATGTGGTCGAACGATTTTCCCCATCCGAATTCCACCTGGCCCCATTCACGTGAAGTCATCGCGCGGGACATGGGCCACCTCGCGCCGGACCTGCGCGCGAAACTGGTGCGTGAAAACGTGACGCGTGTATACAACCTGCCCGAAATCCTGCCGCTGGCGAACCTGGCCTAGCTGCGATTCATGTCCTCGCGGGGGGCGTGCCCCGACAATGTTTATGGAGCAAGTAGATGAATTTGAACATCCGGAAGATGGCAATCGATTCAACGCTGGCGCTGGCAGCAGTGCTGCTGATGGCCGGCAATGCGGCGTCGCAGGCCTACCCGAACAAGCCCATCACCTTCGTGTATCCGTACCCTGCCGGGGCCGGGCTCGACATTGCCTTGAGAACTGCCAGCCAGGACGCCAGCCGCAGGCTCGGACAGCCCATCGTGTTCGTCAGCCGGCCCGGGGCGGGCGGGCGTGTCGGGTTCGAGTCCCTCATGCGCTCGCCGAACGACGGTTACACGATCGGGGCCGCCACCAATGCCATCGCGGTGTTCCAGCCGTTGATCGACCAAAAGCTCTTCGTTGAGCCGGGCAAGGATTACACCGCGATCAGCCTTGCCATCGAAACCCCATTGGTGCTGGTCACCGGCGCCAATTCGCCGTTTCGCGACGTCAAGGGCCTGCTCGCCAATGCCAGGGCCAATCCGGGCAAGCTGAATGGCGGATCATCGGGCGTCGGGACTGGGAGTCACCTGGGCATCGAAATGATCAACGTGATGGCCGGAACCAACATCGTGCATATTCCGTTCAACGGTGCCACTGCAGTCCTGGTGGCGGCGATGTCGGGGGAAATCAACATGGTGTTCAGCTCGGCGGAGACCAAACCGCACATTACCTCCGGCAAGCTGATCGCTCTGGCTACCAGCGGCAGCAAGCGCTGGCATGAATTTCCCAATGTGCCGACCATGTCAGAGGCAGGCCTGACCGGATTCGTGAATGGTTCATGGACCGGCATCGTGGGACCGGCCGGCATGCCCCGGGAGATGGTCATGCGCCTGAACCAGGCGTACACCGAAGCGCTCAAGACCGTGGAGGTCAGGGAAAAGCTCGAGGCCGCGGGGTGGGTCATCCTTGCCGGAACCCCCGAGGAATTTACCGCGCTGGCCAAGGACGACATGGAACGGTTTCGGCCCATCATCAAGGCTGCGAACCTGAAGATGAATTGATGCGATTGAATCGAATGGAACAGGGGGAGTGGGAAGGATGTGGCATGTGCCGGATGAGGAACGTTCGCTGGGGATGCAGGTATGAGTGAGATGAAAATCATTGACGCCGACGCTCACATTGTCGAGAGCCAGGCGCTGTGGGATGGACTCGAGGGGCGTGACAAGCGGTTCCGGCCGGCGACGTTGTCGGAGACCGATGGTGACGGGCAATCGCGTGATTTCTGGCTTGTGGACGGCGTGCTGCGGCGGCTCATGCCCGCGTATTCGCGCATCCCGCCTGCGATACGCGACCTGACCGACGTAGCGGGACGGCTGGCCGTCATGGACGAGCTGGGCGTGGATGTGCAGGTGATCTATCCCACCTATTTTCTTGCGCCGGTGGCCTACCGCACCGAAGTGCTGGTGGCCCTGTGCCGCAGCTACAACCGGTTCCTTGCCGATGCATCCGACCGCTCGGGCGGGCGCTTGCGCTGGGTCGTGGCACCGCCGCTGGACAGCATGGCCGACTCGCTCGCCGAGCTCGAGTTCGGCAAGCAACACGGTGCCTGCGGCGTATTCATCCGCGGGCTGGAGGGCGAGCGCATCCTGTCCGATCCGTATTTTTATCCGCTCTACGACAAGGCGGCCGCGCTGGACCTGCCGCTGTGCATTCACGTGGGCAACGGCAACATGTTCGTGTTCGACAATTTCAAGTCGAGCGCGCTGTTCGCCAGCCGCTCGCCCGTGCTCGCGGCGTTCCAGGACCTGTTGCTCGGCGGCATTCCGGACCGCTTTCCGGCCTTGCGCTTCGGCTTCATTGAAGCGGGCGCGCAGTGGGTGCCTTATGTGATCAGCGAGGTGACGCGGCGCGCTGAGTGGATCTCCAAAGGCGGGCCGCTGGCGGCATTCATCGCCAATGAAATGGGCGGGAACACCAAAGAGGCTTCCCGGCAGGCCAGGGAAAAGGATGCGCAGGGGCTGAACATCGTTCGCGACAGCCGCTTTTACGTCGGCTGCCGGCTCACCGACGACCTCGAGTATGTGCAGCGCTGGGCGGGCAAGAAAAACCTCGTGACTGGCACGGACTACGGCCACGACGATTACTCGGAGGACCTCGAGGCGTTTTCAAACCTGCGCGGAATGCCGGGGGCCGATGTCGAGGCGATCGACGGCATTCGTGGGAACAATGCGCGGGCGCTCTATGGCATTTGATGCGGCGGGTGGATTGATCAATATTGGGGAGGTGAAGGTGGGGAGGACTATGGCTTCAGCGTGTCGACACTTTGGTGGGGGGGCAGCAGGCTTCGTGCTGGCGATGTCTTTTTTCATGCTATCGGCGAACGCACTGGGGCAGGCCTTTCCCAATCGCCCGGTCAATTTCATCATGCCGATCCAGCCCGGTTCCAGCACCGAGACGCTGATTCGACTGGTCGCGCAGGAGGCCGGCAAGGTGATCGGCCAACCCGTCGTCATCGAAAACCGCCTGGGTGCCGGCGGCAAGATCGCGATGAACGCCTTGCGCGGCGCGCGCAAGGACGGCTACACCATCGGCATGTCCTATAACGGACTGCTGGTCAATCAGGTGAGCGCAGATGCGAGTTTCAAGTTCCTGCCCGGCCAGGATTACCTGCCGGTATTTCTCATTCACGAAGCCTATCTGGTGATGGTCGGCAATCCCGGCGCGCCGTTTCGCGACCTGCAGGGTCTGATTGCCTATGCCAGGTCCAATCCGGGGAAGCTGAGCGTCTCCGGTTCGAGTCGCGGATCCAACAGCCACCTGACCTGGGAGTTCCTCAAGCTGATGACGGGCATCGACGTAGTGGTGGTGAACTACCAGGGCGAGGCGCCCGCAGTTATCGACACGCTCAACGGCGGCGTTTCGGCCATGGTGGGGTCGGTCACCCTCAAGACGCACATGGATTCAGGCAAGCTGACCGGGATCGCGACCACGGGCTCGCAGCGCGATCGCATCTTCACGACGCTCCCGACCATGCACGAAGCCGGCTTGACCGGTTTCAACGTGTCGGGTTGGTACGGCATCATCGTGCCGCCGGAAATGCCGCCCGAACTGGTGGCGCGCTGGCAGCAGGTGTTCGCCGCCGCGTTCAGGAGCGCCGAAGTCACCAACATGATCCGCGAACAGGGCGTCGTGCCGCTGGGCCAGGGGGCGGACGTCTTTGCCGAGCGCATTCGCGCCGATCTGCAGCGCGTCGGCCCCATGATCCAGAAGGCCGGCATCAAGCTGGAATAGTTCGTCGACGCGACATTCGATACAAGGAGCAGGCATGGCCAACAAGCAGAATCTTTCCGGCATCAAGGTGGTCGACGCCGATACGCATCTCACCGAGGCGCCTGACCTGTGGACGTCACGTGCCCCGGCGGCTTGGCGCGAGCGCGTGCCGCAGTTGCGGGTCATCGACGGCGTGAACAAGTGGGCCATCGATGGCGTGCCCATGCGGCTCAATGCACAGGCCTCCAGCGTCGTGCACAAGGACGGCCACAAGGGGCCCTGCGTCGATGCCATGACCATGACCATCGAGCAGGCGCACCCGGCCTGCTACGAGGCCGAGGCGCGCGTGGCCATGATGGACAAGGCCGGCATCTGGGCGCAGATCGCCTATCCCAACATCCTCGGCTTCGGCGGCCAGCGCTCGCCCACCAACGACCCGGAACTGAAGTTGATGTGCATCCAGATCTTCAACGATGCCATGGCCGAGTTCCAGGAGCGCTCGGGCAACCGCATCTTTCCCATGGCGCTCATCCCCTGGTGGGACATCGATGCGGCAGTGAAGGAAGTCCGGCGCGTCAAAGCGCTCGGTCTGCGTGGCGTGAACACGAACTCCGATCCGCAGGACCAGAACCTGCCCGACCTGGGCGAGGCACATTGGTATCCGCTGTGGGAGACCTGCAGCGAACTCGGGCTGCCGGTGAATTTTCATATCGGCGCGAGCGACACATCCTCGTCATGGTTCGGCACCATGACCTGGCCGTCGCTCAACATCAACCAGAAAGTGGCGCTGGGCTCGGCCATGCTGTTCCTCGGCAATGCGCGCGTGCTGGCGAATCTCATCTATACCGGCGTGCCCGAGCGCTTTCCAAACTTGAAATTCGTCTCGGTGGAGAGCGGCGTGGGCTGGATCCCGTTCGTGCTCGAGATGCTCGACTACCAGGCCAATGAAACCGCGCCAGGCTCCATGAGCGCGCTGTCGATGAAGCCATCGGAGTATTTCAAGCGCCAGTTCTACGGCTGCTTCTGGTTCGAGAAGCGCAATTTCGCGCGCTCGCTCGAAGCCGTCGGCACCGACAACCTGTTGTTCGAGACGGATTTCCCCCACCCGACCTGCCTGTATCCGAATGCCATGGATCACGCGGCCGAGGCCTTGCACGATGTGGACCTCGAGACCTGCCGCAAGGTGCTGGGCGGCAATGCGGCGAAGTTGTATTCGCTGCCGATCTAGCGCATAGGAGGCGCACCAGAATGAATGAAAAAAAATCCCTGGGCCTGCTGGGCCGGATAGGTTTGGCACTGGCTGCGACGCTGCACGCATCGTCCCTTCTGGCGCAGGCCTTTCCCGCGGCCAAGCCCATCACCTACATCTATCCCTACGCGGCGGGCTCGAGCCCGGATTCGGTGGCGCGTGCCATCGGCCAGGAGGCCGGCAAGCGCATTGGGCAGACCATCCTGCATGAGAACCGTCCCGGTGCCGGAGGACGCATCGGCTTCGAGGCGCTGATGCGCGCGCCGGCCGACGGCTACACCGTCGGCATGTTCACCAACGGCCTGGGCGTCTACCAGCCGCTGATCGAGTCCAAGCTGTACGTCGAGCCGGGCAAGGACTACACGCCGGTGGTCTGGACCATCGACAGCCCGCAGGTGCTGGCGATTCGTCCCAACGCGCCGTTTCGCGACATCAAGGGCCTCATCGCCTATGCAAAGGCCAACCCGGGCAAGCTCAACGGCTCATCGCCGGGACTGGGCACCGGCGGGCACCTGGGCGTGGTACTGATGGCGCTGGCCGTGGGCGCCGACATCACGCATGTGCCCTATAAGGGAACTGCACCTGCCATTACCGCGGTGATGTCGGGCGAAGTGGACATGACGCTCACCGATTCGGGCGCCAAGCCCCTGATCGACGCCGGCAAGCTGCTCGGTATCGGCCACGGCGCCGAGCAGCGCTGGTCCTACTTTCCCGACATGCCCACCTTCGGCGAGGCGGGCCTGATCGGCGTGCGCATGGTGACCTGGCTGGGCATCGTCGCGCCTCCCAACATGCCGCGCGACGTGCTGCTGCGGTTGAACCGCGCCTACAATGAGGCGATCAATTCACCCGAAGTGCGCGCCAAGATCGAGGGGTTGGGGCAGCTCGTGAAGGGCGGCACGCCCGAGGAGTTTGCCGCCGTGATCCGCGGCGACCTGAAGACCTTCGGGCCGGTGATCCGTTCCGCCAATATCAAGCTCGAGTAATCCGAAACAAGGGGCGCGCTGGCGTCCGTTGCAGGCACTTCCAATGAGGAGACTGAACATGCGATGCAAGATCAGGGAAGTGGCCGCTTGCCTGTTGGTGGCGGTGGGCATACCGGGAGTCGTTACATCGGCATCGGCGCAGAATTTTCCGACCCGGACCATCACCGCCATCTATCCGTTTGCGGCGGGCGGGGCGAGCGATGTGCAGCTGCGTTCGATGTTCGGCGAAGCGGCGAAAACGCTGGGCCAGAGCATTGTCATCGAGAATCGGCCCGGTGCCGGTGGCAGGCTGGGCGTGATGGCGGTGCAACGCGCGACGCCGGACGGACACATGATCGCATTGGCCACCGATTCGGCGCTCACGGTGGTGCCCAATGCCAGCCCGACGTTCACCGCACAGCCCGGACGGGACTACGCGCCGGTTCACCAGACCTTCGGCTATTCGCAGGTCATCGTGTCGCAGGCGAGGCTTCCGTTCAAGGACGCGAAGGGCTGGATCGAATATGCCAAGGCCAACCCGGGCAAGCTGAACTACAGTTCGCAGGGCATCGGCGGCAGCCAGCACCTGTACATGGAGCAGATACTGCCCGTCCTGGGCATCGAGATGACGCACATCCCGTACGGGACTGCGCAACAACTCACCGACATCGCCAGTGGCACCATCGACATGACGATCTTTACCGGCGGACCGCTCAAGCCACTGGTGGATGCCGGGAAATTGAATGCGCTCGTCTGGACATCCCCGCTGCGCCAGCGCATGTTTCCGAATGCGCCGACGCTCAAGGAAATGGGCTACAACCTCGGCCTGCAGGGATGGGTGGGGATTGTCACGGCACCTGGTACGCCGGCGGACGTGGTGGCCAAGCTCAACGCGGCACTGAATGCCGCACAGAAGCTGCCCGAGGTCGAGAAACGCTTCACCGATGCGGGGTACGAATTGTTCTTCAGCACGCCGCAGGCCTTCGCCGCCCAGATTCGCGCCGACCTGGATGCCTTCGGTCCCGTGGTCAAGCGGCTTGGCCTGAAGTTCGAGTAGCCAATTCCCGCCTAATAACAGTGGACCTGATTCAATTGCACGCAACGAGCCCAAAGCCAGAGGTCATTACGCAGTCCACGGAGTATCTCTTCAAGCACCCCGAAACCGGTCGCACGGTGGATGTGGGGGCCGCGCCAGTCAATACGGCGTTGTTTGGCTTTCTCTACTTTGCGAAACACGGGATCTGGAAACACTTCTGGGGTGAGCTGTTGCTGGCTCCCGTGACCGGTGGGATTTCTTGGCTCGTCTATCCCATCTATGCGGAACGGATCATGCGACGAACCCTGATCAGCCGAGGCTGGACGACGGTTCCGGCGCCGGAGATCGATCGTACCGCGGGAAAATTTGTTGTCCTGATAGTGGCGTTGCTCTGGACCATGGCATTCGGCGTCGTGATGACATTCATTGCCGCACCGAATTTTTGAGTCCATTGCCATGACGAATGGTATGCGTACGAATGGTATGCGTGCCCGTGTAATGTGATTGGAATCGTGAGTCCAATGGGAGGTATCGTGAAGACACTCAACGGCGGTCGCTTCATTTTCATGCTTGGAGTCGTGCTCGGGGCGCTGGCAATGCACTCGCCGGCAAGGGCGCAGTTTCCGGGCAAGCCTGTGCTCATGGTTGTGCCGGTCGGTCCCGGCGGCGGAACCGACCTGCTCGCCCGGCAGGTGGCGAAGAAACTGTCCGATGCCTGGGGGCAGACGGTTGTGGTGGAGAACAAGACGGGCGGCGGCGGCATCATCGGCGCCGAGACGGTGATCAAGTCTGCTCCGGACGGCTACACATTGCTGCTCAGTCACGACGGCGTCATCACCGCGACGCCGCTGCTCTACAAGCGCCCCGATTTCGATCCGGCCAAGCAGTTGGCGCCGATCACGCAGCTTGCCACCATTCCGTATCTTGTCGTTGTCCATCCGTCCGTGCAGGCGAGGAACATCCCGGAATTGATTGCATTGATGAAGGACAAGCAAGCGAAGAAGGAAAACTTCGGCTTTGCCACCTCGGCGCCGGGGAGCGCAGACCACCTGTCCGGAGAGCAGTTCAGGCTGACCGCCGGCGTTGACATGCTTGTCGTGCCCTACAAGAGCACCGGACCGGCCATGACCGACGTCATTGCAGGCCACCTGCCGATGGGGTTCTTCAGCATTCCCTCTGCGCAGCCCCATGTCAAAGCGGGAAGGCTGCGCGCTCTGGGGATTACCTCGAGCCAGCGCTCGAAGCTGCTTCCAGACATTCAGACCGTGGGTGAAACCCTTCCCGGCTTTGCTACAGGCGCCTGGTACGGCCTGTGGACCACCGCGGGCACGCCTTCTGCGATCGTCGAGAAGATCAGCGCGGATGCAAGGCGCGCTGTCGAATCGACGGATCTCGCCGCCTACATGCTGAACAACGGTTTCGATGCCGCCACTTCGACCCCCGCTGAGTTTGCGGAGTTCATCAAGCGGGACTCGGCAAAAACTGCCCAGGTGATCAAGAGCGCCAATGTGCGGATCGAGTAACGCTCTTGCATGGACCTGTGCGCCTTCTGATCAGGATTCGAGAGGCTGAACCCGCAAGAGGCGCAGGCATCCCCTGGCAGTACTTTCGTCTTACACTGCGCGCGATGGAGGAAGAGCCATGGCATTGAACATCGAGATGTTGCGTCCGTTCGGGGCGCGGGTGCGTGGAGCGCAGTTGAACGGCGGCCTCGACGACGCGACTTTTGCTCGGATCGCCGAGGCATTCAATCAGCACGCCGTGCTCGTATTTCCGGAGCAGCACTGCAACGACGACGACCAGACTGCGTTCACTGCGCGATTCGGGCCGCTGGAGACAAGGCCGCCGCTTCGGGCCATGGAGCGCAACCTGTCATTGCGGCCCGAGATTACCGACCTGTCCAATGTGGACGAGTCGGGGCGCCTGGTGGACACCGGTGACCGGCGCGCCATCAACTACGCCGGCAACCAGATGTGGCACTCGGACAGCTCCTTCAAGCCCGTGCCGGCGATGGCCTCGCTGCTGTCCGCAAGGCAGATCGCGCCGGAGGGCGGTGACACGGAGTTCGCCGACATGCGCGCGGCGTGGGATGCGTTGCCTGCGGCGCGCAAACGCCTGCTCGAGGGCTTGGTTGCCGTGCATGACCTGATCTATTCGCGCAGGCTGATCGGTTACGAATTCACCGCGCCCGAGCGCGCGGCGTTCCCGCCGGTCCACCAGGCCCTGGTGCGCACGCATCCTGTTTCGGGGCGGAAGTCGCTTTATCTGGGGGCGCATGCTTCCCATATTGTCGGCTGGCCTGAAGATGAAGGACGCGCGCTTCTTCGAGAACTGGGAGAGTTCGCGACGCAGCGGCAGTTCGTCTATCGCCACCGGTGGATGCCCGGCGACGCGGTCATGTGGGACAACCGCTGCACCCTGCACCGGTTGCTGCCCTGGGATGTCGCGCGCTACAAGCGGGTCATGCGCCGCACCACCGTGGCCGGGTTGGGGCCCACCGTGGTCGACGGGCACCCGATTGCCGTGGGCTGAGCGGGTGGGCTGAACGCGTGGGCTGCAATGAGCTGCATCACCGCGTCGCCAGCCGCACGTAATGTCAGGCTGATGCAACGACTACAAATGGGAGAAATCGCATGTTGAACGTCGATGTGAGGTCCAATCGGATTGCGCTCCGGATGCGTTGCGCAATGAGCGTTGCGGCCCTGATGCTGGCCACCCTCACGGGCCACGCTGCGCAGCCCGCGCAGGATGCGTTGTTGCTGGCGCAGGCGGCGAAGGCCCCAGCGGGTGCGGCAACCGAACTGGAAGTCCTGATCGCGGCCGCAAAAGCGGAGGGACAGCTGACGTTCTATTCGGCAGCGCCTGAAAACGTCAACCGGCGCATCAGCAGCGCCTATACGGCAAGGTACGGCGTGCCCGCGCAGTCCGTGCGCTTGAATTCCGTGCCGCTGCAACAGCGCTATGCATCGGAAGCCGAGGCGGGGAACTTTGCTGCGGACTTGGTGTTCATCGCGGGAAGCGCGGGTCCTTTTACCGACGAAGGAATCAAGCGCGGCTGGATGGAGTCGGTGAGCGGCGCCGGGCTGCCGGTGGTGCGTAGCGGCGAATTCCCGAGCCGCTTCAATCGTGGCGTGACCAGTGTCGTTCAGATTGCGCCCTGGTTGATTTTCTACAATACCGAGCGCGTGAAGGGCGGCGATATCCCCAGGGACTGGCCGGACCTGCTGGATGCAAAATGGAAGGGCCAGTTGCTGGCTGCGGATCCGCGCGGCTCCGATGCAAGCATCGAATTCTGGACCATGATCCTGGATCGTTACGGTGAATCGTTTTTTGCGCGCATGCGCTCGCAAAGCATGCGAGTCATCGCCGGGGGTGGGCCCGTGGTTGTGCAGGCGCTGGCCGCAGGCGAGGGCAGCGTGGCCGTGCCGACCATTGCCGCCACGGTGCAGGGACTCAAGGACAGGGGCGGCCCGGTGGAAGTCGCCATGCCGGCATTCACCACCGGCGTCGAGATGCAGGTGGCGCTCACCGCGCGCGGCAAGGCGAAGCACCCGGCGGCGGCGCGCCTGATGGCCAATTACGCCATGTCGCCCGAAGGGAACAAGGTGCTGAACGACGATCCGGGCAGCTTCTCGATTTACGATACGCGCGGGCTGCCTGCCGACTATCAGGCGCCAAAGCCCGGAGCCGTTGCGCGCAAGGACCTGATCATCAAGCTCTTCGGTTTGTAGCGGCCATTGCCGCTCGGCAGAGAGGCATCTGCGCGGCGTAAGCCCCTTTCGACGAGCCGCCGAACCTTGCCCGAACCGTCAGTTCGCATTGTCGCGTTCGGGTGTAGGATTTTCCTGCTCAAGGAAATGGGGGCTGAATGATGCCGATGGTTCGGGGGATCACGACGCTGTTAGTGGCATCGCTCCTCGCCCATGCCCATGCTCAGGCGCAGGTTCCTGCGGCGCGCATCCTTACCGAAGCCCCTGCCGAAGCGCGAGTGCGTCCGCAGGTCGTGGCGCGACTTGCGGCCAATGCGGGGGAGCAGCGGGTGCCCGAGGGGCGCAAAATCGAATTGACGCAGCGAGAGCAGGGAGAGGCTGCGGGCAGCATGGCGGGTCTGGCTGCGCTGGGCGCGGCGGGCAGCGTGCAGGCGGCCAGCGCAGCAGTGGTTGCAGCGCCAATGTACCTTGCCCTCGGCATTTACAACCAGAACGTGGCGTCACGCGACGCGGCGCTCGGGCAGGCATTGCGGGGTGCGGATGTTCCGGCCATGATGGTGAAGTCAGCCAATGCGTTGCTGCAGAGCGGACCGACCGGGGCCTCGAGTCCGGTCACGCTCGAATTCCTGATCGTCAATTACGGCCTCAGGGACGACTTCATCCCTTCGCTCGACAACATGGTCTGCGTTGCCATGCAGGTAGACATGGTGCTGAGCACAGCCGAGCAGGAGCTGTACCGCGACCGCATCACCCTGGGCTCGGGCGAGCCTGCCGAGGACGTGCCGCCGCCGGCCTGCACGTCGCGGTCGCGACTGGCCGGGAACAATGGTCAATTGCTGCACCAGGTTCTGCGTGACTATGCCGATACGTTCGCGGCCATTGCGGCCCGTCGACTGCCGGTGCTGCCATGGAAATGACGGTGCGCGGCGCCGCAGTATTCGTGCTCATCTGCGCGGGAGTTCTTGTGCAGGGTTGTGCCAGTTCGTGGCAGTCGGAAGCAGCTGCTACGCCGGTCACTTACCGTTTGCCGGAGTCGCGGGCCGGCCGCGGTGTCGGCAACCTCAAGCGCCTTGTCGTGCTGCCCGTGGTGTTTGACGGCGGACTCGTCGCATCGTTCTCGAAGCGGTCCTGCGCTGTGCAGCAGGACTGGGTAAAGGAGAAGTTCATAACTGACACGGTGAGCGTCCTGCAGAAGAAGAAGGACTATCGCCCGGTACGCGCAGACGATCCAGCGCTACCGGGCGGCGGCAGGGCGACGTTGAAATTGCCGCTCGACGAATACGCGCGACGACTGCAATCGGGGAATCCTGCGGTGGCGGCCGAATTGGGCGCCGCGTACAACGCGGATGGCATCGTGTTGCTGCGAGCCGACTACGGATCGGCGATCTTCAGTCCCCTGAGTACGCGGCTTGTGCTCGAAGCCAGGGTGCTCGAGGTCAAGACCGGGCGCGCCGCCTGGTCCGGCAGCTACTGGAACCTGGCGGACATGCTTTGCCCGGTGTACGTCGAGGCGCTGTTCGCCGAGATCGAGAACGCCGTGCCGGACGTGATGATCCGGTAATGCAAGGAAAGACAAGGACCCTCGGTGGCGGCGCATCGCATGGCCCCTCAATTGCGCTGGCGGAATGACACATGGTTCGTGACCTGAGATGTCTATGGCGAATGGCGACTTTGCTGCTGGCTCCTGTGCTGGGCGCATGCGTCATGCTGCCGATTCCCTACGAAGACGTGAACAAAGCCCCGAGCCTCGCCCCGCATGTGCCTCCCGATTGGCACACGGCGGCCGGCGAGTTCCTGGTGCTTTCCCAGTATTCGGTACAGCGTCGCGCCAGCTTCTTTTCGGACTTCAGGTTGTTCGGCCCCAAATCCGATCCCAACGCGGGGCAACACTTCGCTTCCCAGGTTGAAGTGACGGCAAGGCTGATCAAGTCGACGGAAATCGCAGCCATGGAGCAGGCGTTCTCCTCCCAGTCTGGCATCACCTGGGTCTGGTTCGTCGGGTATGCCGGCGGTGGAATTGAGAATCGGAGAAGTTCTTCGGACCAACTCCAGAAGGTGTGCCTGGTTGCGCCCACTGGCGAGCAGCTCGCCATTCAGCCTAGTGGCAATGATTGGTCGGCCGGCGCCGCGAGCGGGCTATCGGCAGTGCGGCGCGATGCCATTATCGCCGCGCTGCGAGCAGCCGGTGACTCACCCTTCGATCGGGTTGACGGGCCGTGCGGCATGACCGGTCGCTGGGCTGCACCGGCGGAGATGCGCACCCGCATCGTCGATTTCCTGGGCATCGTGCCTGGCGTGGCTCCGGCTGCTTCCAGCCCGCGCTGGTCGGCCATTGCAGGTGGCCCCAATGTGGTGCCACAAAATGCCGACTTTGCACTGTTTGCAGAGGGCCGCTGGCGCGCCCGTGAGTTGAGCAGTCCGCCGCGCTATCTTCTCGCCGCCGATGCCAGCCGATTGCGCGAGCCATTGGCCGAACCGACACCAGCCGATCTGGCCGTTTTATTTCCCGGGCTGTCGGCAGGTATAGCCGATGGATCGCAGGCCCTGGATAACCTGACCGTGTCGCGACTGTGCATGGTGGGCCGCGCGGGCGATGTCTATCTGTGGGAGCCCACCGCGAAAGGGTGGCGCCAGCCCATGCCGGTGCCGCCGCCGCAGGAATGGCGCACGCAGGCGCTCTTTCGCTTGGGCAAGGCCGACGCCGAACCCAGGGCATCATTGCCCGAGTGCCTGCCGCGCACACGCGTTGCATGGACTGACGCCCAGTTGACCGAGGCAGAAGAATTCCTTGCAGCCGTCGCTGTCAGTCCCACGCCGATGCCGGTCCCGACCCCGCGACATCCGGCAGCCGACATTCTCGCGTCAATGCTCGTCGTCCATGAGGACAGGCGCGCAGCCGATGCGACCGCATTGCTGCTGATGATCCCGAAACCGGAAGCAGGCATCGAGCCGATTCCGTTGTTTCTCCTGCCCGGCCGCACTACGGCGCAGTTGGCGTCGATCCTGAAGTCCATCGACCCCGGGCAGATCACGCAAGCGTTGCCCGGCATGCAGGAAGTGAAGTCCTCACCGGAGAGCCTGTGCATTCTCTCGCCGGAAGGGAGGTTGTTCACCCTCGCGCAGCGCGCCGGGGAAACCTGGGGCGACATCAAGCAGGATGATTTTTCGGCTGCGGATGCGGCAGACGCGCTCGCAACCCTGTTCCCGGAGGCGCCGCGCCCTTCGCGCATCGTCTCGCTGCGCTTCTGCGGACTGCCGCAGTGGCAATGGCGATCGGACGCTGGAATCAAGGTGCGCGAATATCTCATGCGGTTCAAGGGGGGATCCGTTCAATCCCGGAACCCGTAGAGCGCGTGACGCCAGTGGGGTCAGGTGCTCCAGGCTGCTGCCGTCACGAATCCTCGAACGGCAATCCCACATAGTTCTCCGCCAGCGCCGTCGATGCCGCGCGCGACCCGGTGAGGTAGTCCAGATCGGCCACCTGCACGCGATAGTCGAACGGGCTCTGCGCGTGGAAGCGGTGCAGCAGCGAGGTCATCCACCACGAGAAGCGCTCGGCCTTCCACACGCGTCGCAGGCAGGTGTCTGAGTAGCGGTCGAGCCGCGTCGAATCTCCCTGTTTGTAGAACGCATCGAGTGCCTTCGCCAGCACGCGCACGTCGGCAATTGCGAGGTTCATGCCCTTGGCGCCGGTGGGCGGGACGATGTGGGCGGAGTCGCCGGCGAGGAACAGGCGTCCGTGACGCATTGGTTCGGCCACGAAGCTGCGCATGGGCGTGATGCCCTTTTGAATGATGGCTCCGACTTCGAGCGCGGGCGCATCGTCGCCCTCTAGCCGGCGGCGCAGCTCAGCCCAGATGCGCTCGTCGGGCCAGTTGGCGATGTCCTCGTCGGGCGCGCACTGCAGGTACATGCGCGTGACCTGCGGCGTGCGCATGGAGAAGAGGGCGAAGCCGCGGTCGTGGTGCACGTAGATGAGCTCGTGCGAAGGGGGCGGTGATTGCGCGAGGATGCCGAGCCAGGCAAACGGGTAATCGCGCTCGAAGCTGCGGATCACGCCGGCAGGAAAACCCGGGCGGCTGATGCCGTGAAAGCCGTCGCAGCCGGCAATGTAGTCGCAGGTGAGTTCGCGCACCGTATCGTTGGCATCGCGATAGCGGAGGGTAGCGCTGCTTGGCGTTTTGTCGCCATCGATGCCATGCATCGTCACGTCCATGACATCGAATTCGATCGGCGTTCCCGCAGCCAACGCCGCAGCGATGAGATCCTTCACCACTTCCTGCTGGCCGTAGACGGTGACCGCCTTGCCGGTGAGCTCGGTGAAGTCGATGCGGTGGCTGCGCCCGTTGAAGCGGATGGCGATGCCCTCGTGCCTGAGGCCCTCGCGATCGAGGCGATCGGCGAGTCCGGCTTCGCGCAGGGTTTCCACCACGCCGTGTTCCAGTACGCCGGCGCGCACGCGTTCTTCCACATAGCGTCGCGAGCGCGCCTCCAGCACCACGCTGTCGATGCCGCGCAGTCGGAGCAGGTGACAGAGCATCAGGCCGGCTGGCCCCGCGCCGATGATGCCGACCTGGGTGCGTGCTTTCACGTGTTGTGCTCGCGAAGTGCCACGATTACGCAGTCCCCCAGACTTCCTGCGCGGTTTCCACCACCAGGCGCAGCTTGGCGGCCTGCGATTCGACGGCGATGTCGTTGCCGTGCACGGTGCTGGAGAAGCCGCACTGCGGCGACAGGCACAGTTGCTCGAGCGGCACGAGCTTGGCCGCCTCGTCGATCTTGCGCTTGAGGAAGTCCTTGGATTCGAGCTCGCCCAGCTTGGTGCTGACGATGCCCAGCACCACGATCTTGCCCTTGGGCACGTGGCGCAGCGGCTGGAAGTCGCCCGAGCGCGCGTCGTCGTATTCGAGGAAGTAGCCATCGACCGCGAGTTCGTTGAACAGCACCTCGGCCACGGGTTCGTAGCCGCCTTCGGCCGCCCAGGCGCTCTTGTAGTTGCCGCGGCACAGGTGCACGCAGACCTTCATGCCGGCGGGCCGGTCGGCGATGGCGGCGTTGATCAGGCGCGCATAGCGTCGTGGCAGCTCGTTGGGGTCGTCGCCGCGCGAGCGCGCGCCTTCGCGCATCTTGGTGTCGCAGAGATATGCCAGGTTGGTGTCGTCCATCTGCACGTAGCGGCAACCGGCGTCCCCTAGTGATTTCAGCTCGGAGCGGTAGGCCGCGGCCACGTCATCATAGAAAGCATCGAGGTCCGGGTAGGCGTCCTTGCTGATGGCGCCGCGCCCGCCGCGAAAATGCAGCATGGTGGGCGAGGGGATGGTCACCTTCGGCGTCTTGCCCGCGCTGACCGCCGATTTCAGGAACTGGAAATCGGCGAGCTGGATGTCCTTGGCATGCCGGATCTTCTTCGTGATCTTCATGACGGGCGGCGAGAACTCCACGTTGCCCGAGGCGTTGTGGAAGGCCACCGTGATCCCGCCCCCGGTCTCCACCCCTTCGAGCTGCTCGAGGAAGTCGATGTGGAAATAGGTGCGGCGGAACTCGCCGTCGGTGATGCCCTGCAGCCCGAGCGATTCCTGAAATTTCACGATGTCGCGGATGGCGGCATCCTCGACGACGCGCAACTGTGCCCGCGTGATCTCGCCCTTCTGCTGCTTCTCGCGCGCATCGAGCAGCGCCTTGGGGCGCAGGAAGCTGCCGACGTGATCGGCGCGAAAGGGGGGAACGGAGCGTAGGGACATTGTGGATTCTCCTTGTGAGGCAATGCAGCATCACCGTTGCAAAGTTCCGCCACGGTGCTCAGCTGGGGTCGACAGCGGCACTATACGGTCCGGACGGCGTCCTTGTCGACGCCGCCGGTCAGAGGCGCGGGCGTAAGTTTGGCGTAAGCATCCCGGAGCGCGCCGCACGGCAGCCAAGTGAAGCAGCGAACCCTGCGGTTCCCTGATACATTGGCGCGCATTGGCAAGCGCTGGCTGGCACAGCGCAAGTCGTCACCCCGAGGAGAATGTCATGTCCGTATCCAACATCAAGAAGGCGGTGGTTGTTGCCGCCGCGCTGACTGCGGCGCTTGCCGGCAGTGTTCAGGCACAGGAAGTCATCAAGATCGGCCTGATCCTTCCGCTCACCGGCCCCTTCACGCCCATCGGCAAGCAGGTCGAGAATGGCGTGAAATTGTTCATGGCGAAGAACGGCTCGACGGTTGCCGGGAAAAAGATCGAACTCATCGTCAAGGACGATGGCAACGTCGCCGACACCACGCGGCGCCTGGCGCAGGAGCTGGTGGTCAATGAGAAAGTGACCTACCTCGCGGGCTTCGGCCTCACGCCGTTGGCGCTGGCCACCGCGCCCATCGCCACCCAGGCGAAGGTGCCGATGATCGTGATGGCCGCCGCCACCGCCATCATCACCGAGCAGTCGCCCTTCATCGTGCGCACCTCCTTCACGCTGCCGCAGGCCACCATCCCCATGGCAGACTGGGCATCGAAGAACAAGATCGGGAAGGTGGTGACGCTGGTCTCCGATTACGGCCCGGGCATCGACGCCGAGAACGCCTTCAAGGCGCGCTTTGCTTCGTCGGGAGGGAGCATCTTGTCGGAACTGCGCGTGCCGCTGGCCAATCCCGACTTCGCACCGTTCCTGCAGCGCGCGCGCGACGCCAAGCCCGATGCCCTCTTCGTGTTCGTGCCGGCCGGCCAGAGCGCCACCTTCGGCAAGCAGTTCGTCGAGCGCGGCATGGACAAGTCGGGCATCCGCCTGATCGGCCCCGGCGACGTGACCGACGACGACGTGCTGAACAAGATGGGCGACGTGATGCTGGGCGTGGTCACCACGCACCATTACTCAGTGGCGCACCCGGGGGCCGTGAACAAGGCTTTCGTGGAGGGCTTCACCAAGCAGTCGGGCGGCTGGCCCAACTTCATGGGCGTCGGCGGCTACGACGGCATGCAGCTCATCTACAAGGCCATCGAGGCCACCAAGGGCTCCACGGACGGCGTGACCATCGTCAACGCCATGCGCGGCATGGCCTGGGAGAGCCCGCGCGGCCCGGTGCAGATCGACCCGCGCACGCGCGACATCGTGCAGAACATCTATGTGCGCAAGGTGGAAAAGAAGGACGGCCTGCTTTACAACGTCGAGTTCGCCACCATCCCGATGGTCAAGGACCCGGTGAAGGAAGCCAAGCGCTGATCCCCGGCAACATCCACGCCCGCCCCGGTGCGGGCGCTGCGGCCCGTGGTGTGCCCCCGCGGGGCAGGCGCGCCCGTGGCGGGGCCACCGGCAAGCTCGTTGGCTAGCCCATGTAATAATGACAAGATGATGCGCGAATCCCTGCCCGTCGGATATCCAGGCCATATATGCTGACATTGGTTTTGGACGGCATCGCCTACGGCATGCTGCTTTTCGTGCTGGCCTGCGGGCTGGCGGTCACGCTGGGGCTGATGAACTTCGTCAATCTTGCCCATGGCGCATTCGCCATGGCGGGGGGCTACCTCGTCGTCGCGCTCACCATGCGCCTCGACGTGCCGTTCCTGTGGGCGCTGCCCGTGGCCTTCGTCGCCATCACGCTGCTCGGCATGCTGGCCTTTGCGCTGGTGTACCGCCACATCATCCGCAAAAGCCACCTCGACCAGGTGCTGTTCTCCATCGGCGTGGTGTTCATGTCCATTGCCACCATGGACTGGTTCATGGGCACGCAGCAGCAGTTCGCCAAGCTCCCCGAGTTCCTCTCCGGGCGCATCGAGTTCGCGGGGCTGGGCCTCGGCGCCTACCGCTTCTTCATCATCGTGGTGTGCGCGGTGCTGGCCGCGGCCCTGCAATGGGCGCTGGCGAAGACGCGCTTCGGCAGTCGCCTGCGCGCCGCGGTGGACGACCCGCCGGTGGCCAGCGGCCTGGGCATCAACGTGAACTGGGTGTTCCTCATCACCTTCGGCGTGGGCTCGGGGCTAGCGGGCCTGGGCGGCGCGCTCGGCACAGAGATCCTCGGCCTCGAGCCTACCTTCCCGCTGAAGTTCATGATCTATTTCCTGGTGGTGGTGGCGGTGGGCGGCACCAGCAGCATCACCGGGCCGCTGTTGGCTTCGCTCTTGCTCGGCGTCGCCGACGTGGTGGGCAAGTACTACGTGCCCAATCTCGGCGCCTTCATCATCTACTGCCTGATGATCGCCATCCTGATGGTGCGCCCGCAGGGGCTCTTTGCGCGCGGGGGCCGCTAGCCGTGGCCAATGCACCATCGGGACCATCG
>CANJXQ010000040.1 GCA_947478805.1 Betaproteobacteria bacterium | reverse complement strand
CAGTCCCGTGGGAACCACGGTAAGGTAGTACACGATCCCGATGGCCACCGGGCTGACCACGCGGCCCATCAGCAGGCCCAGGCGCATCCACAGGCGATTCAATCGCGACAGGGCGCGCGGAACCGCCAGGGCGAGGACAAGAAAGACCGTCGCCAGCAGCATTGCCCACAGGCGAATACCCCCGCCATGGACCATGGGCCACAGCGCCAGCACGGAAAACGCGCCGGCGAATACGAGGCCAAACACGCGATCGGAAGAACCCTCGATCGTTTCGCTGCGCTCGGTATTCTCGATCATCATTCTTCCATCAGGTTGCGATACCCACGCACTGCTCGCAAGGACACGCGTTCGTCCGTATCGATGCATGGTCGGCTGCTATTATAAGAGGCCGTTTCGACAATGCCGAAACGGACCCTGCGCGGCCGATTATGGGGGAATTGTCGCACCCCGCCCAATTGTTCCTTGTGAGCAGTTTCAAGAACCGCGTTCAACAGCCGGAGCCACGGAATGGGGTTTTTTCAACGCTTTGCCGTATCCGCGCTGCTGGTAGCCGGTTCGATCGCTTTTTCGCTCGGCCTGATCGAGGCCGGATTGCGTGTCATCGACCATCCCCGGCACGAGGCCCGGATCCTCTGCCTAGACGCCATCATGGGCAATGTGTACTGCCCCAATATCGCCGAGCGGCTGGACAACATGTACGACAGCACGCTCTTGGTGACAATCAACAGCGAGGGGATGGCTGATCGCGAGTATGTGGCGTCCAAACCCGCCAACACGATCCGGATCGCGCTGCTGGGGGACTCGGTGGCCGCCTCGCTCTACACGCCGAATCCGGAAAAGTACAAGTCCTTGTGGGAGGCTGCCCTCTCGCGGCGATTCGGGCGACCGGTCGAAATCATGAATTTCGCAATCGACGGCACCGGCACGTGGGAACAACTGCAGATGTTCCACCTGAGAGCCAGGCGCTTCCAGCCGGATTTCGTGGTGCTTGCGTTCTATTGGGGAAACGACATCTGGGGCAACCTGGCATCGCGCGACCGTGGGCGCGCCAATCCGCTCAAGGACGAGTACTCCGTGCCATCGTCAGTGATGAGCGTTCGCGTCGCCCATCGCAAGCTGATCCGCTGGCTGTGGAACAACTCCGCCGCCTATCAATTCCTGGATACGCTGAAAGAGAAGATCGAAACCATGCTCGCGGTCAAGCGCGCACTGCCCGCCGCGGCGCCAGCGACGGGGGTTGCCAACGTCGCCGCTGCTGCAATCAACGATCCGGCGCTGGCGTGGGACTCCGAAGCCTGGCAATTGACCCGGCAGCTCATCCTCAAGCTCAAGTCGGAGACGAGTCAGGCCGGCGCCGGCCTGCTGCTGTTTCACCTGCCGACGCTGGATCAGGTGGAGTCACAGCAGAACCTTCCGGTCGCCAAATTTCGAGAATTCCTCCAGCAAAACGACATCGGCCAGGCCGACGCCTTCGAGCCCCTGTCAAGACTGACAAGCGCCCAGAGGACTGCCCTGTATATTGGCGATCGCTGGCACCTGACCAGCGAGGGGCACCGTTTCTTTGCGGCAGAAAGCCTGCCCGCGCTCCAGGCGTTCATTGAAAGGCGCGCCGCCGCCAAATAGTTGCTCGGTGCTTGACGCAACGGGTCCGATAACAGCCCAGGCGCGATCCGGCAGGACGCGTCGACTCGCGACGCCAGCGCATGCACCTGTCGACGGCGGGCCTGCGCTGCCGCGGCAATCAACGTTCACGTTGACAGGATTCTGCGCCGGACTTTACCATCGGCCTGCAATCGTATTGTGTTGGCGCGGCAATCGTGCCCGGAGGCAACATGTCGCATGTGACCACCCACGACCCCGAACTTGACAATCTCCTGGGTGATGAAGCCATCAACCACCCGGAGCGCTACTACGCGCGCCTGCGCAAAATAAACCCCATTTTGTGGAATCCACGCTGGAAAGGCTGGGTTGTCACGGGTTACGAACCGGTCATGTCCGGCTTTCGGGACGCCGAGCGCCTGTCTTCGGACCGGTTTTCAGGCCCGTTTGGCGCCGAATTGCGCAACGCCCAATCGAGCAGCCAGCAATTGCTCGGATTCCTGTCCAAGTTCTTCGTCTGGAAGGATCCTCCCTATCACACGCGCGCGCGCGCGCTGGTCAACCGGGCCTTCGTGCCGAGGAACATCGAACGGATGCGGCCGCGAATCCAGGGCCTGGTGCGCGACCTGGTCAAGCCCTACATGGATGGACAGCCCTTCGACTTCCTGTCCCAATTTGCCTTCACCCTGCCGGTGATCGTCATCTCCGAGTTCCTCGGCGTGGGTGATGAGGCTCGCGAGGATGTACGCGCATGGTCGGAGGACCTGGGGGCCGTGATCTTCGTGCGCGGCCATGACGACGAGAAATTGAAGCGCGGCGAAGCGGCCATGCGCAATCTTGCGGCACTGATGAGGCCGATCGTCCAATCGCGCATCGAATCGCCGAGGGACGACGTGCTATCGGCGCTCTCCCAACCCGATGAAAACGGCGAGCGGTTGTCGGAAGACGAAATCATTGCCAATGCGGCGCTGATGGTTTTTGCGGGCCATGAGACGACGATGAACCTTCTTGCCAACGGCATCGTGGCATTCCACAATTTTCCGAAGCAATGGGAGTTGCTGCGCGCAAACCCTGATTTGGCCCGTACGGCCACGGAGGAAATTCTCCGGTTTGACGGACCGATTCGCGCGCTGGGCCGATGGGCCAAGGAGTCCTTCGATTTTCACGGGCAGCAGATCGAGGCCGGGGAACGCGTTCTTCTGGTCCAGCATGGCGCCAACCGCGACCCTGCAGCCTTCAAGGATCCCGACACGCTCGACATCACGCGTTGGCCCAATCGTCATGCCGCCTTCGGCCAGGGAATACATACATGCCTGGGCGCTCCGCTCGCCCGGCTCGAGGTCGTGGAAGCCCTGGGCTATTTGGCTTCGCAATTCCGCTCCATCGAAGTCACGACGCCAAAACTCGAGTACAACCCGACCATGGTGTCCCGCAGCCTGAAGGAACTCCAAGTCAGGTTTCATGCGCAATGAGCAATCCATCCGATGCAGCAACGAAAGCTCCCGTTGCGATCGTGTCGCACGACCATTGCATGGGAGTTTCCATGTGCAAGCAAGCTGCACCCCGGGCGTTCAAGCTGAACAAGAATGGCCAAGCGGAATTTCAGGGCCCCGGAACAGGCAGTCTCCAGGAACTCAACGACGCTGCAGATGCCTGCCCCATGTCGGCGATCACGGTGATCGCGCCGACATAGGCGTCTGGCCGGCTGGATAAATCGCATCGACAAGGCACCGAAGGATTGCACTCACATGAGCCTGGATGACATCAACGAGCAGTCGCCCTGGGAGCAGTCGCGTTCCGCGCAAATGGCCGCGGCGGTGGACGCTGCCAGGCGCGCCGCAACCATCCCCCGATATCAAAAGGACTGGAGCGCACAGGGCATCTCCTCCAGGGACGTCAATCCTGGAACCTGGGACGCGGTACCTTTCCTGACCAAGGACAAATTGCTCGAGGCCGCCCGTGAATCCCCGCCTTACGGGGACAGGCTGGGCGTCCCCCGGGACCAAGTGGCGCACGCGTTTGCAGCACCCGGGCCGCTTTACATGCCTTTCACGAAGCACGATATGGATCGCATTGCCGGCTCCTTTGCCAAGGCACTGGCCAGTTGCGGCCTCAGCCGGGGCGACCTCGTGGACCAGACCACCATGTACAACTGGGTCATTGCCGCAACGGTGCTCGATCGCGCTCTGGAGAAGATCGGATGCGGGATCGTACCGGGCGGCGTCGGCCAGTCCGATCGCCATATCGAAGTGATCGAGCACCTGGGCGTCAACGGCATCGTGGCATTCCCCACCTTTCTCGAGCATCTGCTTGCACAAGCAGCCACGGAAGGGCGTCGCCTGCCCCTGCGCAAGGCCGCCGTCATGGGTGAACTGCACGACCCTCGGACCAAATCGCGCATCCACGCCGCCCATGGCGTCGCGGTGAGGGAGTTCTACGGCACGGCCGATGTCGGGGCCGTAGCCTGGGAGTGCGCCGCCGGCAACGGCATGCATCTTCGCGATGACCTGCTGGTCGAATTCGTGCCCCCGGGACAATCCGGGGCGGTGCAGCCTGAGACGGGAACGCCCGTGGAACTGGTGGTCACTGATCTTCACCGTCAGGCCATGCCCATCATCCGGTTGCGGACTGGCGACCTCATTGACGGGCTGTCAAACGGACCCTGCAGCTGCGGGCGCACTGCACCGCGATTTCGACGCATCGTGGGCCGCGCCGGCGAGATCACCAAGGTCAAAGGCATGTTTGTGGTGCCGCGCCTGGTGGTCGACGTCATGCAAAAGGAAAATCTGGAGCGCCCGTTCAGGCTGATCGTCGAGCGTTCAGACGGAGGCATCGACAATCTGACGCTCGAAGTCGCGGGCGCCCCATATCCGGATCCGGTCGATTTCCAGGCCAAAGTCGAGGCTGCGTTGCGCATTCGGCTCGCCCTGAAATTCACACCCGAACTTCCCGAAGGCACTGCTCGCCTCGTCGACCGTCGATTTCAAGCGTGAGCGGCGACGCAATGAATTCAAATACCTCGGGCGCCGGCAATGTCGTGCTGGAATTCAAGGACATTACGGTGCGCTTCGGCGCCATCGTCGCGGTGGACAACGTCAGCGCGACGGTGAATGCCGGCGAAATCTTTGCCATCGTCGGCCCCAATGGGGCGGGCAAGAGTTCCTTGCTCAATGCAGCGAACGGCTTCTACAAGCCTGCCAACGGGCAGATCCGCTTCAAGGGAAAAGACCTTGTCGGTCTGAAGCCACACCAAATTGCAAAGCTGGGGGTCGCGCGCACCTTCCAGAACATCCAGCTTTACCTGGGGATGCCGGTCATCGACAACCTGATGGCGGGAAGACATGTCCACATGAAGGGCGGCATCCTCCAGGCACTGGTTCGTCCCTGGGGCATGAAGGAAGAGGCGAAGAATCGCGAGGCGGTGGAGCGGGTGCTCCAATTCCTCGGCTTGCAGGCGCAACGCAATATTCCGGTCGGCACTTTCGGCTATGGCATCCGCAAGCGAGTGGATCTCGGGCGCGCACTCTGCATGGAGCCCCAGTTGCTGTTGCTCGACGAACCGATGGCGGGCATGACCATCGACGAAAAGGAGGACATGGCCCGCTTCATACTGGAAGTCCGCCAGGCAACCGGGATACCGATCGTGATCGTCGAGCACGACATGCAGCTGGTCTCGGACATTGCGGACCGGGTATTGGTTCTGGACTGGGGGCACGCCGTCGCCACTGGCGAGCCCGCGGAAGTCTTGCGGCTGCCTGAAGTGATCGCAGCCTACATCGGAAGCGAATCCGCCGAATGATGCGCATCGACGAGACCTGCGACACGCTGCCCAAGTGCGTGCTCAAGCATGGAACGCTGACGCCTTCCAGGATCGCAATGCGGCGCAAGAGCCTGGGGATATGGCAGCGCATCACCTGGGGAGAAGTGCTCTCCCAGGTGCGCCACATCAGCGCGGGTTTGCTGGCCGAGAACCTGGCGGGGGACCCCTGCATCGCCATGCTGGGACACAACGAGCCGGAGCTGTTCTGGGCCGAGTTCGCCATCCAGGCCACTGGCAAGGCCGCCGTCTGCCTCTACCCCGACACCTCGCAAACCGAACTGGATACGCTGCTGCGGGATTGCGGGGCCAAGGTCGTCTTTGCCGAGGACCAGGAGCAATGCGACAAGTTGCTCGACGTGGCCGACGCGATCGGTCTTCGCAAGATCATTTACTGGGATGATCGCGGCCTCGGTGAATACGACGACCCGCGCATCATGAGCCTGGCATCGCTCATCCAGAAGGGCAGGAAGCGGCTCGCGAACGCGCCGGACCAGATCGACAAGCTGATTGCGCAAGGACGCGTGGACGATCTGGCCGTGGTGATCTACACGTCCGGCACGACGGGAGAAGCCAAAGGGGTGATGGGAACACACCGCTACCTGCTGGACTGCGCCCTGCGATGGGGCGATGTGCTCGAAGCCCGCGCCGATGCCAACTACGTCAGCTACATTTCGCCTGCGTGGGCCACGGAGCAGTATCTGGGCCTGGCGCTCGGCGCTGCGCTGCCCATGGTCGTGAATTTTCCGGAAGACCCGGATACCGTTCAAGCGGATACGCGGGAGATCGGCGCGGAGTTCCTGTTCTTCAGCCCCCGGCAATGGGAGTCCATCGTCTCCGGCACCGAGTCGCGCATGCGCGACGCCGGATGGCTCGCCCGCAACATCTATCGCTGGGGGATGAGCACACTGGTGGCTGATCGCGCATCCGCGACCAGCTTGCCCAACCGGTTGCAGCGATGGCTTGCCGAGCAGATGGTCGCCCAACCCATGCGGGACAGGCTGGGCTTCAAGTACCTGCGCACGGCGGTGAACTCCGGAAGCGCACTCAGCCCGGAGGTGTACGACCTGTTCCACGCACTGGGCGTCAGCCTGCGCAATGTCTACGGTTTCACGGAAGTTGGAATCGTGGCGGCAACGCGCGGCGAGCGCCGCTTCGGCACCGTCGGCAAGCCCCTGGAAAGCACCCTGGGGTCTACCCCCCTGGAGATCCGCATCCAGGACTCCGAGATTCAGGTGCGGGGCGGCGTCATCCTCGGTGGCTACTACGGGAAGCCACAGGCCTTGCCAACCCGGATGACGGAGGATGGCTGGATGCGCAGCGGCGACGCAGGCTACTTCGAAGAGGACGGCTACCTGGTCTATCTGGACCGCATGGACGACCTGCGCCAACTCTCCAACGGGGAATCGTTCGCGCCGCAATTCATCGAGACACGCATCCGGCTCAGCCCCTACCTGCGGGACGCCGTGGTCTTCGGAGACAAGACCCGGGATGCCGTGGGCGCGCTGATCGACATCGATATCGACCTGGTGGGCAAGTGGGCAGAAGAGCGACGCATATCGTTTTCAACCCATGCCGACCTTTCGCAAAAACCGGAAGTCCTGTCCCTGGTCCGGGAAGAATTGACGCGCATCAACGCCACGCTCCCGGCGCATTGCCGGATAGCCCAGTTCATCAACCTGTTCAAATCGTTCGATGCCGACGAGGGCGAACTCACGCGCAGCCGCAAGATCCGGCGCACTTTCGTCGAGCAGAAATACAAGTCGCTGATCGACGCCGTCTATGGCGATCAGGACAGGGTGGCGTGCGCCGTGGAAGTCAAGTTTCAGGACGGCCGATCGCGCACCATCGAAGCCACAGTGACAGTGGGCCGGCTCTAGCGTCCCCGGGGTTGGGCGGAATCTAGCCCTTCATCGCCTGGGAATTCGCGGGGCACTTTCGACTGACCAGGGGCATCTGGCTGCGGTCGGCGTGCAATCCCTGCAGCGAGGCCACGATTTCCAGCGCGAGGTATCGGGAGAAGGTGCGCGCCTCGATGATCGCCCCGCCCATCAGCCACAATCCTTCCTGGGCTGTGCGGCGCCACATGTTGCGCATGACGAAATCTTCGTCGAAGCCCCAGACCGCCCCGATCTTGTCGGCCACCGCATCGCCGAGGACTTTTCGTACGCCCGCCTGCATACCGTCGAAACCGGTGGCCATCACCACGAGATCTGCCGGAATAATGCGCCCATCCTTCATGCGCAATCCACTGGCAACGAAGCCATCGATGTCTTCGAACTGGATCAGGTCGATTTTTTTCTCGATGACCAGCTCACAGCATCCGACATCGATGTAATACCCTCCGGCGCCCCTCAGGTACATCATCTGGAACCCGGTTTCATCCTCCCCGTCGTGGGTCTGGAAACCCACTGCATGGAGCTTGTCCAACAGTTCCTTGTCATGCGCCTGGGTCCGCTTGGTGACCCACTTGTAGGTCTTCTCGAGGACCGGATAGGGTATGGATGCCGCCATCAGGTCCACATCCTCCACCGGCATTCCCTCGCCGTAGATCGAGTAACTGATTCGTGCACTGGGATCGAGGCTCACGACACAGGTCGGGCCGCGCTGCATGAGCGTGACGGCGGCACCGCTCACGTACAGGTCCTGCGCCACGTCGTGGCCACTGTTGCCGGTGCCGATCACGATGGCTCGCTTGCCCGCCCACTCAGCGCCCGATTTGAACTCGCATGAGTGCAGGACCGTCCCTGAAAAATCCGTCAAACCGGGAAGGCGAGGCCGTCGCGGCGCCCCCCCCGACACGCCGGTCGCCATGACCACGTGCTTGCAGCGCATCACGCGATCCGTTCCGTCCGGCCGGCGCAACGAGATCTGCCATTCCTTGGCCGCCTCATCGAACTTCGAGTGCTTGATTTCCGTCGACGTCCAGACGTTGAGTTCCATGAACTCGGCATACGCCTCCAGCCACCCCGCCAGCATGTCCTTGGGTACCCAGCAAGGCCAGGTCTCGGGAAACGGCAGGTACGGAAAATGATTCGCAATGAGTTCGTTGTGCAGGGTCAGGTTGTTGTAACGGTCGCGCCAGACATCCCCGACTCGCGCGGTCGTGTCGATCACGAGCGCATCCGCACCCATCTGGCGCAACCTTGCGGCAAGCATCAACCCGCCCTGACCCGCGCCAACGATCAGTACCTGCGGGTCGCGGTCCTCGTAACGCCGCTCCTTGTCGCGGACCTGCATCCAGTTGACCGGGGAAACAATCTGCGAATATTCGTCGCCGGTCGGCCGACGCTTTCCGACCTTCTCCTCGAATCCGCGAATTTCATGCAGCGTGGTGAGCAGGGTCCATATCTTCGAATTCAGCGGATCGGCTGCATCATGCAAGAGGCGGACGAAACCGACGCCGTGGCCGATCGCGGTGTCGAACTGGAAATAACCTTCGACGACACTGTTGCCCATGCGCCGGACCAGGCGTGGTGACGAACGTCCTTCGGCAATGCGGAAGTTCCTCGGCTGAACGCGCCCGGCGGATTCGGCGAAGGCCTCCCGAATCTCCTCGACGCCGGTAAAGGTCCGGTGTTCCCAGGTGAATGAGAGGATGTCCTTCCAGAAGCCATCCGCGGCAAACAGGTTCCCCATGGCGCCGGCATCGCACTGTTCCGCGACCTTGCCGAACCGTCCGAGCCAGTTTGCAAACACTTCGCCAGGGCCATTCATTGTGTTGCTGTCGCTGGTTTCCATTGCCGGAGTCCCCCATTTCGAATCGGCGGCAAAGCTGACGATGACAAGCCTGATCTGCAAGCGCGCGAGCACGCCGCCGCCACTCGTGGAAGTCTAGGCAGACAAGTGCCCCTAGTCAACAGCCGTGTTGATCCGGATTTTGGCCCGGCGACCGGGCCGTGTCGTCAACGCGAATGTTTACAGGCTCACCAATCTGTGCTTACATGCGCCCTGCGCAACGCCCCCCGAAACAGGGCGCCGCGAAGCGAGCGGGGCAAGGGGCACCCCACAACAAGCTGCAGCCACAGATGCCCAAATCATGTTGTTTGAGGTCAACGAGGAGACACCATGTTTAACCTGACCGGAAGAATCCTGGCCGTCACGGCCCTAGCACTGGGCTTGGGCATCGGCAGCGCCCAGGCGCAGGCCCCCAACACCTACTCCATTGTCAGCATGCTCGACTACTCGGGACCGTTCGCCAACCGCGGCAAGCCCGTGGAGCAAATGCAAAGGCTCCTGGTCGATTGGTTCAACGAGACGCGCGGCGCCAAGGCCGGCATCAAGCTGGAGTACAAGCCCATCGACACCGGATACGACCAGGCGAAGACGGTGCAGGCCTATGAGCGCGCCCTCGAAGACAAGACCATGGTCGGCATCGTGACTTTCGGCTCGCCCAATGTAATCGCGCTGCAAAATCGCCTGGCGCAAGACAAGGTGCCTGCAGTCCATGGCGGCCCCTCCTACAGCCTGATGAAACCGGGCAACTGGGTGTTCACGCCGCTGGGCGACTATGCGCGCTACTTCGCCACCGCGACGAAGTGGCGGCTCAATTCCTGGACGGAATCGCGCCCGCTGCGGGTCGTATTCGTCACCTTCGATGGCAGCTCCGGCCGCGACTGGGCCACCAGCTACCAGGGCCTGGCCAAGGGCATGAAAGCCGAAGTCGTGCTCACCGAGTTCGTGTCGCCTCGCGCAGTGGACGTCGCGGCCAACGTCGATCGCATCATCGCGGCAAAGCCCGACATGGTGTTCCTGGCCACGACCGACCAGCTCCAGCCGCAGCTGCTCAAGGAACTCAAGGCCAACCGCTTCGACATGACCAAAGTGGTCAATTCACAGCATGAAGGCCTGGGCTTGCTCGAATTGCTGGGTGTCCCCAAGGACGCCTATGAAGGCACCATGGAAGTGACAAGCGAGAACTACACGGACCAGGCCACCGAAGCCTTCAAGATCTATCAGTCGCGGCAGGCGAAGTACCAGACGCGCTGGTCCGCCGATACCCTGCTTCACTTCCCGTCGGTCATGGTGCTGCTGGAGGCCATCGAACGGGCACAGGCCAAGGCCGGCAGAGGACGCATCGACGGGGCAGCAGTGTTTGCCGAGATGAGAAAAGGAAGCTTCAATGGCTACGGCCTTCTCGGCAAGATTCAATTCGACATCGACACCGACCCGATGCAGGGCGCGGATTCCGTGGTCATGCTCCAGCAAAAGGGCGGGAGGATCACGCGAGCCAGCGAGTTCCTGCCCTTGGTAAAGTAGCCGCGACAGGTCAATCGCAATCGTCTAGGCACGTGAAAAAGGGGCCCTGAGCCCCTTTTTCATTCCCGCCATTCATTCACGCCTCCCGCACAGTGCAACAAGCCTCCCAGAATACAAATCCGAGCGCCCCGCCCCCACCCCTGCTTTCGGTCACCAACGTCGAGGTCAGGTATCAAGGCAGCATACTCGTGCTGAAGAACGTATCGCTGACGGTCGGCGAAGGTGAAATTGTTGCGCTTCTCGGCAGCAACGGCGCCGGAAAAACAACCACGCTCAAGTCGATATCGAGCCTGATACAGTCCGAAGAGGGCGAGGTCACCGAGGGGCAGATTTTTTTTTCCGACGCCCCCATCCACAACCAGGACCCGGTCGTTACCGTGAGGCGCGGCTTGGTTCAGGTCATGGAGGGCCGGCGGGTTCTGGAGCACATGAGTGTGGAGCAGAACCTGATCGTCGCATCCGCCCCCATCAAGGCCAGCAGGCAACAGCTGAATGCCGCACTCGAGGAGGTCTACGGCATCTTCCCTATCCTGTCCTCGTTCCGGCATCGGCAATCCGGCTACCTGTCCGGAGGACAGCAACAGATGCTCGTGATCGGCAGGGCACTGATGGCGAAACCGCGTCTCCTGCTGCTCGATGAACCCTCGCTGGGTCTTTCCCCCATCATCGTCACTGCGATCTTCGAATCGATCGCGCGAATCAACCGGGAACTGGGCACATCCATTCTGCTGGTCGAGCAGAACGCAAAAGTCGCCCTCAACATTGCGCATCGGGGCTACGTACTTGAGAACGGGCGCATCGTCATGGAGGGGACTCGCGAAGAACTCCTCGGCAACGAGGACCTGAAAGAGTTCTACCTGGGCATCAGCGCATCGGGCGGGCGCAGGAGCTTCAAGGACATCAAGCAATACCGGCGTCGCCGGCGCTGGCTTGGCTGACAGGAAAACACGGTGCTCATGGAGACATTGCTTCGCGTTCTGATCGGCGGTATCGCCAACGGCGCCATTTATGCGGCGGTCGCGGTGGGTTTCAGCGTGATCTACCGCTCTGGCCGCGTATTCAACATCGCGCAGGGCGAATTGCTGATGATTGCCACGTTCATGTGCATGGCGCTTTTCGGCACCGGCATGAATCACTGGCTGGCCATCCTGCTGACTGCCATTGCCATGGGCCTGCTGGGATTGTTGATCGAACGGCTGATGCTTCGGCCGCTGGTGGGGCAATCGGAGATGGCCTTGTTCATGGCAACGCTTGGCTTGCTGCTGATTCTCAACGGGTTGGGGACCATCGTTTTCGGCACCGAGCCCCGGCTATTTCCCGATGTGTTGGGAACCGAGCGCTGGCGGTTGGGCGGCATCGCGATCAAGGAAAGCAATGTGCTGGGTACCGCCCTGGTCGTGGTGACGGTTGTCGCCCTCGCCTGGTTTTTCAGGTCGACCCGCACCGGCCTGTTCATGACGGCGGTGGCCGAAAGCCACCAGATCGCCCGGTCGCTGGGGGTCAGCGTGACCCGCAGCATCGGCCTGTCGTGGGCCATCTCCGGTGTCGTCGCCACCATCGCTGCCGTCGCATTCATGAGCGGGCGCAGCGTCAGCCCGGATATCGCCACCATCGCATTCGTGGCACTGCCCGTGGTGCTGCTCTCGGGCCTGGAGACGGTGGGGGGCGTTCTCCTAGGAGGACTGATCGTCGGCGTGGGCCAGTCCATGGCGGCGCGCTGGCTCGATCCGTACACCGAAGGCGGCGCTTCGTTGATTTTTCCATTTGCACTGATGATGGTCATCCTCATCATCAAACCCCAGGGCTTGTTCGGCTGGAAACGCGTGGAAAGGATCTGACATGTATCGCTCCTGCGGATCCTTCTCGGAGACCTACGCCGACGACATGGCGTTGCTGCGCACCCGGTGGCAATGGCTTGCACTCGGGGTTCTGCTCGTAGCGCTCGTTGCTTTCCCGCTGGTCGTATCCCCGGCGTGGATCCGCTTCGCCACCATCTCCGGCATCACCATCATTTCCGTGCTCGGCCTGCAGATACTGGTTGGGCTGGCCGGGCAGGTCAGCGTGGGGCAATCAGCATTCATGGGCATTGGCGCCTATTTCGCCGCCGTAGCCGCGGTCAAACTGCAACTGCCGTTTCCACTGCCGTTGCTTGCCGGCGCCTTTGGAGCGGCGATCATCGGCATCCTGTTCGGATTGCCCGCAGCGCGCATCAAGGGCTTTTACCTGGCACTGACCACGCTCGCCGCACAGTTCGTGTTCCAGTTCTCCGTCGTGCGGCTTCCCGACAACTGGTTCGGCGGCTCGGCCGGTATTTCGGTGGCCAGGCCCTTTATTTTCGGCACCCAGGTTTCCTCGACAACGGGCTTCTACTACCTCACCCTGCCGATTGTGGTGATGACCGTGTTTGCGACCTTGTTCATCCTCAGGAGTCGTGTCGGGCGCGCGCTGATTTCAGTCCGGGACAACGACCTTGCAGCCGAAGTCACCGGCATCAATGTCGCCTATTACAAAGTGGCCGCCTTCGGCATCGCATCGTTCCTGGCCGGGTTGGCCGGCGGATTGCTAGCCTATGAAAACCAGCTCGCGCATTTCGAGCAATTCACGCTGTTCGAGTCGATCTGGTATCTGGGCATGCTGATTGTCGGCGGCATGGGAACCGTGCTGGGCGCGGTGCTCGGCGCCGTTTCCCTGCGCCTCGTCCAGGAACTGCTCACGCTGGCAGGCCCGTGGGTCGCGCAGCTCATCCCGGGGGCGCGCTACGACATTGCCTTCCCGATGGTCAACGTGGTGCTGGGAATCATGATCATCGTGTTCCTGATCTATCAACCCAGGGGTCTGGCCCATCTCTACCGCCGCAGCGAGCGGTATGTCCGACATTGGCCCTTCCCCTACTGAGCTTCCGGAGGAAGCCATGACAGACAACCCGGAAGTCGAGCGAGTCAAGAGACTCAGCGTTCGCAGGCTCGACGCAGCAACGGTCCGGTTCAGGGCATCGCTTGACGACACTTACCACGCGACTGGCGGAGACGAAGTCATCCATTCGCTGGGCATTGAGGGAACCATCTCATTGCCCGACCTCGTGATACTGACGATAGCGCCCTTCGTCAACAAACAGCCATACCCGGAATGCGGCCAGAGCCTCGCTCCCGTCCACCAGCTTGCGGGAATACGCATCGGCCCGGGCTTCCGCTCACGGATCATCGAGTTGATGGGCCACACCAAGGGTTGCACCCACTTCCTGTCGCTGGCACTGGACGTCGCCGCGTCACACACGCTGACTGTGTTCCTCCGCATGAGGGAGAAAGCGATCTATGCGGATCGCGAAAGTCCGGACGGGGCCTGGCTGGGAACCGGCATGAAGATAGAACCGCATCTGGAAAACGCCTGTATCGCGCTGACGTCCGACTCCCGTCCCGTGGTGATGGCCAGGCGCTTTGTGGAGAAGAACCCTTGACGAGCGGCGACTGCCGCAGTCAAGGAACCCGCCCGCATTGAATTGGCTGCCATTCAGGAGTGGACGAAGCACCCGGCGGTTTTATCGGTATCGCCAGGGATAGGGGGCAAGGGCAGTATCGAACCACCGACATGCGGATTTTCAACGGTACACGTCGCTCCGATGGCCGACACGAATCACGTACACCACCAGCTCACGATCAACCAGATCGCAGACTACGCGATAGTCACCCACGCGGTAACGCCAAGCGTGCGCATCGCCACGCAATGCCTTGCCTGATTCGCGAGGCTTGCCGTGCGCAACGACGTCTTCCAGGAATTTTATGATCCGGCGCTGCACCGGCCGGTCGAGCTTGGAGAGCTGTTTTTCCGCAGCCGCGGTAAACCTAACCGTCCAGGCCAAGGCGCAGCTTTACCTGTTCGAGCGATGAGGTGCGGCCCCGGCGTTGACGGGCGTTCAGGACAGCCTGATAGTCAGCCGCGTCCTGGAGGTACTGTGCCAACGCAGCACGCAGCACGGTCGCCTTGGACTTCCGAGCGCGTTTGGCGTGCTCTTCCAGGGCGGATTCCAGTTTCGGTGTGAGCTTGAGTTCCAGCATGGCAAAGTCGGTTTAACGAGTGGCGACAGCGCCAAGTTTACCACTCGCCCGGAATGTGCCCTCCGTGTAAACGTCGCCTCGTAGTACCTGATGCCCGCGCGAAGCGGCGACAGACACCGGCAATCTCGGGCACGCGCAGAAACTGTTGGGGGATTGGGTAACCAAGGGCAAAAGCGAACTTCGTGTTCGATTTGGCCTTCGGAAAACTTCCATGCCGGAAGCCTCAGGGCTCCACGGTACGGAGAATGGTGGTGTAGTCGGTATTGTATCCAAACCACCCCTTGAAACCCATTCGCAAACGCGCGGAGATCGTGGGAACAGGGCTCACGGTCTCGCGCCCGATTCGATTTCGCGTTTCGCAATCGAACCGGTGTCCGCGTTGCCCCTCATGGCAGATTTCGTGCCCGGCTCAATCCAGGTCCATTTTTCTTTGGGAAACGGGGCAGATTAATATTTTTACCCGACGGGCTCGGGAAGGAATTGTACTATTTACGGATTAACTCTAAGTCCCGCCAAGCAACTGTCTTGCATTATTCAACGGCGATGTCATTGCATCCTCGTAGGAAGAGGCTTTATGTGCACTGACAGCCTCGCGAACACGTTCTATTTGGTCATCAACTGTTTCGCCAAACATGATCTTAACCAGTACAACCATCAGTTCAAAAAACAAGATCAAAAGAAAGAATACTGACCAAGCAACCAGCGCTGCAGTATTGTTCATGTTGTAAGTATGTAGTGCCTGAATTCGGGACAATAACCCTGCCTGCTCGACTGCCGCCGACGAATTCCGGAATTCAGTGATGGCCTGAGATCTTTCGCTTTTGAGGCTATCAATCTTTGTGACTGCTGTGAGGTGCTCCTTGCGCATGAGCTCTGCTTGACGTGCAACTTGCTGGTAGACAGGCCCCAGACTACGAATTCTGCTGCCACAAGTGCCATTGGCTTCACAGTTGGCCGCTTCCTGCGCTTTAACCCAATCTGATTTGGCCTGTTCAACAGCATCAATCTGCTTGGTAAGCATTAAGTCGTAATCCGATTTTATTCGTAACTCACCTGATTCGCGGAGTTGCTGGGCGACTTCACGCTCGAAAACAACGAGATCAACTGCTGAAGCCCCCAGGATCGCCATTAGTAAGCCGATAAAAAGGCGCAGAAGATTGATGGATATCCCCTTTGGGCTCGATAGAACCAAGCGCTCCACCATATAAATCAGCACTGCACAAAATAGCGATACTGCAGTTGCATGTGCGCTATCGAGTTGGAATGTCTGGGAGGCAATAATGAACCCGGTCATTGCCCATAGTGCGATCGGTATGTGAATGGCGATGGCGAATGCCTTCATGCGCTTGATGCTTGAGTGGTGCAGAAGCGCAACTTGATCGGGGTGTTCGCCCAATACAAAACGAAAGTAGCTGTTGATTTTCATTTTCGTCCCCTCAACCGGCAAGTATTTCGAATTCGATGGCTTCATGCAGGCCTTTCGTGAAGCCTATCTGGTAGCGTTGTAGTGGTTCGATAATCCAGCCCTTGCCAGATGATGCGGCATCGATTTGCTCCTGGAGCGAGTTGATGTCTCGTTGTAGTTGATGACAAGCCAAGCGTAGCTGGGAACACATTGAATTGCTGACACCTTGAATTGCGATAAGTTCGCTCTCCAATTTATTCAGCTTTTCCTGCTTTCTGCCAATCAACTCGATAAGCTTATTTTGAAATTGAGAGGTGATCGACTGCTTCCCTTGCTCCAGCATTTCATGGCTTCGGAATTTGGAGCCGGCATGACGACCGTAGCCGAAGAAATTCTCTTGAAAAAAAGATTCTAATTCTGGCGTATTGAGTATCCCTTTGAAGCGGATGACGGGCCGAGATTGATGTAGAGGTGTGCTGTCATCAGGTATGGCTGAAGAATCGCTTCGCGGGGGTAAGGGCAACTCAATAACATTCGTAGGGCCGCTGGACGCCGGAGGCGAGTTCTCAACTGGCCCGGATTCTTCAATGGGGGTGGACTGTTGAGGTTCAGTGTTCTTGTTCTCATTTCGTGGTGAGAACCACGCCTGTCTGAATCTATTCAGCATGTTCATTGCTTGTCCTATCAAAAGTTGAATGAAGAAGGAGCTAGGCTCCTGAAGATAGTGACGGTGATGGATGCTGAATGTGAGGGGGGCAATCGGGCTTTATTTGCTTGTCTATAGGTCTGAGGGGGCGGCATTCCTGATCGACCGTTTACATATACTAATAAAAACAGTGGCTTAAAGCATAGTTACGGGCAGCTGCAAATAATCCCTCACATTTCCTTTTGGGTTGCGTCTCTATCCATGTAAGCAATCGTGCTTGCAGCCAATCCAAAGGGAAATGCCATGAAAAACCTCATCCAAGCCGTTGCCACTCTCGTCATCGTTGCCGCTTCCGTCGGCACCGCCGTTGCGCAAACCACCAACTACTTCGTACCAGGTCAAGGTCTGGTGGGGTATTCGCAAACCAACGGCAATACCACCAATTACTTCGTGCCGGGGCGCGGTTTGGTTGGCTCCGCGTACCGTAACTAGGGGTAGTTGAGTAGCTGGCGCGGCTTGAATCGCGCCTTTGCTGACCTTCCTTGGAGAAAAAAATGAAGATTGTTCTGGCGCTGATTATTGCTTTGAATATTGCCCCCGCTTTTGCGGGGAGCCTGATCGTGCACGCAGGGGATCCGTGTGCAAAGTGGAGCTGCACCTTCCCGCCCCTCCCAGGTGGGGGCGGGATGGATTCAAGATTCCCGTAATCAATCATGGGGCATACGGCGCCCTCGGAGATGAAGGGTTAGACTTCCTCCTTCTGAGCATGATTTCTTTGGTAAGAGGTGGTTTCGCTTACGAAGAGTCAGAATTGTTCCTGAGGGGGAATGCCGTGACCGATGAGGAAACGCTGAAAGAACTTGCCGCTGGTGGGAGCCGGCAATCGGCGGCATTGCGCCACCTGTATTTGGGCAAGGGGAAGGAGTTCGGCCGGCTCTTCGTCCGAATGGGCCTTGATCGGGCGGCGGCGGACGACGTGCTTCAGGAAACCTTTCTTAAAATTCTCCGGCAAGCCCAGAGTTATAAGGGAGAGGGGTCCTCCCAAAATCATGCCAATGCGTGGATGTGGCAGATCGCGCGCAATGCTCTGGCTGATCACTACCGTCACAAGCCGGCAGAAGAGGGTCTAGATGAAGACGGCTGGCGCAAGGCGGAAGAGGTCGACCCAAGGAATCCTGCGGCGCCTATTACGTTGTCGACGACGGATGAGCTGGATCCATCACGGCAGGCAGAGGATTGCGTACAAAAGGGGTTGGCTCTGTTTGCAAAGAAGGACCCGGACCGTGCATATGCAATTGAATTAGTTGTAGAGGGAGTCGATGGGAATGAAATTGCGGAGCGCATTGGCAGGTCTTATACCGCCACTCGTCAATACCTGACGCAGTGCCGCAAGGCGTTGGCACCCTTCATTAAACACTGCCTGCTTCTGTTGCCGGCCTGAGGGAAAAATCAATGAGCGACGATGCTGAAGACAAGAAGTGGCTGGATGCCATGGGCGGTAAGGTAGGCGACCCCGGGGCGCCATTGGAACGGGAGGCTACCGTGATACGCAACGCAATGCTGCGCGAGCTCCAGGCGCGACCCACTTACGAGCCCTCGCAAGCCCGGTTGGACATGCTGATGGCAGAGGCGAGCCGACAGGGTCTCCTTAGAAAAGAGAAGGCGTCTTCGGGCGCGCTGACATTCATCAACAGGATCTACGAATTCCTGGCCATGCCGGCAGGCGTAATGGCTTCCTTGGCTCTGGTGCTGGGGTTGAGTATTACGGTTGGCTGGCAGGCCAATGAAATGAACGTGTCCGAAGATCAGATCGTTCGGGGGGGGGCTTCCGCTGAGCGGGTGTCGCAGATCGTGCCCTCCCCGCTGGGAGCAGCACAAGCATGGCAAAGAGACCTGATGGCCGCCGGTGTTGAGTATGCGATGTCGTATGAAGAGCCCAAGCGCGTCCTGATCCGGATGCGACTGACTCCGGAAGCGATTGAGGTATTGGAAAGCAAGCGAATTCAGGCACCCGCTGGCAAGTGGGTGACCCTGGTGATTGAGGCGGGGAAGACGGGCCCTCTATGAGGCTGTTGCTTCTTGCTGTACTGATCAGCGTTTCTTCATGCGCACTGGGACAGGGTGGGCAACAGGGCCAGGTTCTAATGCCCGGGGCAACGTCGGATGTTCACCCAGCGGCAAGAAAAGCAGGCGAGCTGGAAAGTCAGGCAAAAACCTTAACAGAAGCTGGTAATCATGGTGCGGCCCTGGAGGTTCGCTTAAAAGCCCTGACCCTTTTGGAGGATGCGTTAGGTCCGGATGACCTTGACGTCGCGCAAGCGCTATTGAATGCCAGTGAAAGCTATTTGTTTATCGGACAACCAGAAAACGGACTACCACTAGCAACACGTGCGGTAAAAATACGGGATAGGTTGCTTGGTTCTGATCATCTTGACACAGCTCGAGCGATTCTCATTTTTTCGTTCATGACTAGATTAGTAGAGGGGGCAGACAAGGCCTTGCCCCTCGAAACCCGCGGCTTGTTTATTTTAGAAAAATATTTAGGCCCAGATCATCTAGATGTAGCGCAGGCGCTTGGCAACCAATCCATAACATATTCCGCATTAGGCCAGAACGAAAAAGCGCTTTCACTGCAGCTCCGATACTTATTGATCCGGGAGAAGGTTCTGGGCCTTGAGCACCCGTTGACGGCTCGTGCTTTGGCCCTAACAGCGCGGACGTACTCTGTTCTTGCTCAGCACGACAAGGCGCTGCCACTGCAGATTCGGGCGTTGGCGATCTATGAAAAGGTCGTTGGCCCGGAGCACCCGGATACAGGAAGAGCATTAGGTACTTTGGCATTGCTGTATCGTCAATTGGCGCAGCATGAAAAGGCCTTGCCTCTGGAGATTCGAGCGTTATCAATTTTTGAAAAAGTACTTGGCCCTGAGCATCGGGATACCGCAGTGGCGCTTGGCAATCTGTCAATAAATTATTCTGATCTTGCCCAGTACGACAAGGCGCTTCCACTTCAAGTACGCGCATTAGCTATACAGGAAAAGGTACTGGGCCCTGAGCACCCGGAAACGGCATTGGCTTTAGTCAATCTGGCATTAACCTATTCTAAACTTGCCCAATACGACAACTCGCTGCCACTTAACGTTCGAGCGTTGGCGATCTTTGAAAAAGTACTTGCCCCGGAGAGTCCGCGTACGGCGATGGCTTTAATCGATCTGGCATGGACATACACCCAATTAGCGCAGCATGAAAAAGCATTGCTACTAAAGTTAAGAGCACTAGGGATTCTGGAGAAAGTGCAGGGCCCGGAGCACCTAGATACGGCGATTGCATTAACTAGTCTGGCGGTTACATATTCACGTCTTGGACAGCACGACAAGGCTCTGCCACTTGACTTACGCGCAGTAGCTATTCGGGAAAAGGTACAAGGCCCTGAACACCGGGATACGGGTATAGCTTTAGGGAATTTGGCACATAGTTACGGAGAATTGGCACAACACGAAAAAGCGCTCCCACTACGGGTTCGTGCATTATCTATTTTAGAAAAAGTGAAAGGGCCAGAGCATCCTGATACGGCAAGTGCTTTAAGTGGTTTATCGACAACTTATATGGAATTAGCCCAATACGAAAAAACGCTCCAATTGCGGGTTCGGGTATTATCGATTTCCGAAAAATGGATGGGGCTGGAACATCCTGACACGGCATGGGCTTTAAGCAATTTGTCGCTAATTTATAAAGCACTTGCGCAGTATGACAACGCGCTCCCGCTGCAGTTTCGGGCATTATCTATTTTCGGAAAAGTGTTAGGGCTGGAGCATCCTGATACTGCATCGGCGATGGGAAATCTTGAATCGCTCTATTTTGCTATGGGGCAATACGACAATGCCCTCCCGCTGGCCATTAAAGCATTAGCGGTTCGCGAGAAAGTACAAGGTCTGGGGCATTCTGATACTGCATCTGCGATGGGGAATCTTGGATCGCTCTATAGTGCTATGGGGCAATACGACAAGGGACTACCCTTGACGGTGAAAGCTTTAGCTATCAAGGAAAAGGTACTGGGCCCTGAGCATCCGGATACGGCATTGACTTTAGCCAATCTAGCATTGATGTATTCAAATCTTACCCAACACAACAAGGCGCTGCCGCTGCAGGTTAGAGCATTGGCGATCTGGGAAAATGCCCTTGGTCCAGACCACCCTAGTACGGCGAAACTAAAGGTTGAACTAGCAACAGAAATTTTATGGCAGGGCAACCCCGAGTCCGCATTTGCACTGATGAAGTCGGCCATCAACACTTTACAAGTCCAGCGCCAGTTAGTTTCCCGTATTGGCTCTTCTGAACTGAAGAGTTACTCAGATTCTTTATCGTCTTGGTATCAGGCCCTTGCCGATGCGCTCATTGAGCAGGGCCGTCTGTCCGAAGGGCAGCAGGTGTTGGACATGCTCAAGGAGGATGAGCAGTTCGAGTTTATTCGTCGCGCCTCAGACGCGGACCCGAGGGGTTCAAGGATTGGCTACACGGGGACCGAGCAGGTCTGGCTGAAGCGCTACCGAGAGATTGCAGACCAGTTAGGGAAGCTGGGCGCCGAGGAACGGGAGTTGGAGAAGCAGGCGAAACTCGGCCTGACCCCGGAGCAGAAGCAGCGGCAACAGGCGATTGCGGCAGACCTGAAGGTGGCCCAGTCGGCCTTCCAGTCATATCTTGGCGAGATGCGAGAAGGCTTGGCCCAGAAGGGGCAGGCCCGCAAGGTGGAGGTAGAGGAAATCAGCGACCAGGCGATGCGTGAGTCCCAGAGCCTGATCAAGGGGCTCGGAGATGATGTGGCGCTGCTGCAGTACTACGTCACTGACAAGCGGGTGGGGATGCTGCTGACGACGCCTGGCATCCAGTTGGCCCGGAATAGTGCCATTGACTCCAAAGAACTTAACCGCAAGATTGGTGAGTTTCGGCGCTTGCTGCAAGACCCCAAGTCCAACCCGGTGGCTGCTGCGCAGGATCTGTACCGGATCCTAGTGGCCCCAGTGGAGAAGGATCTGAAAGACGCAAAGATAAAAACCGTGATGCTGTCGCTTGACGGCGCGCTGCGTTACCTGCCCTTTGGTGCGCTCCACGACGGCAAGCAATACCTGATCAGTCAATGGAACCTGCCGATGTACACCAGCGTGACTAAGAACAGGCTGCGGGATGCGGTATCCCCGCAGTGGCAGGCGGCGGGTCTGGGGGTGACAAAGGCGTGGCCAGAATTCAAGCCGCTGGCTGGGGTGAAGGCGGAGATGGGGGCAATCGTCAAGACGGCCGCCGGAGGGTTTATGCCCGGGGAGGTGTATCTGGATGAGGCGTTCACGGCAAAGAGGCTAATGGATGTGGGGCAGCGCAAGTTCCCGCTGATGCACGTGGCAAGCCACTTCAGGTTCAGTCCTGGCACCGAGGTCAATTCATTCTTGCTTCTGGGTGACGGTGAACGTCTGACCTTGGGTGATATCCGTACACAAAACTATCGGTTTGATAACGTGGACCTGCTGACCTTGTCAGCCTGCGACACGGGGCTTGGCGGCGGACGGGACGAACAAGGTAAGGAGATCGAGGGCTTCGGGGTGATTGCACAGCAGCAAGGGGCGAAAGCCATACTTGCTACGCTGTGGCCGGTGGCCGATCAGAGCACGGCAACACTAATGGCAGACATGTACCGCCGGAGGCAGTCGGGCTCGCTCACGAAGATCGAGGCGCTGCGCCAGTCCCAGCTGGCCCTGATGCTCCGAACCAAGTACGCCCACCCCTACTACTGGGCACCGTTCATCCTCATGGGCAATTGGAAGTGATCCCCCTATTTTATAATTTTTCAATGACTCAATTTTTGAAGCGATTGATAGTTGTTAGCTTAGTTTTTCTCTCCTTCAATGTATCCGGGCTTGAAGGATCTAATAATTTGCAATCTCGAAATATGTCTCCGATATTTGAGATTAAGCTACTTGAGGATACGGCACGAAAAGTATCGCGAAATGGCTTGCATAAAAAAGCGCTGAATTTACGACTTAAAGCCCTAGAATTAAGAGAAAAAAATGTTGGTAAAAATAATGAAGGTTACGCTGCAGCACTGAGGAATATTTCAATAGACTATTCAAACTTGGGCGACTTTGAATTGAATGTTATTTATGCTGAAAAGTCTTTGAAAGTATTAGAACAGTTTCTTGATAATGAGGAAGAAACTTTCTATGCAATTGTATTATTGGCGCAGATTTACGTAACGAAAAATCAGCCAAATACAGCAATCCCGTTACAGGTTAGGGCTTTAAATATTGCAACGCGACTTTATGGCTTTTCGAGTAACGAGGTGGCGATAGCAAATTCAGGTTTGGCAAGATCTTTGTCCACCCAAGGCAATTTCTCAGAAGCATTAGTTTTAGCTAAAAGAGCGGTCCAGATTGCCGGCAATAAGCGCGATAGATGGACATTGCTATTTCTGGGCGATTTAGGTTCAATCCTCCGTGATAGCGGTAAGCTAACTGAGGCTTTAGAGGTAAATCTTAGTGCATTACAACTTGCTCTCGCCTTGCGCGAAAAAATTGGATCCGCAATTTCAACGTATTTAAATAATGTTGCGTTAGATTACTACGGACTGGGACAACCTGATAAATCGCTCGAATTATTTTTGAAGGCAAAGAAAGCTCTTGAAGATGATTCAATGGAGGGCGATGTCTATTCCAAGTTGATTAATAACATAGGGCTTGCTTATGTCGCTATTGGTGAGACTGAAAAAGGTTTAGCATTTCAAATACGTTCGACTCAGAAGTTCGAAAAAATATTGGGTAAAAATCACCCACTTTTTGCACTTAGCTTAGACAACCTTGCCACTACCTACCAAAAGTTAGGTAATTACAAGAAGGCGTTGCCTTTGCAACTTAGGGCAATGTCTATAAATAAAGTTGCACTAGCGCCCAATCATCCCTCCCTTGGATTGTCATTAAATAATATTTCCGACACCTATCTCAATTTGGGATTGAAGGACAAAGCCCTTTCATCCAGCGAAGAAGCTCTAATTATCAATGGGCGTGCTGTTGGCGAATTGCATTCACATACTGCCGACTCACTTCACGTCTACGGGAACGCTTTATACGTACTAGCTAGGCCAGAGGCTGCTCTATTAATGTTGAAGTCTAGCGTCAACATTTTTCAGTCTATTAGAGGAGGTGTTTCAAATTTAGGAAAATCTGATTTGTTACGCTTTACAGCTAATGTTCAGCAAGTTTACCAAGACCTTGCTTATATGCTCATTGAGCAGGGCCGTCTGTCCGAGGCCCAGCAGGTACTAGATATGCTCAAGGAGGACGAGCAGTTCGAGTTTATTCGTCGTGCTTCAGACGCGGACCCGAGGGGTTCAAGGATTAGCTACACGGGGACCGAGCAGGTCTGGTTGAAACGCTACCGCGAGATTGCAGACCAGTTAGGGAAGCTGGGCGCGGAGGAACGTGATCTGGAGAAGCAGGCGAAGCTCGGTCTGACCCCGGAGCAGAAGCAACGACAGCAGGCGATCGCTGCAGACCTGAAGGTGGCCCAAAAGGCGTTCCAGTCGTTCTTGAGTGAGATGCGAGAAGGCTTAGCCCAGAAGGGGCAGGCCCGCAAGGTGGAAGTAGAAGAAGTCAGCGACCAGGCGATGCGCGAGTCCCAGAGTCTGATCAAGGGGCTGGGTGATGACGTGGCGCTGCTGCAGTACTACATCACCGACAAGCGGGTGGGGATGCTGCTGACGACGCCTGGCATCCAGTTGGCGCGGAGCAGCGACATTGACTCCAAAGAACTCAACCGGAAGATCGGTGAACTGCGGCGCTTGCTGCAAGACCTCAAGTCGAACCCAGTGGCCGCGGCGCAGGACCTGTACCGAATCCTAGTCGCCCCGGTGGCAAAGGACCTTGACGATTCCAAGATTAAAACCGTGATGCTGTCGCTCGACGGTGCGCTGCGTTACCTGCCCTTTGGGGCGCTCCACGACGGCAAGCAATATCTGGTGAATCGCTGGAACCTACCGATCTATACCAGCGTGACAAGAAACAAGCTTCGTGAGTCGGTATCACCTGAATGGCAGGCAGCAGGTTTGGGGGTGACAAAGGCGTGGCCAGAATTCAAACCCTTGGCCGGTGTGCAGGCGGAGATGGGGGCGATCGTCAAGACGGCCGCCGGAGGGTTTATGCCCGGTGAGGTGTATCTGGACGAGGCGTTCACGGCGTCGCGACTGAAGGACGTGGGTCAGCGCAAGTTCCCGCTGATGCACGTGGCAAGCCACTTTCGGTTCAGTCCTGGCACTGAAGTCAACTCGTTCTTGCTTCTGGGTGATGGTGAACGTCTAACTCTTGGCGACATTCGCACACAGAACTACCGCTTTGATAATGTGGACCTGCTGACCTTGTCGGCCTGTGATACCGGGCTTGGGGGCGGGCGGGACGAGCAGGGCAAGGAGATCGAGGGGTTCGGGGTGATTGCGCAGCAGCAGGGTGCCAAGGCGGTGCTTGCGACCTTGTGGCCGGTAGCTGACCAAAGCACGGCGACACTAATGGCAGACATGTACCGCCGGAGGCAGTTGGACTCGCTCACCAAGATCGAGGCGCTGCGCCAGTCACAGATGGCGATGATGCTCCGAACCAAGTACGCCCACCCCTACTACTGGGCACCGTTCATCCTCATGGGAAATTGGAAGTAGTTCCGCAGACCGAGTCATTCACCCGCACGGTTGTGGCATGGGACGAGCAGTACCGGCGCTGACCTACCCAGCCCGTTCCCATTGGTCATGCTAAAGCTCACAGTCGAACAGCTTTCATTAAAGAGCTTCTGTTGGGCGGCTGATATCCCGACGATTGCTGTTCCGAGGATGGCTGCAAACGTCAAACCGATGATTTTTTCCATGTGATCTCTCCTGATGGGTTCTTGGCGCAACCGAGAGGGTTTCTCGGGATACCGCTTGCGTGACAAGAGAAGAGACGTTGCAGCCTAGGGATTGTGAGGGTATGCGAGCGAGAAATTCTTGTGGCACTGGTGAGTGGTATTAAAAGTTCATATAAAACATCAATATAAGATTATTTTCAGGGGTGGCCGCCAATAATCCCTCACATTTCCGGTTGGGTTGCGTCTCTACCCATGTAAGCGATAACGCTTGCAACCAACCCAAAGGGAAATGCCATGAAAAACCTCATCCAAGCAGTCGCAGCCATCGTCATCGTCGCCGCTTCGGTCGGCACCGCCGTAGCCCAGTCCACGAACTACTTTGTACCTGGTCAAGGCTATGCAGGCTCTTCGTTCACTTCCGGCAACACTACCAACTACTTCGCACCTGGCAGTGGCTATGTGGGCTCCGCATACCGTAACTAGGCGTATTTGCGTGGTGGACGCTCTTTCTGGTTCACCACAATCCACTGAATGCATGTCAACCAGCCTGCGTGTAGCTTTTTAGGTTAGGGAGGAAGTCGTGATTCTTGATACTTGTACGAAACATGCGACGAAGCGCGCCCAGCAACGCGGAATTCCGCCACTGATTCAAATATGGCTACTGAGTTACGGAGTGGAAGCGTTTGATGGTAGTGGCGGCGTCATCCGATACTTTGACCGCGAGAGCATTCGAAAACTGGAGCGCGATGTTGGCTCAGCCCCGATAAAACGGCTTTCGGAGTATTTTCGGTCGTACCTCGTCCAGAGTAGCGCGGATGGGGTCATCGTTACGGTGGGGAAACGTTATCGGAATAAAAGAATATTTCGCCATTGAATTAGTTCGCCCCAAAAAATTACATTCACTCATTCCACATATTTCTACCCCCCCCAAGCAGACCGTGGAACCGTAAGATCTCGGTGGCACCCAGGCTCGTTTTCCGGTGGAGCAGCCATACTGGGGGGGGCTTCAACCTGTTGAAAGGCATCAATTGACCACTCCTCGCATTCTGCGTGTTCTCGCTTTCCTGATCCTGAGTTTTGGCGGCGCAACCTCCTGGGCCCAACGCGCCTACGACCCTCCCGTTGCGGTCGAACGCGATCATCAGACCTTTGTCGTCAATGGCGATGGCACCTACATCCAATCGATGGAGAACTCTTTCCGTATCCGAACTCCTAAGGGGGCTGAGGACTACGGCAGCCAGGAGATCAGTTATATCTCCAGCCAGGAGGAAATTCTGTCTGTCGATGCGTGGACGGTGACCCGGGACGGGACTAGGGTTCCGGTTCCGCCTTCGGCGATTCGGGACAGGGAGGAGGACAACAGTGGCGGGGTTGCTGCATTCTCCGATACGAAGGTTAAGGCCATCATCTTCCCCCGGGTCGCGGTCGGCAGCCTGACCTCCTACAAGGTGGTCTCGCGGGTTCATGTGACGCCGTATCCTGGAGAGTTCACGCGGGCATTCGTGTTATCACCTAGCTTCGTGTTCTCCGACTGGGAGGCCCAGTTCGTCCTGCCGGAGTCGAAAAAACTCTATGTGGACAAGCGCGGTGTGACGGGCGGCTTGGACAAGACGGTCGATGGCTTGTCCTATTACACGTTTCGCTACCGACGCGAACAAGCGCTGCCGCCGCAACCCGATGCGGCAGGTCTTATCCATTACGCAGATTATCTGTTGGTATCTACCATCCCGGACATGCGAGCGCTGGGGCGTTTGGCTAAGACGTTTTTCGAACCTAATGTTGAAATTAACGATGAAATACGGACGCTGGCTCAACGTTTGACGGCGGATGCCACAGGTGACCGCGCAAAGGCTCGGGCTCTCTATACTTGGGTTGCTCAAAACATCCGCTATGTTTCGGTTTCTCTGGGGCAGGGGCGACTCGTTCCCCGTCCAGCATCCCAGGTGCTTCACAATCTCTACGGGGACTGCAAGGACCACGTTGTTTTGCTTGAATCGTTGCTGACTGCGGTCGGAATTCCTAGCAGCCCCGCGTTGATCAATTCTGGAACGAGCCACATTTTCTCGACGATCGGTAGCCATTACCCGATTAATCATGTCATCACCTATGTGCCCAGCCTGGACTTGTATCTGGACTCGACTGACCCTTTCGCGCCGTTCGGCACGTTGCCTGTG
>CANJXQ010000039.1 GCA_947478805.1 Betaproteobacteria bacterium | reverse complement strand
CGAGGCTGATGTTCTGCAGGTTGTGCGTGCGCGCACCGCGGATGCGGATCAGTTCCATGAGGCTCAATTTAGAGTGCCCACGGGCAGTCTGCCGGGGCGAACCTGCTAATATACGCAACTTCTTGTGCGCTGCGCCATCTGAATGAAGTTCTCCCCGGCGGGCGACCCCGCCAATCCCGCCAATCCCGAACCCGACCGTCTGGCGGCTACGCTGGATGACAGGATGTCCCGGCTGGAAATCCGCGCCAGCCTGTCGCTGGCGTCGTTGTTTGCGCTGCGAATGTTCGGGCTGTTCCTCATCCTGCCGGTATTTGCCATCCATGCCGTGCACCTGAGCGGGGGCGACAGCCAGTTTCTTGTCGGATTGGCCCTGGGCGCCTATGGATTGACGCAAGGCGTCCTGCAGATTCCCTTCGGCATGGCCTCCGATCGCTGGGGCCGCAAGCCGGTGATCGTGTTCGGATTGCTGCTGTTTGCCGCCGGCAGTTTCGTGGCCGCGATGGCGACGAGCATCGAGATGACGATCGTCGGCCGATGCATCCAGGGCGCGGGCGCCATTTCTGCCGCGGTCGTGGCGCTCGCCGCCGATCTCACGCGCGACCAGCACCGCACAAAGGTGATGGCGCTGATCGGCGCATCCATCGGGCTGACCTTCGCCATGTCCTTGATGCTGGCACCGGCCTTGTACCGGACCATCGGCATGGATGGCATGTTCACGCTGATCGGCGTGCTGGCCTTCGCGGCCATTGGCATCGTGATCGCGGTGGTGCCGTCGGAATCGCTCGCGGCAGGTCTGGGCGCCGCGCAGGAGGGCGGGCGGGAAGCCCCCGCGGCGGTGCTCAGGGCCGACGGCGCATCACTGGGTGATGTGCTGCGAAACCCGGATCTCCTGCGGCTCAACTTCGGCATCTTCGCGCTGCATGCCGTGCAGATGGCCATGTTCGTGGTGGTGCCGGTCGCGCTGGTGAATTCCGGGCACCTGCCGGTAGAGGCGCACTGGAAGGTCTATCTGCCGGTGGTGCTGGTGTCGTTCGCGTTGATGATGCCGCCGATCATCGTCGCCGAGCGGCGCGGGCAATTGAAGCGGCTGTTCATTGCCGCGGTCGCATTGATGCTGGCTGTGCAGGCGGGATTTGCGCTGTGGCTGGACCATCTCCCGGCGGTTATTGCGCTCCTCACCGGATTCTTCATAGCATTCAACATCCTGGAGGCCACGCTGCCGTCGCTGGTGACGAAGATTGCGCCGGTATCGGCACGCGGCACTGCCATCGGCGTGTATAACACCACCCAGGCGCTGGGGCTTTTTGCCGGTGGGGCAATCGGTGGCCTGATTGCCCAGCATGGCGGGAATGTTGAGGTGTTTGTATTCGGAATCGTGCTGATCGCGTTATGGTTGGTAGTATCGATCGGCATGAACTTTCCCGGACAGGTCACCAGCCGGACCTTGAAGCTGGGCTCGGCATGTGACGCAGTTGCGTTGCGTGAGCGCCTGGTGCTTGTTCGCGGCGTGTGCGATGTGGTGGTCATGCCGGAGCAGGGGATTGCGGTGCTGACCGTATTTGCGGGCGCCTGGGATGAGCAGGCCGCCTTGAGAACAATCGGAGGAGAAGCGTAATGGCAAGCGTAAACAAAGTAATTCTGGTGGGAAACCTCGGCCGCGATCCGGAGACGCGTTACAACGCAGAGGGTGGCGCGATCACCAATGTGTCGATCGCCACTACCGACACCTGGAAAGACAAGGCCTCGGGCGAAAAACAGGAGCGCACCGAGTGGCATCGCATCGTGTTCTTCAATCGCCTGGCTGAAATCGCGGGCGAGTACCTGAAGAAGGGCTCCCAGGTCTATGTCGAAGGCTCGCTGCGCACGCGCAAGTGGACCGACAAGGAAGGCCAGGAGAAATACACCACGGAAATCGTCGCCGACAAGATGCAGATGCTCGGCAGCCGCTCGGGCATGGGTGGTGGCGGCATGGATAGCGAGGGTGGCGGTGGCCGCCCGGCACGCGAACCGATGGCCGCGTCAGCGGGTGCCAAGCCCGCAGCCAAGAAGGGCGGCGGCTCCTTCGAGGACATGGACGACGACATTCCGTTCTAGAGGAAGTCGTCGTCGCGCCCGAATGCCGGGCCCATGATTTTATGGGCGGATGTAGGCCCAGCCCTGTTTCTGGCGCAGCATCAACTCCACTACCCCGGCCCGCACGTAGCCGATGCCGTTGAGCATGTCGGCCTTGGACAGCTTCATGTTGGTCATGGTGTTCTCACAGGCAACGACCTTTACGCCGTTGCTTAGTGCCTCGTCCTGCACCCGGTTCGCCGACTCCGAGTCGGCCTTGAGCATGCCGATGCCGGGGCCGTAGGCGACGATCTCGATGTCCACGTTGGTCGCGCCAAGCTCGGCCTGCACATTGCGCGCATTGTTCAGCGTCAGGCCCCATTTTTTCGGGTCCGCATCGCTGACCTGGAAAATTACCTTGTGACGTGCGACTTTGGCCGCGGTCGCTTTCTTTTCCTGCGTCGCGGCTGGGGTGGACGCGGCCTCGGCGCGGATGGGCGCTGCCACACCGGCGGCAATGGCGGCGCTGAGCAGTGCCGGGCCGATCCAGGCGCGCAGGTTCGTGGCCTTCTTTCTCAAGTTCGCTGTATCGATCCGCCCAGTGGAGAATGTCTTCATTGTTGCCTGCCTTCCTGTTGGAATGAAATATTGGCCGACTCGCTCGAGCGCCAAAGATACCTGAGTCGTTGTGCGGTTGCGCAACACTCGAGGGGCGCAAGGGCTTCCCTTGAAGCTTGACTTTATATATTAGAATATACTAATATATAGTCATGCCTTTGGCGTCCCCCGTTTTTCTAGGCGACGCAGGTGTGGGCGTCATCTTCGTGGATGGAGGGGGCATGCTGGATACGCGCAATTTTGCCCGGCAGTCGTGGCTGGCGGGCGCGGTCGGTTCGATGCGGCTGCTGCCAGCATGATGGCCAAGCCGGCACATGCGGGACGCCTGCGTCGCGCACCCGAAAATTTCCTGACGCGAGAGCAGATCGTCGATGTGCAGTCCGGGCGGCGCGATTTCCTGCGCAAGGCATTCGTCGCAGCCGGTGCGTCGCTCAGCGTGCAAGCCTGGGCGCAGGGGAGCGCGCAACCGAAGGGCGATCCCGCCATCCTCGAGCTGCCCGCGCACAGCCACACCCTGGGACTCCCGGTGGCCGAGCGCGGCTATGGGCTGCCCTCACAGTATGAAAGAAACCTCGCGCGCCGTGAAAGCCCCGGCCTGACACGCGTCTCGGCCGCATCGGTGTCCTTCGCGCCGCTGCAGGGCCTGTTCGGAATCATCACGCCGAACGGGCTGCACTTCGAGCGCCACCACCAGGGCTGGCACGACATCGATCCGGCCACGCATCGCCTCATGGTGATGGGGATGGTGAAGAACCCCAAGGTCTACACCATGGACGACCTGATGCGCCTGCCCTCGGTGTCGCGCATGCATTTCATCGAATGCGGCGCCAACACCGGCATGGAATGGGGCAACGTCGCCGTACCCACCGTGCAGTACACGCACGGCATGTTGTCGTGCAGCGAGTTCACCGGCGTGCCGCTCAAGGTGTTGCTGGACGACTGCGGCTTCGATCGCAAGCGCGCGCGATTCGTGCTCGCCGAGGGCGCCGACGGGGCGAGCCTGGCCCGCACCATTCCCATGGATCGCGCGCTGGACGATGTGATGGTCGCCTGGGGCATGAACGGTGAAATGCTGCGCCCGGAGAACGGCTACCCATTGCGCCTGGTGGTGCCCGGCGTGCAGGGCGTGTCGTGGGTGAAATGGCTGCGGCGCATCGAGGTCGGTGACCAGCCTTTCGCGACCCGCGAAGAAGTCCTTCACTACGTCGACCTCATGCCCGACGGCGTGGCGCGCCAGTACACCTGGACCCAGGAATGCAAATCGGTGATCACCACGCCATCGGGCGGACAGACCCTGCTCGATCGCGGGCAGTACAACGTCACGGGCCTGGCTTGGTCGGGGCGCGGCAAGGTGCGGCGCGTCGATGTTTCATTCGACGGCGGGCGCAACTGGCGCACCGCGCGGCTGCAGGGGCCGGTGCTCGGCAAGTGCCTCACGCGCTTCAACATCGACTGGACATGGAATGGCGGCCCGGCCATCCTGCAAAGCCGCGCCATCGACGAAACCGGCTACGTGCAGCCGCAAAAGCGCCAATTGCGCGAGGTGCGCGGAACGCGTTCGATCTATCACAACAATGCCATCCAGTCGTGGCAGGTTGATGCGACAGGCGAGGTGCGCAATGTCCATCTGGGCTAGGCTTGCTGCTGCGTGTCTGATGCTGCTTGCCGGCGCCGTCGCGGCGCAGGATCGTTATCCCGGCATCGGCCGCGCGGCCACGCCGGCCGAGATCGCCGCCTGGGACATCGATGTCCGTGCCGACTTCACGGGACTGCCCAAGGGGCAGGGAACGGTGTCCCAGGGCCAGGAGCTGTGGGAAAAGAAGTGCGCGTCATGCCACGGTTATTTCGGCGAGAGCAACGAGGTGTTCCCGCCCATCATTGGGGGCACGACTGCGGATGACGTGAAGCGGGGCCGCGTGCGCTCCCTCATCGAGTCGAGCGACCAGCGCACCACCCTGATGAAGCTGTCGCACCTGTCGACGCTGTGGGATTACATCCGCCGCGCCATGCCGTGGAACGAACCCAAGTCGTTGACGGTCGATGAAGTGTATGCCGTGACCGCCTATATCCTGAACATGGGCGATCTCCTGCCCGGGGATTTCACATTGAACGACCAGAACATCCGCGAAGTGCAAAAGCGGCTTCCCAATCGGGACGGGTTGCGGCCGTTCCCCGGGCTGTCGGATGTTCGCGGCAAACCCGACGTGCGCAACACCCCCTGCATGAAGGATTGCGTGAAGGGCGAATTGAAGATCGTCTCCAGCTATCCGGAGAATGCAAAGGATACGCACGGGAACCTGGCCGACCAGAACCGGTTGGTGGGGCCGGTGCGCGGCGTGGTCACCGTTGCCGGTGCGGCCAAGGCAGGCGAGGTGTCCGCGTCGGTTGGCGCGGCCTTGGTGCGCAAGAACGGCTGCCAGCTCTGCCATGGCATCACCAGCCGCGTGGTCGGTCCGTCGTTCCGTGAGATTGCGCAGCGCTATGCGGGGGATGTCGGGGCGGGCGCGCGGTTGGTCACGAAGGTGAAGACCGGGGGCTCGGGCAATTGGGGCAACGTGGCGATGCCCCCTCAATCATCAATCGCCGATGGAGATATACAAAGCATGATGCTATGGTTATTGAATGGGGCCCGCTAGGATTGGCGTAGCGGAAACTTTTACTGTGTTCTGGAGGGCAATATGAACGGCAACGAAGAGCGGCGCAAGGTGATCAAGGCAGGAGGCGGCATTGGCCTCCTGGGATTATTGGCAGCGGCCGGCCTGCTGCCTGCAGGTGAGGCATTGGCCCAGCAGCAATGGAACAGCGGTGCCTTCGGCGCCAGGAATCTCGCCGACGCAGTGAAGGCATTGGGCGGGACACCGCCCGCGGAGAACAAGGCGATCCAGATCACCGCGCCCGACATCGCCGAAAACGGCCTTGTCGTTCCGGTCAGTGTCACCAGCAACATCCCGAAGACCGAGTCCATCGCGATCCTGGTGGAGAAGAACCCGAACCTGTTGTCGGCCGTGTTCGAGATTCCCAACGGGACCGACCCCTTTGTCAGCACGCGCGTCAAGCTCGCCGAGAGCACGGACGTCTATGCGCTGGTGAAGGCGGACGGCAAGTACTATTTCCTCAAGAAGGAAATCAAGGTCACCCTGGGCGGCTGCGGGGGCTGAGCCCGCCAGCGGCGCTATACATCACACTATTCTGAAGGAGGATTGCCATGACAGATCCGATGCGCATTCGCGCGGTAGCGAAAGACGGCAAAGTCGACGTGCGGGTACTGATGAGCCACGAAATGGAAACCGGACAGCGCAAGGATGCCAAGGGCGTGCTTGTGCCCGCATGGTATATCCAGACCGTGACCGCGACATACGCCGGTCGTACTGTGCTGTCCGCGCAGTGGGGGCCGTCGGTGTCGAAGAACCCATTCCTGAATTTCCGGTTTTCCGGTGGAAAGCCGGGCGAAAAGGTGGGCATCACCTGGACCGACAATCGGGGTGAAAAGCGAACCGACGAGACGGCCATCACCGCAGGGTGATTGCAGGCGCGGCAGAAGTTATCAGGGCGGTTTGGTGCGCCCGTTGTCGAATAGCTAGTCGGCGCACAGAGGGGGAATGACATGTTCCGAAAGTTAGTGAAGGGCTGCTTGCTCGCGACCGTCTGCCTGCTGCCGTCCATCGCGACGGCGCAGTCGGCGCAATCCGATACCGTCAAGGGCATCGAGCGCTATCGCGAGCTGCTGGCCGACGGCAACCCGGCCGAGTTGTGGGAAGCGCGTGGCGAAGGCCTGTGGAAAGAGAAGCGTGGCCCGAAGAAGGCATCGCTCGAGACCTGCGACCTGGGCAAGGGGCCCGGCGTGGTGAAAGGGGCATACACGGAACTGCCGCGCTATTTCAAGGACACCGGCCGGGTCATGGACCTGGAGTCACGCCTGCTGCACTGCATGACCGGCATTCAGGGCATGGACGGGGCAGCCATCAAGCGCAATGCCTTTGGCTCGGGCACCAATCGCTCCGACATGGAGGCGCTGGTTGCCTATGTCACCTCCGAATCCAAGGGCATCAAGATGAAGGTGTCGACGGCGCATCCGAAGGAAAAGGAGTCCTACGCGATGGGCGAGAAAATTTTCTTCTATCGCGGCGGCTCGCATGACTTTGCCTGCGCCACCTGCCATGGCGAAAACGACAAGCGCATCCGCTTGCAGGATCTGCCGAACCTGCTGAACAAGAAGGATGCGCAGCGTGCGTACACCACCTGGCCGGCGTACCGCGTCTCCCAGGGTGAGTTGAGAACCTTCCAGTGGCGGCTGTTCGATTGTTTCCGGCAGCAGCGCTTTCCCGCTCTGGAGTACGGCTCCGAGGCGTCGATCGCGCTGACGACATTCCTGGCGAAAAATGCCAACGGCGCGGCGTTCAACGCACCCGCGCTCAAGCGCTAAGGAGGCCGGCATGCGCAACTTCAATCGAATGCTTTATGTTGCAGGCCTCGCGCTGGGAATGGCATCGGCCGGGGTTGCCGCCGCCGATCGCGCGCAAGTCGCCGTCGGCGAGGCCGAGGTGATGCGCGAAATGTTTCGTGGCTTCAACCCGCAGGGCCAGGCGGGGCTGTCGCGCCTGCGCCAGGACGACATGCAGAAGTTCTGCTCCTCGCCCGGCTGGCAGAAGCAAAAGGCGCGCGTGAAGCAACTGGAGAAGGAGCAGCTCGCGCTCGTCAAGTATCCGGCCGACGGCAAGCTGCTCGGCAGCTGGGAGGCAGGCGAACGCGTGGCGCAAAGCGGCGTGGGCATGCAATTCAGCGATGCGCCGGGATCGGTGGCAGGGGCCAATTGCTATGCCTGCCACCAGTTGTCGGGCACGGAGCTCTCGTTCGGCACCATCGGGCCGAGCCTGCGCAATTTCGGCAAGACGCGCGGCAACAGCGAGGCCATGCAGCGCTATGCCTACGGCAAGATCTACAACTCGCAGGCGTATTCGGCGTGTTCCAACATGCCGCGCTTCGGCCACAGCGGGATCCTCACCGAGCAACAGATGAAGGACCTGACCGCGCTGCTGCTCGACCCGAATTCTCCCGTCAACAAGTAAGCAGGAAGGCCCGTCGAGGACGGGCTTTTTTCCGAGCAGCTACATAAGGCAGTGCTGATATGACCCAAGACCGTCGCGACTTCCTGCGCATGATTGCAGCGGCCGCCGCAGCCGGGCTTCCGCTCGCACGGGCCGAGGCTGCCGCCGCGGCCGGCGACGGGCGTTTTTATGACGTCCCCCGTTTCGGTAACGTGTCGCTGCTGCATTTCACCGATTGCCATGCGCAGCTGTCGCCGCTGTGGTTTCGCGAGCCCAACGTCAACCTCGGCGTGGGGGTCGGGCGCAATCGCGCCCCGCACCTGGTGGGCGAGGTGCTGCTCGAGGCCTTTGGTATCCGACCGGGCACGCGCGAAGCTTATGCCTTTACCTCGCTCGATTTCAGCCGCGCCGCACGCAGTTTCGGCAAGGTCGGCGGATTTGCGCATCTGGCGACCCTGGTAAAACGGCTGCGCGCCTCGCGACCGGCCTCGCTCTTGCTCGATGGCGGCGACACCTGGCAGGGGTCGGCCACGGCCCTGTGGAGTCGCGGGCAGGACATGATCGAGGCGACGCGACTCCTGGGCGTGGACATCATGACCGCGCACTGGGAGTTCACCTATGGCCAGGACCGGGTGAAGGAGATCGTCGAGAAGGAACTGGCGGGCAAGACCGAGTTCCTCGCGCAGAATATCGAAACCCGCGACTTCGGCGACCCGGTGTTCAAGGCATGGACGATGCGGGAACTCGGCGGCGTGCCGGTTGCCGTGATCGGCCAGGCTTTCCCCTATTCGCCGATCGCCAACCCGCGCTACCTGATGGCGGACTGGACCTTCGGCATCCAGGAAGAACGCTTGCAGAAGTACGTCGACGAGGCGCGCGCCAAGGGGGCGGCCGTCGTCGTGCTGCTTTCGCACAACGGCATGGACGTCGACCTGAAACTCGCCGCGCGCGTGCGCGGCATCGACGTGATCCTCGGCGGCCATACTCATGATGGCGTGCCCAAGGCCCTCGAAATCTCCAATGCCGGCGGCAAGACCGTGGTGACCAACGCCGGCTCCAACGGCAAGTTCCTCGCGGTGATGGATCTCGAGGTCAAGGGCGCTCGCATGACCGGTTACCGCTACAAGCTGTTGCCAGTATTTTCACGCTTGTTGCCCGCAGATAGGGATATGCAACAACTGATTGTCAGGAATAGGGCGCCGCATGCCGCCAAACTGTCTGAAAAGCTCGCCGTCACCGAAGGCCTCCTATACCGGCGCGGCAATTTCAACGGCACCTTCGACCAGGTGATGCTCGATGCGCTCATGACGGTCAAGGGCGCGGACCTGGCGTTCTCGCCGGGCTTTCGCTGGGGGACTAGCATCCTGCCGGGCGAAGCGATCACCTTCGAGCACGTCATGGACCAGACGGCCATCACTTACCCTTACACCACGCTCACCGAGATGAGCGGCGAGACCATCAAGAACGTGCTGGAGGACGTCTGCGACAACCTGTTCAACCCGGATCCCTACTACCAGCAGGGCGGTGACATGGTGCGCGTGGGCGGGATGACCTACGCGTGCGAGCCCGGCGCAAAGATGGGCGCGCGCATCAGCGACCTGCGCCTGAAGGGGGAGCCCATCGCCGCCTCGAAGCTCTACAAGGTGGCGGGCTGGGCGCCGGTCGCCGAGGGCGCGCAGGGGGAGCCCGCATGGGACATCCTGTCGCAGTACCTGAGGGACAAGAAGACCCTCGCCCCGCCCAGGCTCAACCTGCCGCGGCTCATCGGCGTCGAGGGGAATGCGGGGATCGCGCCTTGAGCGCAAGGTTGTTCCTGCTGTCCGTCGTGCCGTTCTTCAGGCTGTCCGCATTCCTTCTGGCCTTTGCGTGCGCCATGACTTTCGGCGTGGCGATTGCAGCACCGCCACCGGCCACGGTGCCGGTGAAGGCGGTGAAGGTGGCGCCGCACACCTGGTACGTCGAGGGCATGCGCGGTGTTCCTTCCCGGCAGAACCAGGGATTCACTTCCAACGCCGGTTTCGTGGTCACGCCTGCGGGTGTCGTCGTGTTCGACGCGCTCGGCACGCCGCCGCTGGGCGACGCGCTACTGAAGGCGATTCGCGGTGTCACCCGCCAGCCGGTGCGGCGCGTGATCGTCAGCCATTATCACGCCGATCATTTCTACGGCCTGCAGGCTTTCAAGCGCATCGGCGCGGAGGTCTGGGCGGATCGCAAGGTCGAGGCCTACCTGCAATCGGATGCGCCGCGCGCGCGCTTGCTCGAGCGCAAGTCGTCGCTTGCGCCCTGGGTCGATGACACGCTGCAGATCGTCGCGCCCGACCGCTACCTGGACGGCGACACGCAGTTCGAAATGGGCGGCCTGCATTTCAGCATTGCGCGCATCGGGCCCGCGCATACCGCCGAGGACATCACGCTGGCCGTGCGCGAAGACGCGGTGATGTTCGTCGGCGACCTGATCTTTACCGGCAGGGTGCCCTTCGTGGGCGATGCCGACAGCAAGGCGTGGCTGGCGGCCATCGACAAGGTACTGCTGGCGCGGCCGCGCGTGCTTGTCACCGGTCACGGCAGCGCCTCGCGCAACGCCGGCGCCGACCTGACCCTGACGCGTGACTACCTCGTATTCCTGCGCCAGGTCATGGCCGATGCCGTGCGCGACTTCGTGCCGTTCGAGGAAGTCCTCAAGAACACCGATTGGAGCCGGTTTTCCCGGTTGCCGGCCTTCGATGCGGCCAACCGGATCAACGCCTACGGCACCTACCTGCTGCTCGAGAAAGAGTCCCTGGGACCGAAGTAGTCCACCCGGCGGGCTGCCGGGGTCGGGCCTTGCCGCCCAATCCCGTCCAATGCCTTGAAATTCCGGGGTTTCCACCCCACATTCGGTGGATGGGGCGAGACCCCTCGGGTATAATTACCGGCTGGGTTTTCGCGAAGTTCATAGTCGATTGCGCAGACGTATTGCGCCGTTATTTGCGCCGTTATGTGCGCCGTTATGTGTAGTGTCCGGAGCGTCACATGCCGATCTATGTCTATCGTTGCTCGTCGTGCAACTTCCAGAACGAGCATTTGCAGAAAATGAGCGATCCGCGGCTGACCGACTGCCCCAAGTGCGGCAAGTCCAGCTATCAGAAGATGCTGACTGCTGCCGGCTTCCAGCTCAAGGGCTCCGGCTGGTACGCGACCGACTTCAAGGGCGGCTCCTCGACGCCTGCGGCCAAGTCGGAAGGCGACGCCAAGGCGAGCAGCACGGATTCCGCTGCGACACCCGCAAAGACAGAATCCGCTCCCGCCAGCACGCCTGCAGCCTCCCCCGCCAGCACGGGGTCCGCAGCGACCTGACCCCCTAATTCCGATTGGGCGCTTCTGCCGGGCCACTGCGGGCAACAGCGGTGCGCATGCGCTGACACGGTGGCGCCGCGGATCCGAACCGATTACCGACCATGAAAAAATACCTCATCACCGGCCTCTTGGTCTGGATCCCGCTGGCGATTACCGTCTGGGTACTCGAAGCCATCGTGACCACCATGGACCAGACGCTGCTGCTCTTGCCCCCGTTGTGGAAGCCCAGCATCTACATCCCCGGCCTCGGGGTCGTGTTGACGGTGCTGGTGGTGCTGCTCACCGGGATCTTCGTCTCCAACTTCCTCGGGCAGAAATTGCTGGCGATCTGGGAGGGCATTCTCAAGCGCATCCCGGTGGTGAATTCGATCTACAGCGGCGTCAAGCAGGTGAGCGACACGCTGTTCTCCCCCGGCGGCCAGGCCTTTCGCAAGGCGGTGCTGGTGCAGTATCCGCGCGCGGGCAGCTGGACCATCGCCTTCCTCACCGGGCAGCCGGGCGGCGATGTCGCCAACCACCTCTCCGGCGACTATGTCAGTGTCTATGTCCCGACCACGCCCAATCCGACCTCCGGCTTCTTCCTCATGATGCCGCGCGCCGACGTCATCGATCTGGACATGAGCGTGGATGAAGCGCTCAAGTACGTCATCTCCATGGGCGTCGTCACGCCACCGACCCGGCACCTGCCTGCTGCGCGCCCGGCCGGCAAGCCGTAGCGATCCCACAGCACCAACCTTAAGGTCTTTACCCAATGCGTACCCACTACTGCGGCCTCGTCGGCACCGCCGACCTCGGCAAAACCGTCACTTTGTACGGCTGGGCACACCGCCGTCGCGACCATGGCGGGGTGATCTTCATCGACCTGCGCGACCGCGAGGGCCTGGTGCAGGTGGTGAGCGACCCCGACCGCAAGGACACCTTCGCCAATGCCGAGCGCATCCGCAATGAATACGTGCTGAAAGTGACCGGCGTGGTGAGGAAGCGCCCCGAAGGCACCACCAACCCCAACCTGCACTCGGGCGAGATCGAAGTGCTCTCACACACCATCGAGATCCTCAACGCCGCGCTGACGCCGCCCTTCCAGCTTGACGACGAGAACCTGTCGGAAAACGTGCGCCTGACGCATCGCGTCATCGATCTTCGTCGACCGCAGATGCAGAAGAACCTGATGCTGCGCTATCGCGTTGCCATGTCGGTGCGCAAGTACCTGGATGCCCAGGGCTTCATCGACATCGAGACGCCGATGCTCACGAAATCGACGCCGGAGGGCGCGCGGGATTATCTCGTGCCCTCGCGCGTGCACGACGGCCAGTTCTTCGCGCTGCCGCAGTCGCCGCAGCTGTTCAAGCAGATGCTGATGATGGCGGGCTTCGACCGCTACTACCAGATCACCAAGTGCTTCCGCGACGAGGACCTGCGCGCCGACCGCCAGCCCGAGTTCACGCAGATCGACTGCGAAACCTCATTCCTCGGCGAAGAGGAGATTCGCAACATCTTCGAGGGCATGTTCCACAGCGTGTTCAAGGAAGCCATGGGCGAGAGCCTGCAGCAGCCCTTCCCGGTCATGCCTTATGCCGAGGCGATGCGCCTCTACGGCTCGGACAAGCCGGACCTGCGCGTCTCGCTGAAGTTCACCGAGCTCACCGACGTGATGAAGTCGGTCGACTTCAAGGTGTTCTCGGGACCCGCCACCACGCCGGGCGGACGTGTGGCCGGCCTGCTGATCCCCAAGGGCGCGGAACTGTCGCGCGGCGAGATCGACGCCTACACCGAATTTGTCAGCATCTACGGCGCCAAGGGGCTCGCCTATATCAAGTTCAACGAGATATCCAAGGGCCGCGAGGGCATGCAGTCGCCCATCGTCAAGAACCTCTCCGACGACGCGCTCAAGGCCATCGTCGAGCGCTCCGGCGCCAAGGACGGTGACCTGATTTTCTTTGGCGCAGGCAAGGCCAAGGTGGTGAACGACGCGTTGGGGGCACTGCGCGTGAAGATCGGCCACGATGCGCACGGCAAGAAGCACGGCCTCGCGTCCTCCGAATGGCGCCCGCTGTGGGTGGTGGACTTCCCGATGTTCGAATACGACGACGAGGCCAAGCGCTGGAACGCCATGCACCACCCGTTCACCGCGCCCAAGGACGGGCACGAAGACTACCTCGAAACCGATCCGGGCAAGGCGATCGCCAAGGCCTACGACATGGTGCTCAACGGCTGGGAGCTTGGCGGCGGTTCGGTGCGTATCCATCGCGAGGAAGTGCAGTCCAAGGTGTTCCGAGCGCTGGCCATCGATGCCGAGGAAGCCAAGCTCAAGTTCGGTTTCCTGCTCGATGCGCTGCAGTACGGCGCCCCACCGCACGGCGGTATCGCCTTCGGCCTGGATCGCATGGTCACGCTGATGACGGGCTCCGAATCCATCCGCGACGTCATCGCCTTCCCCAAGACGCAGCGCGCGCAGTGCCTCTTGACCAGCGCGCCTTCGCCGGTGGACGACAAGCAGTTGCGCGAACTGCACATCCGCCTGCGCAACGTCGAAAAGGCCTGAGCAGGGAAAGCGACAGCGAGTGCTTGTCGAGGAGCATCAGCGCATGAGCCAGTCAATGCGGCAAATCCATGTCGACTTGAGGCGTTCGTTCGGCGCGCTGTCCCGGGGCGCGGCCGCATTGGTGTTCCTGGCACTGTTCGCATGGGTCGCGCTGCCAGGCGCCTCTTCGGCATGGGCGCGTGGCCCGGCGCCGCTGGAGGCCGTCAGCGCCGCGCAACTGCCAGCCGAGGCTCAGTCGATGCTGGCGCTGATCCGCAAGGGCGGTCCCTATCGCTATCGCCAGGACGACAGCAGCTTCGGCAATCGCGAGCGCCGGCTCCCGCAGCAGGCGCAGGGTTATTACCGTGAATACACCGTGCCGACGCCCGGCGCGCGCGATCGTGGCGCCCGTCGCATCGTCGCCGGCGGTAACCCGCCGACGGTGTTCTATTACACCGATGACCACTACCGCAGCTTCCGGCAAATCAGGGACTAGCGCATGACAACGCCCCATCATTGGCTGCACGATCACCGCAAGGCCGGCATTTATCACCTCAGGGCCGATGCGCGCGAATTCGCGGCTGAAGCGGCTGCCGCGGGCCTGCATGTCTATCGCGTCGACATCGACCACGCGCATGGCAAGAAGGATTTTCTCGGGCGCGTGAGCCGCGCCATGAACTTCCCGGACTGGTTCGGCGGCAACTGGGATGCCTTCACCGATTGCCTGAAGGACCTGTCGTGGACTGAGGACGATGCCGCCACCGGCAAGCAAGGCAGTGGCTGGGTGATCATCCTGGAGAGGAGCAAGCACTACTGCGACGGGCACCGGCACGATTTCGAGGAGGCGGTGGGCGCCCTGGCCGATGCCGCCGATTTCTGGCGCGGCGAGGGCCGCCCGCTGTGGGCGCTGATCGGCGGGCCGGATGGATGGAAGTCCGGGTGGCCGGATGCCCCGGTCGGATGAGGCGATCCATCATGGCAGTATTTATCAGATTGATCTAGGACCCACTTGCTGATCATTACGAAAATGACAGTAAATTGGGCGCGGGTGTCGGCCCGACATACGACATGATCACGCCTCTGCCCCAGTACAAGATTCCGCGCTCCGTGCTGGTGGTCATCCACACGCCCGGGCTGAAGGTCCTGATGATGGAGCGCGCCGCGTGGCCCGGCTTCTGGCAGTCGGTGACGGGCAGCCTCGATCGCGAGGATGAGCCGCCGCGCGAGGCGGCGATCCGCGAAGTGCTCGAGGAAACCGGGATCGACGCAACGCGCCACGAATTGGTGGACTGGGGCGTGGAAAACGATTTCGAAATCTTCGCCAAGCACCGCCATCGCTACGCGCCCGGCGTCACGCACAATCGCGAGCATGTCTTCAGCCTGCGGGTACCGGAGGACATCGCCGTGACGCTCGCCCCCGACGAGCACTCGGGCTACCGCTGGATGACTCAGGCCGAAGCGGCGGCAATCACCATTTCCTGGACCAACCGCGATGCCATCCTGGCGCTGGGCGAGCCCAAGGTGCGCAGCCAGCCGAAGTAGGCGGGAGCTACTGCGGCTGGTAGTTCGCCGATTTCGCAGCGATGGAAAAGAACCGCATGGTCTCTGTGAAGTTCCGCAGTTGGTCGGCTGCCGTAGACCCGACCGGCTCGTAGTCGAGCTTTGCGAACTGCTGCTGCACCTCATCATTCCTCGTGGCGGCCTGCGCGGCATCGGTCAAGCGCTGGCCAATCGCCGCGGAAATTCCTCGCGGCGCCCAGAAACCGGCCGCGAAGCCGGCCCTCTCCAATCCCGGAACGCCCAGTTCGGCTGCGGTCGGGACGTCCGGATAGCGAGACATGCGCTTCGCCGCGGTCACGAATAGCGCCCGCACCGACTGCGCTTGTAACGCGCTCTGTGCATTCCCGAACAGGTTCACGTGCATCGCGATCTCGCCCTTCGCCATGAGTGGAAGGAACTGCGCGAAGTTGGTGAAAGGGATGTTCGTGTAGGTCAATCCCTTGGAATTTTTCACCGCATGCATGATCAGATCCTGGGCGGCGAAGGTGACGGCGTTGTTCAGCGTGCCCGCGGGATTGTTTTTCGCATGCGCGATCAGCTCGTCGAGCGTCTGCACGTTCAGCTTCGAGGAGACAAGGAGCACCTGCGGACTGTAGAGACTGTCCGAGATGGGGGCGAAATCGGTGCCCGCGTCGACCGGATTGGCCTTGGTGAAGATCGCTGTAAGATTTGTCACCGACCCGAAGAAAATCGTATAGCCATCGGGTTGCGCGTTCTTCGCCGCGTTGGCACCGATTCCCCCGTTCGCTCCCGGCCGGGGCTCCACGACGATCGCCTGCCGCAGCAGTTCCTGCATCGGCCGGGTCAGCAGGCGGGCCGCCGTGTCGGTCGTCGTTCCCGCGGGATACCCGACGATGACCCTGATTGGCTTGGCTGGATAGTCCTGGGCGAAACCCGGCGGTGCCGTCGTCAACGCGGCTATCCAAGCGATCACACTGATGCATCCAATGAATTTCATCCCTTCTCCCTGGCCAATGCCGAAATGTGCGAACCGACGCCCGCTCCAATTATAGGACTGGGGCGTGGAAAACGATTTCGAAATCTTCGCCAAGCTGCCACAGGCAGAAGCGGCGGCAATCACCATTTCCTGGACCAACCGCGATGCCATCCTGGCGCTGGGCACGCGGCACGCGCACAGTCAGGCTAGCACTTTGCCCTCTTGAAGAAGCCTTTCGCGTATTGCGTCAGTCCCACCGTCACCGAACCGAAGTCGTCGCCGCGCAGCACCGGCACGTCAAGGTGGATGGCGTCGCGGATGGCCTGCACCACGGCTGGTGAACGCGACGTCCCGCCGGTAAGGAAAATATGGTCGATCCTGGCGCCGGCGAGTTGCACCGCCTCGCGCGCCAGCGCGCCGATGCGATTCAGGTCGCCGTCGATGGCGTCCATGAGTTCGTCGCGCGTGAGCGGGAAGATCAGTTCCGGGTCCACGAAGTCGAGCGACAGGTCAACGCATTCGGCCGATGACAGATCGACCTTGGCGAGCTCGGCGCTCCTCACCAGCCGGAACTGCAGCGTCTGCTCCCACAGCGTGACCAGCCTCGCCACCTTCTCCGGGGCTTTGGCGCGCTTCACCAGTTCCCGAAGTTCCGCCCCGGATTTTCGAAAGCGTTCCTGTGCCGGAAAGTCGTTCACCGAAATGGCGTTGATCAGCAGCGGGTGCGGCACCGGCAGGCCGTCGTTGGTCAGCGTGCCTTTGCCGAAGTGCGGCATCAGGCGCTGCCACGCGAGATGAAAGTCCAGGTCCACGCCACCGATGCGGTCGCCGGCATACGACAGCACGTCCTTGTCGCGATCACCGCCGAAGGCGCGCCCCGGCCCTACGCGCACTACGGCACAGTCGGTGGTGCCGCCGCCCACATCCACCACGAGGATGATTTCCTCGCGGGTCGTGCCCATTTCATAGTTCAGCGCCGCGGCGAACGGCTCGGGCAGGAAGGTGATGTCCTTGAAGCCGGCGTCGCGCGCGGATTTCTCCATGATGTCCAGCGCACGGCGGTTGCCGGCGGCGCCGGTGACCGAGCTGTACACCACCGGGTGGCCGATCGCCACGGTGGTCAGCTTCTGCTTCGATTTCGCTTCGGCGCGCTCGCGCACCTGCGCGATCATGGCCGTGATGACGTTGGTGAACACATCGATGTAGCGCGGCTGCAGGTCGCTGGCCAGAAACAGCTTGGGTGACTTGAAGTAGAAGCCTTCGCCCGGCGCGAGGGTGTTCTCGCGAATGGCATCTTCGCCGAACATCAGCTGGCTGGTGTCGTGGATGGCGTCGGCCAGCGTCTGGCTGGAATAATCACGCTCGGCCGCGGCCCCTGCCTCGTGGGCCCTGATGCGCCGCTTCACGTACACCACCGACGGCATGTAAGGGCCGTCGGCGGTGATGGGCAACAGCACCGGGCCGCTCGCCTCCCACGCGCCGATGGAACAGTTGGACGTGCCGAAATCGAGGCCGCAGATCATGGCGTGCCCGCGATGCGTTGTCGGAATTGCTCGACAAAGCGATCGCGCGCCAGCCGAAATTGCCGGTGCAAAGAGGGGGACATTATTCCGACCCCAGCGTCATGTTTCCAGCACGTAGGTGCCGGGTGCGTCCGCGAGCTTCGGATAGGCCTTGCTCGAAACCGGCGGCGCATCGATCAGCGGACCGCACTGCGGGCGCAGCCAGGCCACCCAGTCTTCCCACCAGGTGCCGTCGTGGAGTTCCGCGTCCGCATGCCAGCCGTCAGCGGTGTTCCGGCGGTGCGCCGGCCCCACCCAGTATTTGCGCTTGGGCGGATTGGCGGGCGGGTTGACGATGCCGAGGATGTGGCCCGAACTCGATAACACGTAGCGCTTGGGCCCTTGCACCCACTGGTTGATGCGGAAGGTCTGGCGCCACGGCGCGACATGGTCGTCCTCGGCCGACACCGCATACAGAGGCTGGCGGATGCGCTTCAACGAGATCGGCTCCCCGGCGATGGTGAGCGCATCCGGCTCGATCAGATGATTCTTCAGGTACATCTCGCGCAGATAGTATTCGTGCATCGCGGCCGGCATGCGCGTGGTGTCCATGTTCCAGAACAGCACGTCGAAGGGCGGCGGTTTTTCGCCGTAAAGCCAGCCGTGCACCACGTAGTGCCAGATCAGGCTGTTGGAGCGCATCAGGCGGAAGGTCGAGGCCATCTCCTTGCCGTCGAGGAAGCCCTTCTTCTTCATGTTGTCGCAGATCCAGTTGACGCTGGCCTCGTCGAGGAACACCTCGATGTCGCCCGGCGACTGGAAGTCGGTGAGCGTGGTAAACAGCGTCCAGTGCGCGACCGGGACGTCCTCTTCGCGCGCATGACGCTTGTTGAGCCAGGCCATGTAGGTCGACAGCAGCGTGCCGCCGATGCAGTAGCCGACGGCATGCACCCGTTTTGCGCCCGTCGTCGCCCTGGCGACGTTCACCGCCGCGTCAACGCCGTCGGTCAGGTAATCGTCGAAGGTGACGCCCGCCATCTCGGCGGTCGGGTTCTTCCAGCTGACGATGAACACGCTGAATCCCTGCTTCAACAGGTACTGCACCATGCTCTTCTTCGGCGTCAGGTCGAGCACGTAGAACTTGTTGATCCAGGGCGTCACGATCACGATCGGCGTTTCGTGCACTTTCGCGGTCACCGGCGTGTAGCGGATGAGTTCGATCAGGTGGTTGCGGAACACCACTTCCCCCGGCGTGGTCGCGAGATTCACGCCGACCTCGAAATCCTCGGGGCTGGTCATGCGCACTCCGCCCGACTGCAGGTCGGCGAGCATCTCCTCGATGCCTTTTTGAAGGCTCTGGCCGCTGGACTCGATCGCCTTGCGGACCGCCACCGGATTGGTCAGGAAGAAATTGGTGGGCGCCACCATGTTGAGCCATTTCCTCCACCAGAACGCCGCGCGTCGCCGCTCCTTGTGCGCGAGTCCGGGTGCCTCGAACAACGCGTCCTGGATGTTGCGCGTATAGAACAGGTACCACTCCTTCAGCACGTCCCAGCCGGCGGAATCGGTCCACACCGGATCGGCGAAGCGCTGGTCATCGGCATTCGGCAGCACGACGTCGGGCTCGCTGCCGCCCGCCAGGCGGCGCGCGGCATGCACCTGCAGCGCAATCAGCTCCTGCGTCGTGCGCGTCATCCGTTCTGCCAGTTCCAGCGGATGGGCGAGCCACGCCGCATGCGCGTGCATGATCGGCGCGAACATGCCGATCGGATCGACTTGCGATCTTTGCTTTTCGAAGATGCCCTGCCACATTCGCCAGACGGCGTCATGCTCGTGTGCGGGTTCGGCCTTCTCCCCGCGAACGTTCGCGGGCATTTCTTTGGGGTTCATCAAGGCACCTTATGTCCAAGCCGGCGCAACGGTTTTGCGTCAAATCAAATGCAGCGTGCTTGAGCCGGAGGAGTCCATTCAAGCAGTCTACGCTTCACGCACCGGCGGTTTTGCGGCGAATGCGCGCGGCAAGATGTTGCGTTCCCACGCCTCCTCTTCCAGCGCCGCCTGGAAATCGGGATGAGTCACTTCCATCAGTTCGCGCACGCGCTGCCTCAACGTCTTGCCGTACAACTGGGCAATGCCGAATTCGGTCACCACGTAGTGGACGTCGGCGCGGGTCGTGACCACGCCCGCCCCCGGTTTGAGCATCGGCACGATGCGCGACATCTTGCCGCGTGCGGCCGTGGACGGCAGCGCGATGATCGGCACGCCTCCCTTGCTCATGGCGGCGCCGCGGATGAAGTCGAGTTGTCCGCCGAAGCCCGAAAAAATGCGCTTGCCCACCGATTCGGCGCAGACCTGGCCGGTGATATCGACCTCCAGCGCGGAATTGATCGCGATCATGTTGTCGTTCTGCGCGATGATGAAAGGATTGTTGGTGTAGTCGGCCGGGCGCATCTCGAAGAGGGGGTTGTTGTCCAGATAGTCGTACAGCTTGCGGCTGCCCATGGCGAAGGTCGCCACCACCTTGCCCGGGTGCAGCGTCTTGCGCGCGCCGGTGATCACCCCCGATTCGATCGCATCCATCACCCGGTCGGACACCATCTCGGTATGCACGCCGAGGTCGCGCTTGCCCGACAGCGCCGCCACCACCGCGTCCGGAATCGCGCCGATCCCGAGTTGCAGGGTCGCGCCGTCTTCCACGAGCGATCCGACCAGTTGTCCGATGCGGGTGTGAACCGGCGAAGGCGGCTCGATCGTCAGTTCCGGGAGTTTCTCGGACACCTCGACGACTGCCGTCAGCTTGTGGGCGGGAATGAAACAGTCGCCGAGCGTACGCGGCATCTGGTCGTTCACCACGGCAATGACCACATCGGCCACTTCCACCGCGGCAAGGCTGGCGAGCGTCTCCACGCCCAGCGACAGGTAGCCGTGCTTGTCGGGCGGTGCGGTGGAGACAATGGCAACGCGGATATGCAGAGCGCCGCTTTTGAACAGGTGCGGAATGTCGTGCAGATGCACCGGGAGATAGGCGGCGCGCCCCTCCTGCACGGCCTCGCGATCGCCGCTGCCGACGAACAGCACGGTGTGGCGGAACTGTCCCGCCATGTCGCGCGCGGCCAGCGGGTCGTCCCCGGCGAACAACAGGTGCAGCAGTTCCACTTCCTCGAGCACCTCCGCCCGGTCGCGCAACGCATGCAGCATCGGCCGCGGAACCGAAGCATTCCCTCCCAGAAAAACCCGGTCGCGGGACCGCACCAACTTCGCGGCGGCGGCGGCGTCCATTCGGCGGCTCTCGTACTGCGCTCTCCAGCTCATGGATATCTCCGATGATTGCGTTATCGTCGTGTACGCCCTATGGATAGCACAATATGTTGCATTGCACCACTTTAGTGGATCGACATGCACACAGAACGTATGGACGTAGTTATCGGACTGGGGCGTGGATAACGATTTCGAAATCTTCGCCAGGCACTTTCATCGCTACGCGCCCCGGGGCCAGGCACAAGGCATGGCGGTCCCGCCAACAGTACCGCAGAGGGTGCGGCGCGGGCGGTACGGTCCCGCTAGCAGTACCGCCGAGGGTGCGGAGCAGGCGGTACGATCCTGCTAGCACGCCAATGCCAACCGACTATTCGCCGCCAATGACGGCCTTGATGCCGGTCCAGACGGACACGGCGGCTGCAGCTGCCGGCGCCATGCCATTCACCAGCTTGTGCACGCGCGCGACCATTTTCTGCAGCCCGAGTTCACCGTCCTCATCGAAGGTGAAGAGCTTGGCGAGGAACATCGTGACCGGCCCCGCCTCGTTGGCCGAGCGCCGGATGTGCATCAGTTTGGCAAGCAGCAGCCCGGTGATGAAACTGAAGGCGATGCTCACGGCGTATTCGATGAATTCGCGCCAGTCGCGCACGTTCTGCGGCAGCACCGGCACATTGTCGACGTACCCTGTCACCGCGCTCATGCCCAGCACCGCCAGGCAGCCGGTGACGACCGCTAGGACTACCGTGAGCCACCCGCGTTGCGGATGGCGGATGTGGAGGATCAGCCCCAGGGGAAGCGGGATGAGCAGCGAGGCGATGCGAAGGAACAGCGGCTTCAGGTCGTAGATCATGATGATGAGGCCGTGGGCCACCAGCAGTAACGCCAGTCCGATGCTGAAACTGATCGCGGCGCTCAGGTAGAACGGCGCAAGCGGTTTCCGGAACTCTTCGGCCACCGCCCTGTTGTTGCGCAAGTCGGCCAGCTCGGTTTCGAGCTCGGCGATGCGCGCTTCGAGCGCCGGCGCGCTGACGCGGGTGGCATCCGCGAGCTTCGCTTCGAGGCCGGAGATCCTTTCATGCAGTGGCTTGAAGAGGTAGAGGTCGCGCGTGCACACCGGGCATACGACCGCCGCGTCGTTGATCTCGGATGTGCAGTACGGGCATTGCATGCGTCGCTCCCCCAATTTTCCCCGGTGACGCGTTGTGGTGGCCCCGGTGCGCTCGCTCGGCGCATTCCCGGGGTTGTCGCCCTTCGGCTAGTTGGCGACGTTGATGCTGACGGTCTGTGAGGTCTGGCGCCCTTCGCTGTCCTTCACCGTGACGCGGATCTGGTGGTCTCCGGGGGGCAGGGTGGCCTTGCTGACATCGATGCCGTCAGCCTTGATGCCACTCTTGACGCGGCTGGTTAGGTCGACAGCCGGCGTTTTCATGTAGGTCAGCGTCACGCTGTCGGCATCGATCTTGGCGCCGCCGCGTGGCTCGAAGGCGATTTTCAGGTCGACCGGTCCCTTCAGGCCCTTGGCGGCTGGATCCGGCGAAACTTGCTTCACGCCCGGGCCGCGCGTCACGCCACGGGTGGTCACTTGCGCGGCATTGGGCAGTTTCGCCTCATCCGGGGTGATGAGCTGGAGCTGCGCTTGTGCCATTCCGGATGCCGCGAACGCCAGTGCAGCAGCGAGGATTCGAAGGTTCATCAAAGTCTCCCTTTGGTGATGTGCGGTAATGACGCGGACGTACGACGGATAGGCCAGCAGGCCCGGCGGTGCACGAATAACGCGCCAGCCTCAAAACGGTTACAGCGCGGTTACAGCGCGCATGCAGCGCGCATGCAGCGCGCCTATTTTGCCCCAGAGTCCGTCGCGGCGCAGCTTGCGCGCCGATTTCGGGCAAGCCCTTGTCCCCCACCAGCACGAACGGGGCCCAGAACATGGGATGCGCGTAGGCGTATGCGGGCTTTCCGGTATCGGGGGCGATGAAACCGGGGCTGTCGATCAGGGCCACCATGGCCGCTTTCAGGCTGTCGGCCTTGGCCGTGGGGGCGCCGGCGGCATAGCGCTTGAACAGATCGGCCATCATGACGCGCGAGGCGAGGCTGTCCACCGGCCAGTTCGACACCAGCAGCGAGCGCGCCCCGGCGTAGAAGAACGCGCGGCCCAGGCCAGATACAGCTTCGGAGCCCGCACCGTCGCCGGAGGCCGTGTTGCAGGCCGACAGCACCACCCAGTCGGCGTTGAGCTTGAGCGCGAGGATCTTGTCCATGGTGAGCAGCCCGTCGCCATCGGTGCCGGCCACCTCCGGAGCGGTGAGCGCGAGGGCGGGCTGGTTCAGGCCGTTGAGTTCGCCCGGCACCAGCCCATGGGTGGCGAAATGGATGATGCGCCGGTCCGCGAGGTTCATCGTCGTGATCTTCTTTTCGTTGGCATCCTTGTGCAGCAAGAGATCCTTGACGACATCGGCGCCCAGCGTCTTGGCGATTTCCATCAGTTCGTCGGCGGTGTCGGGCAGGCGCGGTAGCAGCGCCAGTTCCGCCGACTCCACGCCCGCGGTCCTGGGCGCGCTTCGCAACCGGATCGGCACGCCGCGGGTCGTGGTGGTGCCAGTGGCGCTGGTTGTGCCTGTTGCGGCTGCAGGGGCCGATGCCAGTTGCAGCGCCTGCGCTGCCTGCTCCTTGGAAAAGTACGGGTCGCCGATGCCCAGGTACATGCGCCGTTCGCCACGCGGCTGCGGCGTGCGGCGCAGCGTGGTGAGCGCAGTCACCGAGGGCAGCTGGGTCAGCGCCGCTTCGCGGATCAGCCAGGGTACCTTCCGGTATTCGCCGAAGGTGACGGCGTCCTTGCCCAGTGCCCCGGCGTCGGACGTGGGCAGCAGGCCGAAGGGCAGCTGGCCAAGGGGGCCGTGCGGCACGATGAGCAGGTGGCGGCTGGAACCCTTCCATGCCGCCTCAACCGGCTTGAGCAGGTCCTGGTAGAGCTTGGCAGCTCCGGCCACATCGAACGGCGGAATTTCATCGATGCTGCTCGCCTGGGCGTCGAGCGCCTTGCGCAGCTTTTCCACGGTCTTGGCCACTTGCTCGCTGCCGAGCGGTGCACTGGCCAGCACCGGGCTTCCGGACTTGGGCACCGCCCACACGAATGCGGTGTCCTCGCCCAGGTAAATCGAGATCAGGGTTTCCTGCGCGCGCAACGCCGACTGCACCGAGGCCGTCGTCACCGGCTTGGGATCGACCAGTTCCGCGTAATCGGGAAAGCGTTTCTCGATTTCGCGCTTGAGCGAGCCGCGCTCGCGCGTGAGTTCATCCACGTCCTTGCGCATCTGCGCAATCACGCTGGGCAATTGCTGTTCGGGCGGGGCGGCCAGCAGGGAGCGCAGGATGTCGGAGAGCGAGCTGATGCGGCGCTGGCTGTCCTGCTCGCGGCGCGCGAGGTCGGCCAGCGCCGGGTCGCTGATGTTCGAGCGCGCTGCGCTGGCCGAGAGCGCGCGTTGCACGTCGCTGCCGCGCGCGATGTCGGCCAGGCGGAACGATTCGGCAATCGGGTCTATCCCCGGAACCGCGAGGCCCGCACGCCGGGCCTGCGATAGGGTGTCGATGTAATTCTCGATCACAAACGTGAGCCGGCGTACCTGCCGCACGCTGCCCGAATCGTTGCGTGCTTGCTCGATCAGGACCGGAACTGCCTTGGCGAATTCGGCCAAGGCTTCGGCGCGGGCGCCGGCTTTCTCCAGGGCGACGGCGTTGAAACCGCGGATCTGCGCCGTGCGCGCGTCATTCTCGCCGTAGGTTCGGGCGCTGAAGGCGAGCATGGACTGCAGCATGGCCTGGGCGCGTTAGGGCTGGTTCATCTTGAGCAGGGCATGCGCCCAGTCGAGGTCGCCGCGTGCCAGGTTCCTGGCCAGCTCCGGTTCGCTTTCGGCGTTCTTGCGCATGGCGTCGAAGGTTGCGAGCGCCTCCTCCCACTTGGCGCTGGTCACCAGGGCTGCTCCCAGCGCGCGGCTCGCGCCGATGGCCGACAGTGAATGCAGCGGGGCGCCGCTGCCCTCGATGCTGCGCACCGCTTCACGCGCCATGAGGGTGCCTTCGGCGAAGCGCCCCTGCTCGATCAGGATGACGGCGAAGGTCTGCATGTCGAGCGCCGTGTTGGTGGCGAAGCGCCCGCTGCGCTGCAGCGTGCTCTTTAGCGCATTGCGGATGTGGATCTCCGCTTCGTTGGCGCGGCCCAGCTTGTTGAGCACCTGCGCAAGCCGCCGGTAGATCAGGCCGCGCGTTGCTTCGATGGTTTCATCCGCCCCTTGGACCAGGCCGCGGCGGGTGCGTTCTTCGCGATCGGGAATATCGGCGTCGAGCTCACGGATGGCTTTTCGATAGGCCGCCTCGGCCTCCACCAGCTTGCCTTCGGCATGAAATACCTCGCCTCGCGCGTTTTCCACGCTGGAGGTCCAGCTGTGCCGGTAGAGGGCGGCGTTCGGCGCCCGTGAAATGCGCTTGAAGGTGTCTTCGGCATTCTGCATCGAGCGCCGCGCGGCGTTGAAGTCGCCGAAGGCCGAGTAGATCAGCGCGGCATAGGCTTCGTGCCCGATGATGAAACCGGGTTGATTTTTCCCAATGAGGCCCAGCCGCTCCTGCATGAGTTGGACGGCGTTGAGCGCATTGCCGCCCACGAACTCCGCGACGCTGAGAATGTACAGCAAGGCGAGGGGCCCCTGTCCGCCGGCTGGCATGTAGTCGCGCGCCTTGCGCAGGTCGACGATGGCGGCGCTGTCGTCCCCCAGCCTGCGTGCTGCCTGGCCGCGCTGGAAGTAATGCCGGAACAGGGCCGTGCGATCGTCCGTCTGCGGGGTGGGCAAGGCCAGCGCGGCGCGCGCCGCAGTGATGCGGGCGGGATCGGGCTTGAACTGGTCGAGCACCTTGATGATGTCTTCGATGGAGCGCGGCGCGGGCGCTGCAGGCGCCTCGGCGGCCAACGGTTCCGCCTCCGCCTCTTTTTGCTGCGCCAGTAGCGGCGCGGCTTGCAGTGACGCGATCAGGATGCCCAAGGCAGTCAGGGCGGTCCTGCGCAAAGTCAAGGTGCAGAACATCGAAATGCTCCCAATCCGGATGAGGCACACCGGGTTGGTGTTGCCAGCTCCTCGCATTGTCCCATGCCGGACACCCTCGCGGCGTGGCGCAGTCTTTCCGGCCGGGTTCGCCGCGTTGACCGCGCCGGTTCGAGTGGGCATGATGCACAGCATGAGCTCACTGCGATTCTCGACCTTTGCCCTGGGCTTGATGCTGGCCTGTGGCGCTGCGATGGCGGTGCCTGCCTACGCGCAGGATCGCGCGCCCGACATCGTCTCGGAGGTGCTGCAGGATGGCGACTTCATCAGCGTGACCGCCAACGCCGAGCTGGCCTTGCCGCAGGCGCTGGCCTTCCAGGTCCTCACCGATTACGAGCGGTACCCGGAATTCATTCCGGATATCGAGCACTCGAAAGTGTTGCTGCGCCAGGGCACGGGCCTGGTGCTCGAGCAGCGCGGAACGATGCGGTTCCTGTTCTTTTCCCAGCCGATCGATGTGCGCCTCGCCGTCGTCGAGTCGGCGCCCCATCGCGTGGTGTCGCGCTCGCTGGGCGGGAACCTGCGCGGTTTCAGCGGTCGCTACGAGGTGCAACCGGCGGCGGGCGGCGTGCGCATCACCTACAGCGCGCGTTTCATCCCGGCCTTCGTGCTGCCCGAGGCGCTCGGGACCTTCATCGTTCGCAATGTGTTCGTCAGGGCATTCGAGGCGACGCTGCGCGAAATGCAGCGCCGGCACGCGACGGCCGGGGAACCCGCGCGCCCGGTGTCAGGGGGCTAGCCCCGGCAACCGCAGCTCAAACACAGCCCAACCACAGCCCAACCACAGCCCAAGCGCCGCCGCATGCTCCTCACTCCATTGTCGCGCCAACGCCGCCAATTCATTTTCGAATCGAACAACCATGTCTGATGCCAGCCTCAAGGTCACGACCTACAACATCCACAAGGGCTTCTCGCACTTCAACCGGCGCATGATGGTGCACGAGCTGCGCGACCAACTGCGCGGGCTCGGCGCCGACATCGTGTTCCTGCAGGAAGTGCAGGGCGTGCACGACCACCATGCGGCAACCATCCAGGGCTGGCCGGTCGCGCCGCAGTACGAGTTCCTGGCCGACTCGGTGTGGCAGGAGTTCGCCTACGGCCGCAATGCCGTGTACGACCACGGCCACCACGGCAACGCCATCCTCAGCCGCTATCCCATCATCAAGAGCGAGAACGAAGACGTGTCCTCGCATGCCTTCGAGCGGCGCGGGCTGCTGCATTGCGAGATCGACTGGCCTGGCGCGCTGGGGTCGGCTTCTCCCGCAAAGCCGCTGCATTGCCTGTGCGTGCACCTGGGGTTGGGAGAGCGCGGCCGCGGGTTGCAGGTGGGCGCATTGATCGATCGCGTGCGCCGCGAAGTGCCCGACGATGCGCGGCTGGTGGTGGCGGGCGATTTCAACGATTGGCGCAATCGCGCGAGCAAGCGCTTCCTGGAGGAACTGGGCCTCACCGAGGCGTTTCGCGACCATCGCGGCAAGTCGGCGCGCAGTTTTCCGAGTCGCTTCCCGCTGCTGCGGCTCGATCGCATCTATGTTCGCGGATTTGCCGTCGAGCACACTGAGGTGCATCACGGCCTGCCCTGGTCGCGCATCTCCGATCACGCGGCGCTGAGCGCGCACCTGGCCGTGCGCTGAGCCGCATTTGAAACCGGAATTCATCGGCGGCAACCAGCTTCGGCTTTTGTGCACGGGCAGCGAGTACTTCCCGGCGCTGGAGGCGGCCATCCGCGCCGCACGCAACGAGATCCATCTCGAGACCTACATCTACGAAAACGACGCCACGGGGCGCCGGATCACGGGCGCGCTGTGCGATGCGGTCAGGCGCGGGGTGGCCGTGTACCTGATGGTGGATGGGTTCGGCGCCAAGGACATGGCGCCAGCGCTCAAGCGGGAGCTGAAGGAGGCCGGCGTGCAGCTGCTGGTGTTCCGGCCGAAGATCTCGCCGCTCACACTGAAGCGCGAACGGCTGCGCCGCCTGCATCGCAAGATTGCCGTCGTCGACGGCCGGGTGGCCTTTGTCGGCGGCATCAACATCATCGACGACTTGCACACGCCCGGGCAGATTCCGCCGCGCTACGACTACGCGGTCGAGGTCGAAGGGCCGCTGGTGCCTGTCATTCACGATGCAGTCGACCGGCTATGGTCG
>CANJXQ010000038.1 GCA_947478805.1 Betaproteobacteria bacterium | reverse complement strand
CTTCACCGTGCTCTCGACCTGGAAGCGCGTGCGCGCCGTGATCAGCGCGCGCGATGCCGCCTACGCCGTGCCCATGGAAGGCTTCCTGAAATCCCTGTCGGATGGCGGCATCGCGCGGGTGCCGGGCACCGCCATCTTCATGGCCGCCGACATCACCCATGTGCCGACCACGCTGCTGCACAACCTCAAGCACAACAAGGTAATCCACGAGCGCATGATCTTCCTCACGCTCATCACCGAGGAAGTGCCCTACGTGGCCAATGCCGAGAGACCCGAAGTCGAGGTCCTGGAGCGCGGCGCCATCTACCGGGTGACGCTCCACTACGGCTTTCGCGAGGAGCCGGACATCCCGAAGGGCCTTGCGCTCCTGAAGCGCCACGGCCTGGCCATCGACATGGAAGACACCACCTTCTTCCTCGGCAAGACCATCATCGCCGCGGCCGAGCGCGCCGGGCCCTTCACCTGGCGGCGCACGCTGTTCCGCTGGATGCAACGCAACAGCCCCGGCGCGGCAGAATCCTTCAACCTGCCGCCCAGCCGCGTCATCGAACTGGGCACGCAGATCAGCATATAGCGTCGGCTATAGCGTCTACCATGGGCCGCACCAGGCCGCCTGTTCCGATCCGGCTAATACTGACAGACAATCTGCAGGATCTTTATCATTCCTAGATAAAGCGGGAAAATACTGGCAATCGTGCAGTTGCCGGCTGGCTAGAACCCCAGCAATTTGTAGAGCTGGTCCTTGCGCGCCGCCGCCCCCGGCTTGGCGAACTGGTAGCGCTTCGGGAGCGCGCTGGTGTCGAACACCGACACGGCGCCTGAATCGCGCGCCATCACGGCATTGCCCTCGGCCGTCATCACGTAGTTGGCGAAGAGGCGCGCGGCATTCGGATGTTTCGACTTCGCGCGCGCCGAGATGGCGATATGAAATTCGATGCCGGTGGTGAGCTCGGGAATCACGGTGCCGAGCGCCGCACCCTTGGCCTTCAATTCCGCTGCAACCGACGACACCGCCGGAAAGGTCAGCGCGTTCTCGCCCGCGGCGACGGTGGCCATGGCCGGCACCCCGCTGTTGATCTGGCGGGCGTTCAAGGCGCGCAGCTGGGTGAAGAAATTCTCGCCATAGGTGTCGAGCAGCAGCAACCAGTAATCGAGGTAAGCGTCGGTCGCCCTCGGGTCGGGCAGTATCACCTGGCCCTTCCACTTGGCGTTCACCACGTCGGGCCAATCCCTCGGAATGTCGTTGCCTTTCACCTTGTCGCTGTTGTAGCCGATGAGCCACGGGCTGATCTGCGCCACGGCGGTTGAACTGGTGAGGAAGCGCGCCGGGAATTCGCCGCTCTTGACGGCGGGCAGGCCCGCCTGTGCGATGGAATCGACCCAGCCCTTCTTGATGCCGTCGTCGGCATAGCCCACCGGGTTGCTGGAATTGAAGAAGGCATCGGCAGCCATGTTGTTCGCTTCGGCCTCGGCCGCGTAGCGCTGCAGCAACTGGCCGCTGTTCAGGCGCAGGTAAGCCGCTTTGATGCCGTACTTGGCGGTGAAGGCCTCGGCCGTGCGCTTGGAGATGCCCTCCGCGGTGGCCGAGTAAAAGGTCAATTCGCCCTCGGCCTTGGCAGCCTTGATCAATGCCTCCAGATCTGCCGCTGCCGTAGCCGCTGTCGCCGCCTTGGCCGCCTGTGCCAAGGCCGCACCCGGGGACGCGAGCCCGAGCGCTGCCACCAGGACAAGCATCGTTCCGGCCCGCCACTGGCCTTCCAAGATCACCGTCAATTCTTTCATCGCCGCTCCTTTTTGCTGTCGAGGAATATCAACCCGTCGATTTGCAGCGCCTTCCGGCGCTCACGCGGTCGCCAGCATAGCAGAGCCGCTTCGCGGCCCGTATTCGGAATGGCCCGCATCGACAAGTGCAGCAGGCCGTTCTGGCATACTCCGCCCACCCATCATCAGCACCCCGGAACAGCCTTCCCCATTGCCATCACCCGGGGCACAGCTGAACCCACAGGAGACCGCAGTGAAATTCGACGACTACCAATGCATTGCCTTCGAGCGCCGCGGGCGCGTGCTCATCGCCAAGCTCAACCGTCCCGAGCAGATGAACGCCGCCAACGGGCAATTGCACACCGAACTCTCGACGCTGTTCACCGACCTGCAGGCGGATACCGGATCGGACGTGATCGTGCTCACCGGCGCGGGTCGGGCCTTCTGCGCCGGCGGCGACATCGCCTGGATGCAGTCCTCCATCGACCGGCCGGAGGAATTCGAAGTCATCGCGCGCGAAGCGAAAAGCATCATCTTCTCGCAGGCCGACCTGGAAAAGCCGCTGATCTGCCGCCTGAACGGCCATGCCGCGGGCCTGGGCGCCAGCCTCGCGCTCCTGTGCGACATCATCGTCGCGCACGACAAGGTGAAGATCGGCGACCCGCACGTCTCGGTGGGCCTGGTGGCCGGTGACGGGGGGTCGCTCCTGTGGCCGCAGCTCATCGGCTATGCCAAGGCGAAGAAATACCTCTTCACCGGCGACATGCTCACGGCCGTGGAAGCCGAGCGCATCGGCCTCATCACCGAGGTGGTGAGCGAGGACAAGCTGGACGAGGCCACCTATGGTCTCGCCGAGCGCATCGCCAAGGGCGCAACCAAGGCCATCCGCTGGACCAAGATCACCGCCAACATGCCGTTGAAGCAACTGCTGCACAGCTACTTCGACACTGGCATCGCCTACGAGGTGCTGTCCAACAGCACGCGCGATCATGCCGAGGGCGTGGCGGCGTTCCGCGAGAAACGGGCGCCGAAGTATTCAGGGCACTGAGCAGGAAGGTCCAGGATCGCATCGTCCCGCGATATTCCTGACAAATTTCTTCTCATGTCCTTACGGATAGGACATGGGAATAATTAATACTGACAGAAGCCGTCCCCTCAGGACTCGCCAACAATGGGGTTGCGCAGCACGCCAAGCCCCGTGATTTCAACTTCCACCGTGTCCCCCGGAACCATGTCGCGGGTCGGGTCGTCGGTGCCCATCCACACGATGTCGCCGGGTACGAGGGTCAGGTAGCGCGTGATCGTGGCCAGCGTGTTGGCCACGCCGAAGATCATGGCATTGGTGGCAAAGCGGCTCTGCTCCACGCCGTTGACGCGGATCACCGTGGTGAGCGCATCGAGGTTCACGTCGGTATCGATCCACGGCCCCATGGGCTTGAAGGTGTCGGCGTTCTTCGCGCGCCAGAAAGTGCGGTCGCTTTTCTGCCAGGTGCGCTCGCTGACATCGTTGCCGATGGTGTAACCGAACACGCAGTCGAGCGCATTGGCCTCGGTAAGGTGCTTGGCGCGCTTGCCGATGATGACCACGATCTCGCCCTCGAACTGCACCTTTCCCGAGGAGTCCTTCGGCACCACGATGGCCTCGTTGTTGCCGATGAGCGCATTGACGGCGCGATATCCGATGTCGATGTGCTTCGGGTAGGTGACGGGCGTGCCGGCCTTCTCCGCGGCGGTGCGAAAGTGGGTCGGGTAGTTGACGCCGGCGGCATAGAAGGTCGGCGGCACGATGGGCGCCAGCAGTTTCACGTCATTTAAGGCGAAAGTCCTGCCGCTCGGCTGCTGCGCGCCGAACAGGTCGCCCTTGATCTCGCGGATGCGCTCGCCAGCGTCATCGAGCGAGCCGTAGTTGGGGCTGGTTTCGCCCGGCGCAAAATATCGTACCCACCTCATCGAATTCCCCCCGTGAATGTCGGGCGCCGGTCGGCGCCCCGCCGTAACTATTGCGTTACTTGACCGCGAACTTCTTGATTGCCTTCTCGTCGAGCGTGAGGCCCAGCCCTGGCGCATCCGTCATGTGCAGGTAACCGTCCTTCGGAATCGGCGGATCGACGAACAGTTCATCCCACCAGTCCATGTGCTCGACCCAGGCCCCGGTGCGCAGGCCCGCGATCAGGTGCGCGTTGATCAGGCTGTAGGAGTGTGACGAGATCGGCAGGTTGGCAACTTCCAGTTGTGCCGCCGCGAGTTGGAAGGGCGTGATGCCGCCCAAATGCACCATGTCGAGGATGGCGTGGTCCACACAGGGGATGAGCTGCGCGACCTGCTGCACGCGCGAGATGCGCTCGCCTGCAGCGATGGGCAGCGCGCGCGCCTCGCGCACGTGCGCGATGCCGGCGAAATCGCCCTCGCGCACCGGTTCCTCGAGCCAGGCGTAATCGAGTTCGCCCAGCATACGTGCCATCTTCACGCCCTCCATCGGCGTGAGGCCCCACAGCGCATCGACGAGGAGCGAAGCATCGGGCCCCGCCGCCTCGCGCACCAGCCTCGCGCGCACGGCATCATCCTTCAGCGGCCGCGTGCTGCCCAGGCGCAGCTTCATGGCCTTGTAGCCCTGCTTGACCAGCGCTGCGGCATCCTTCTGCAGCCGGTCGTTGTCGTGGTGGCGCCACAGTGTGCCGCTGGCGTACACCGGAACCTTGTCCCGATAGCCGCCCAGCATCTGCCACACCGGCGTGTTGGAGCGCTTGCCGCAGATGTCCCATAGCGCCATGTCGATGGCCGAGAGCGCGATGTTGGCCGCGCCGTCGTGCAGGAGATCGACGCGCAGGTTCCGCATGCGCTCCCAGATGAAGGCGCGCCGCGCCGGGTCCTGGCCTTTGATGCCGGGCTCGAGGCCCAGCACGATCTCCTCCACCGCCTTTACCAGGCGCAGGCTCTCCATGGTGGAGAACCCGAATCCGGTGCAGCCGTCGGTGGTGTGCACTTCCAGCAGCATGCTGGCGAACTGCGTGCGCGCCCCCATGAAGGGATGCGGGATGGGCTCCTTCAGCGGCACCTGCACCAGCCGCGTGGTGAAGCGGTCGATAACGCTCATGCCGGCGCCTCTTGCGGCATTGTTTCGGTACCGGTCATCTGCGTACCTCGACGGTTTCCATGACGCCACTCTCCTTGAAAATCGGCGCCGGGTTGCCCAGCGTGGTGCGATGCATGAGGCGCCGCTGCGGCCACTCGAAGTCGCCGATGGCATTGTGGATGCAGGAGCAGTTGTCCCACATGACGATATCCCCCACCTTCCATGTGTGCCGATAGAGGAACTGCGGCTGCATGATGTGCCGGTGCAGCGCGTCCAGGATCTGCTCGGACTCCTCGCGCGAATAACCCTCGATGCGGTCGATCGAGCCTTCGCTGTAGTAGATGCACTTCCTGCCTGTGCGCGGATGGATGCGCACCATGGCATGGCTGATCTCGGGCGCGATGTTCTTTTCGCGCTCCTCCATGCCGGCGCGGTCATCGGCCGACATCTGGCCCGTCTTCGGGTCCACCGGCGTGCGCGACTTGCGGAAGTCCACGTACTTTTTCCCGCTGTACACCGCCGTGCGGCCCTCGATCCTGCTCCTGAGGTCTTCGGGCAGCGCATCGTAGGCGGCCTGCATGCTGATGAACCAGGTGCCCCCGAGCGGCTTGCCGCTGTCATCGTGCGGAACCTCGATGGCGTGGAGCATGGAGCCGCGCGATGGATTCCTCGTGACCCACATGTCCGAATGCCAGTAGCGGCCGGCATCGCCCAGGCCGATGGGCTTTCCGTTCTCGATGATGTTCGAGACGATGAAGACCTCCGGCCAATCCTTCATGTTGTACTTGTCGAGCACGTAGCGATCGAGCGGCCCGAAGCGGCGACTGAACTCCACCTGCTGTTGCGGCGAGAGCTTCTGGCCGCGAATGATGATCACGCCGTAACGGTCGTAGGCTTCCTCGATGGCGCGGAAATCCGCGTCGGACAGGCCCTTCGCAATATCCACGCCCTGGATTTCGTGCCCCAGCGGCGCGTCGACGAACTTGATCTCAACGCTCATCCCAGTCTCCTCTCTTGCACCTTTTCGTGCACCTTTTCGTGCGCATTTTCGTGCGCCTTTTTTGTGCGCCTTTTTGTGGATGGTCGCCCGGTTATTCCGGCTGCACGCCGGCCGCGACGTGAATCTTGCGCCATTTGGCTTCCTCGTCGATCTGGAACTTCATCAGTTCGTCCGAGCTGGTCGGGTTGGAGAAGCTGCCCGCCTTCAGCATGTATTCCTTCACCTTTGGCTGGTTGAGCGCATGCACGAACATGGCGTTCACGCGCGCGACGATGGGCGCGGGCGTCCCGGCCGGCAGCCAGGCCGCGTTCCAGAACGTGAGCGAATAGCCGGCCACGCCGGACTCGACGAAGGTCGGCACCGTGGGCATGGTGGGCCAGCGCGACAGGCCCGACACGCCCATGGCGCGCAGCTTGCCCGACTCCACGTGCGGCGCAAGCGATCCCATGTCGTTCATCGACATGTCGATGCGCCCGGCCAGCACTTCGGTGGTCACCTGCGGATTGGTCTTGAACGGAATGCCCTGCAGGTCGATGCCGGCCAGCAGCTTGAAGAGTTCCACGCCGTTGCGTGCCGAGGAACTGCCGTAGCCGAAGGTGAGCTTGCCCGGCTGCTTCTTCGCCAGTGCGATCAGCTCGGGGATGTTCTTCGCCGGCAGTTCGGCATTCACCACGAACAGCAGCATGCCCTGCGAGATGCCGCTGATGGGCGTGAAGTCCTTGATGAAGTCGTAGGGCAGCTTCTTGTACAGGCTCTGGTTGGCGGCGTGCGTGGAGTTGGTGCCGATCAGGATGGTGTAACCGTCGGGCGCCGCCTTGGCGACGAACTCGGAGGCGAGGATGCCGTTCGCGCCCGGCTTGGGATCGACGATCACCGGCTGCTTGATGAATTCCTGCATCTCGGGCGCCAGCACGCGCGAGGTGTTTTCCGGAAAACCCGTGCAGCACAAGACCAGGCGTATGGGCTTGGATGGGAACGCATCCTGCGCCATGGCAGCGCCGGCCTGCAGCATCGCGACCATGCCCAGCAAGGCGAGCGGAACAAGTGTCCTTGACATCCGATTCATGGCGACTCCTCCAGAGAAAACGTCCATCCGCCCCGGCGGATGCGATGCCCGGACCGACCCGTGGCCAGGGGCTCCGTGAAGTGTACACAATGTGGGCCGCGCGGACCCATCCATATGCCATGTGCGAACAGGGCGACGGTTACACTAGCGCCCCATGCAAGCCTCCATCGCCTCGCCCTGCATCATCTGCGGCGCCGACACCCGCCTTGCTTTCGCCAAGCGATTCGACACGCATGGCCTGGGAACCGTCGAGTACTGGCGCTGCGTCTCGTGCGGGTTCACCCACTCGATGACGCATGCCGGGATGACGCCCGCGGCGTGGGAGGCACTCAACGTCGCCAGCCACGCCGCTTACCAGGGCACGGACGAGGATCCCGGCGACCCGCGCTGGCGCACGCGGCTTGCGGCCCAGGCGCGGGTGCTCGACGATGCGGCGGCCATCGGCCTGCTCGACGCCAAGGGTCGCTGGCTAGACTATGCCTGCGGTGAGGGCAAGCTCGCCGATGCGCTGGCGAAGAACCACGCCCGCAGCCTGCTGAAGTACGACCGCTACATGGGCCGCGACGGTTCGTACCTGAGTGACAGCGCACTCGTTCCCGGCGCGTTCGGCCTCGTCATCACCACCTCGGTGTTCGAGCACCTCATGCGCCGCGCCGACTTCGACGCCATCCACGGCCTGGTATCGCCAACGGGCGTGCTGGGCATCCACACGCTGGTCTGCGAAAGCGTGCCGGACGACCCGACGTGGTTCTATCTGATGCCGGTGCACTGCGCCTTCCACACTAATCGCAGCATGCAGCTGTTGTTCGAGCAATGGGGTTACACCTGCTCCGTGTACAACGTCGCGGCGCAGTTGTGGTTATGGTTCAAGACCGACCCCGATGGCATCGGGCGCATTGTCGGCGGCGCCAATGCACGTGACGGCAGCAATCCGAAGTACGTGTTCAAGCGCGGCTTTGTCGATTACTGGAAGGGCAGCCCGATGTTTCGCTCCGATCAGTTCGATTGCCGATAGCCCTGGCGGCAACGCTCAGGCCGCACGCTCGATTTGCACCTCGATGCACGTGCCGCCACCCGCCGCAGGTACCAGCCGTGCATCGCCGCCATGCTGGCGGGCGATCTGGCGCACCAGCGCGAGCCCCAGGCCGGTACCGGTGGCAGTGGCGCCGGGCAGGCGGTAGAAGGCATCGAAGATTTTCTCCTCCTCGCCCGCGGGCACGCCCGCGCCGTGATCGCGCACGCACAGTTCCACCGCCGGCGCTCCCCCGCCTCCCACATTGCGCACGCTCACGTCGATGGGCGGGGCGCCGTGGCGCCTGGCGTTTTCCAGCAGGTTGCGGATCATGCGACGCAAGAGGCGCGGGTCGCCGCGCACATGTGAACGGTCGCCGTCGAGACGGCAATCGTCGTAGCGCGCGCATTCTTCCGCCGCGAGCGCAAGAAAGTCGACGTCCTCGCGCACATCGGTACCCGCGCCCGCCTCCAGACGACTGGCGGTGAGGATCTCCTCGATCAGCGCATCGAGCTCGGCGATGTCCGCCTCGAGCTGCGCTTCGCGCGCCGAGGTGTCCTCCCCGGGCCGCCGGCCCTTGAGCAGTTCCACCCCCATGCGGATGCGCGCCAACGGCGTGCGCAGCTCGTGCGAGGCGTTGGCCAGCAGGTTGCGGTGCGACTTCACCAGCGACTCGATGCGCGCCGCCGCGCGATTGAAACTGCGCGCGAGCCTCGCCACTTCATCATGGCCGCGCACACGCACGCGCGCCGACAAGTCGCCTTCGCCGAGCGCGTCCACGCTCTTCTCCAGGCGCTCGAGCCGCCGCGTGATGCGCCTGACCACCGGGTGCGCGGCGATGCCGACGGCCAGCGCGATGACCAGCAGGGCGGCCAGCCATGCCGGCCAGCCCCACAGCCGTCCGCCGGGCCAGCGGTGTTCGCGCGCCCAGCGGATCGCCAGCAGGCGGCCATCGGGCAGGCGCATGCGCCAGCTGCGCGATCCGCCGTCGCCATCCCAGTGATCGTTCTCGTTGCGGCCCAGTCCCGCAGGCGGCGCCGCGCCTGGCACCAGTGTGGCTGCCGCTACCAGTTCCCGCCGTGAGTCATACAGCGCCAGGTCCGCGCGCAGGCGCTGCGACAGGCGCTCCAGCGAGTGCTGCTGCGCCTCGCGCGGAGCGTCCGCCGGCAAAGCCATCACCGCCACCTCGCCGGCCGCCGCCATGCCCTCATTCCAGGGCGAGGACTCCAGGCTGAAACGCAACAGCGCGCCCGCGGCAACGACAACGAGCACGAGGCTGGCGATCACCGTGAGATAAATCTGGACATAGAGACGCTTCATGCGCGCCTCAATCCTGCGACTTCGCGAACACGTACCCGGCCCCGCGCACCGTGACGATGCGCCGCGGCTTCTTCGGGTCGACCTCGATGGCGAGGCGGATGCGCGAGATGTGCACGTCGATGGAACGATCGAAGGCCTCGAGTGCTTCACCCTTGACGAGGTCCATGATGGCTTCGCGCGAGAGCACCCGACCGGCGTGCGCGGCAAGGGCCGACAGGAGCGCGAACTGGTAGGCAGTGAGCGCACGCGACTCGCCATCGATGCGCACTTCGCGAGCGCCGCGGTCGATCTCCATGCGCCCGAAACGCAGGACATCATGTCGCGCGGAGCCGGCAACTCCACCCTCGGCGCCGCCGGCCGTGCGCCGCAGCAGCGCGCGCAGGCGCGCGAGCAGCTCGCGCGGCTCGAAGGGCTTGGGCAGGTAGTCGTCCGCGCCAAGCTCCAGGCCCACCACGCGGTCGGTGGCGTCGCCGCGCGCGGTGAGCATCAGGATGGGAATGGCGGCATGCGGTGCATCGACATCCGCGCGCACGCGCCGGCACACTTCCAGCCCGTCGATGTCGGGCAGCATGAGGTCGAGCACCAGCGCATCGAAGGGATCACGCGCCAGTTGCGCGAGGCCCTGCGCGCCCGTGGGCGCCACCGTCAGGCGAAAGCCGGCGTTGCCGAGATACTCCGACACCATCTCGGCGAGGCGCGGATCGTCTTCGATGATGAGAATGCGGTGCGGCATGGCAGGTATTCAGGTGGATGCAGCGCCAGGCTTTCGATGGCAAGGAAAACGCGTCGGCAATGCGGGGATCACGCTCAGGCGCTCAGGATATGCGCTTTCAGGCCCCGGCGCGGCGCCGGACCGATGGTCGGTGCATAACCGAGCCTCGCCCACATCTGGACCGTAAATTTCGGCTGCGGGGCGTCAAGCAGGCGATGAATGTCAGCATACGGCCCGGCAACTTCCGGAAACTCCTGCAGTGCCTGCGACACCGGCTGCATCGACAGGCCCAGCGCCGTGGCGGCCAGCTGAGCGCGCACGTAGGCCTGGCCCGCCCGCACCTGGGTCTTGCGGTCGTTGCCCTCGGTGACCATCCAGAAGAAGCCCGGGGTCGCCTGCAGCTTCGCGTTGAAGTCGCGGATCTGCCCGGTAATGGCGGCATCATCGGCCGCGGGCGCCTTGCTGCGGTCGAACAGACCCAACGCAGCGAGCAGCCTTGGCAGCGGTGCCATCAACGAGATGCCGTCGCGGTGCGTGGCAATCTCGTCGGGGCCCACGCGCAGCACCTTGTAGGACTCCAGCAGCGTGCGCGGCGTGGTGAGCTCGATGCGCCAGGCCTCCGCGGCGATGGCACGATGCCTGGCAAGCGGCTCTGGCTGGTCTTTGCCGACGAACCCGACGCGCACCGGGTAATCCTTGACGGCCTGGGCAATGCCGGCAGTCGCCTCCAGCGGCAGCGACTGGTCTGCATACGGCTCGCGGTTGGTGCGGCGCCGGAACACCTGCGCGAACAGCGGGTCGCGTTTCACGTTGGCGTCGGCGACGAGCCGCACCCGCGCGACCGGCCGGCGGTCGATCCGGTCGGCGGCGAAGGCGCCTTCCGGGAACAGTTCGATGTCGGCCCGCAGGCCCTTCTCCCGTGCCGCCATGTCGAGCAGTTCGAGGAAAGTGCCGTGGCTCATCATGATCTGCCGCGACTGCGGGTCGGTCTGCGGCAGCAGGCGCTGCGGGTCGCAATACAGCATGATCTGCTCCGGCGTGCGCAGGTCGACCAGCCAGGATTGCAGGTTGTGCGAATGCGGGGCGAGGATGGCATGGGCGAGAATCCACTCGCGGACCTCGGCACCCGGCGGCGGTCCCTGCCATGCGGCCACTGCCTCAGGCGGTATGGCGGTTGAACACCCGGACAAGCCGGGCACCGCGGCCGCCACCACGCCGCCCCCCGCCAGTTGAATGAACGCACGACGTTTCATCGCTTCCATCTCCCATCATGTGTTGAGCATGCCTGCATTACGGCCGCAGCATGCCGATGATACCGGGCAGGCAACGCGCCCCCGACTGTGTCTGTCATCCGCGCCCCCAGCCGTGCTCGTGCCGCTCCATGCGCTCGGCGATGCGCCCGCTGATCTTCTGGCGCTGCTCGGGCGTGAGCACTTCAGCGACGTCGGCCAGCGCCTGTGTCATGCGCTTGCTCACCGAGTCGGCAAGCTGCAATTGCTCGGCGCGCAGTTTCTCCATGGCGGCGCGATCAACTGTGCTTGCGCGAGCGATGTCGAGGGCCTGCTTCCTTGCATCGCGCAGCTTGTCGCGCACGGGGACGATGTCCTTCGCGGCCGCTTTCGCGATGACGGCGAGCTTCTGCTGCTGCTCGGGCGTCGCGTCCACCTTCGAGGAGAAACGCTTGACCATGCGCTCGACCTGCGCATCCATCTTCGCCGGATCGCCGGACATGCCCATGAAGCCGTGGCCGTGTGCAAACGACTTGCCCACATAGCCGCCGATCGTGCCCGCGACCAACGCCACCATCAGGACGAAGAAGAAACGCCCGCGACGGTGTCCGTGGCGCCCCTCGTGCCCATTGTGCCCAGGGTGGCGGCAGTAGCGGCCGCCCTTCCCGTCATCTGCTGCCGTGCCTTGCGCCCCGGGCTGCGTTGCGGCCTGGCCCTGGTCTTTCGTGCCGGATGTGTTGCTGCCTTGCGTGGTGTCCATGTCTGGCTCCGTTTGGATGGCAGGGCCGGAATGGCCTTGCGCACGGTGCCCATCATGCAAGCCGGGGATTGCGGCGCTATCTCCGCTGCGTAAAGTTATGTAAAGATGCGGCCGGAATTGGGCCAGTCAATAACATCATATTCATCACTACCGCAGCGGCCCTCGGGGATTAATCGATTAATTGATATCAGATTAATCGGCTCGCTGTGACTCTCAGGCCACTGCATTCGCGCGCAGGTATTCCCAGTCGAGCTCCACGCCGATCCCCGGCGCGTCGGGCACGGCGATGAAGCCGTCCGGGTCGGGCGCGAGATAGGACTTCAACGCGAAGTTGTAGCCTTCCTCGGGAACCAGCACCTCGATCATGTCGGCGTCGGTGGCGCCGCACAGCACGTGCAGGTTGGCAAAATTCATCAGCGGGCTCGCGCCATGGTGCGAGGCTACCGCCACCCCGTGCGCTTCGCACAATTGCGCCGTCTTCACCATGCCGGTGACGCCGGCCTTCCAGTACACGTCGCACAGCACGCGGTCGAGCGCATTGGCGTTGAGGTAATTGGCCACCGAATGGCAGCTGCCCGCCACAGTCTCCGCGCCGATCACCGGGATGTCGAGCTCCCGGCACAGCCGCGCATAGCCCGCGATGTCGTACTGCGGCAGCGGCTCCTCGAACCAGGCAAAGCCCAGCTCCTCCAACACGCGACCAACCTTCACAGCGCCGGCGTAGTCGTAGTTCTTGGCGACGTCGAGCATCAGCGCCACGCCGTCGCCCGCCTCCCGGCGCAGCGCGCGGCACAGTTCAATGTCGCGTTCGGGCACGTCGAAGGGATGGATCTTGTAGGCGCGGTAGCCGCGTGCCAGCGAGCGCTGCATGTCGCGTACGTAGTCGTCGATGCTGTCCATGGCGGCGCAGCTGGCATAGGCCTGGATGCGATTGCGTCGGCCGCCGAGCATTTTGTGGAGCGACTCGCCGCGGATCTTGCCGGCAAGGTCCCACAGCGCCACGTCCACCGCGCTGATGGCGAACACCGGCACATAGCCGGCCGGCTCCAGCGCCATCATGGATTGCCAGGCGCGCTCATGATCCAGCGGATCCATGCCCAGAAGGCGCGGCCGGATGGTGCACAGGATGGCGTCCGATATGCCGCGCCCCGGCTGCCCGCCGTGCGCACGCGCCATGGCGTAACCTTCGTGGCCGCTATCGGATTCCACCACCGTGAGCACGATCTCCTGCTCGCCGGCAAAGCGCTTCTGGTGGATGGGCACCATGGGCTGGCGAAAGCACTGGGTGCGGATGTCGGTGATGCGCATATCACTCGAACGCATGCAACGCCTGGCGGTTGGCATTGATGAAATCCCAGTCATAGGTGACACCCAGCCCCGGCCCGGTGGGTACCGTCACCATGCCGTCCTTGTCCACGCAGTCGAGCTGGTCGCTGTAGCCGCAGGCATAGACGGGCGGCAGCGCATTGGGGCAATCGGGGCCGACCAGCGCCACCTCGTAGTAGTTGGAATTGCGCAATGCCGACATCAGGTGGCGGTGCGCCGGGCCGCAGGCATGCACTTCGACGTCGATGCCCAGCGCCTCGGCAAAATGCGCGATCTTGAGCGCCCCCGTGATGCCCAGGTCGTATTCCGGATCGACGCGCAGGAAATCGGTGCCGTCGGCGAGCAGGAAATCCGCCTTCGCCTCCACGCCGCGCACATGCTCGGTGATCAGCAGCGGCGTCTTGATCATGGAACGCAGCTTGCGGTGCGCGAAGGCCGAGGTGCCGCCGTCGCGAAACGGATCCTCGTACCAGAAATAGCCGCCGTCGTCGCAGGCGCGGCCGACGTAGAGGGCATCGGCGAAGGTGCGCAGCTCGCAGGCCGGGTCGAGCATCAGCGTCATGTGCTCGCCGACTTCGCGCGCCACGTGAAGCACGTTGGCCGCCTCCTCGCGCGCATTGCCGTCGTTCCAGCCATGGATCTTGAAGGCACGGTAGCCCATGCCCTGGCATTGGCGCGCGAAGTCGGCGTAGGCCTCCTTGCACCACAGCCCGCCCTGGCGGTCGCCGTGGTAGGTGCTGGCATAGGCGGGCAGGCGCTTGCGGTAGCCGCCCAGCAACTCCGAGATCGACACGCCGAGCCTGCGGCCGGCCCAATCCCACAGCGCGATGTCGAGCGCGCCGTGGCCCATGTGGTCGAACTGGCGCACGTCGCGCTTCAGGTGTTCGTAGATGGCGATGCGCTCGCGCGCGTCGCGCCCCACCAGCTGCGGCGCCAGCATCAACGTCTGCCCCAGCGCCGAGCGCGAGCCCACGGCGTGGGTGACGTACTCGCCGCGCGCGCCATCCGCGGTTTCGATCACCACCGCGTATTTCGACACGCGCATGCTGGCGCCCTTGCGGTAGGTGACGGTGCGCACCTGGCCCTCGCGCGCGAGGTTCTTCGCCTCGTAGCCGAACTCGTGGATCTCCACCTTGCGGATCGTGCTCATCGCGCTCCTGCCGGTGCCGTCAACCGCCGCCTAGTCGACGCGCGCGCCGAGCTTGGTCGCGAGGTCGCCCCACACCTTGAGATCATTGACGATAACTGCCGCGAATTCCGCCGGCGTGCTGCCGACGATATCGTGGCTGTCCTTGAGCAGCACGTCGCGCACCGCCGGCTCGCGCAATGCTTTCAGCACCTCGGCGTTCAGGCGGTTGACGATGTCGGCACTCGTGCCTACAGGTGCCAGCAGGCCGTACCAGGCATCCAGCACGAAGCCCGGGCTCATCGCCTCCATCATGGTCGGCACATCGGGCAGCGCAGCACTGCGCCGCGCACCAGTCACGCCAATGGCGCGCACCTTACCCGAGCGCACCTGCGGCAGGCCGATCTGAATGGCGGGAAAGGCCAGCTGCGCCGTGTTGGTCACCACCGCGAGGACCTGGTCGGCTGCGCTCTTGTAGGGAACGTGCACGATGTCGAGGTTGCCGCCGTTGGCCTTGAACAGCTCGCCGGCAAAATGGCCGATGCCGCCGTTGCCGCCCGAGGCATAGCTGAGCGCACCCGGTTTGGCACGGGCGAGTGCAATGAGGTCCGCCACAGTCTTCGCCGGCGACTCAGCCGGCACCACCAGCAGCGCCGGGATGCGCGACACCAGCGTGACGGGCGAAAAATCCTTCACCGCGTCGTAGCCCACCTTGCCCAAGCCCGGGTTGCCGACCAGCTGCGTGGCATTGAACAGGAGCGTATAGCCGTCCTTAGGCGCTTTCGCAGCATACTCGGTGCCGACATTGCCGCCGGCGCCCACGCGATTCTCGAAAATCACCGGCTGGCCCAGTGCCGTGTTGATGCGCCCCACCACGATGCGCGCGACAAGGTCCACGCCGGATCCGGCCGGGAACGGCACCACCACGCGCACCGGCCCGGTCGGATACTGTTGCGCCTGTGCCGCCAGCGGTGCCAGCAGAAGTGCGGTGGCGAGGACCTTCGTGAGCCCGCGGAATATCAATTGCATGGTCTGCTCCCCTTGTTGTCGAGCCAGTGAGATTCGATCTTCGTTCAAGCGCCGCTCGCCAGGTGGCCGCTCGGCTCCCCGACCAGCGTGGTGCGTTCCATGCGCCTGCGCTCCGCCGAGTCGTAATCGCCCAATGCCTGGTGGTTGGTGCAGCGATTGTCCCAGAACACGAGGTCGTTCACCTGCCACTGGTGGCGATAGCCCCCCTGCGGCCGGATGGCCGCCGCCATCAGCACCTCCAGGATCGGCGCGCTCTCCGCATCGCTCAGGCCTTCGATCCGCTTCACGGGCTCCCCGACATACAGTGCCTTGCGGCCGGTTTCCGGGTGGATGCGCACCAGCGGATGCGCCACCGGCGGATTGAGGCGGCTGCTCTCGGCCTGCCAATCGGCGGAGACATGGCGCCGCTGCTGGGTGTGGATGCCGCACAGCCCGGATATCAGTGATTGCATGCCCGCCGAGAGTGCGTCGTACGCCGCATACATGTTGGCGAACAGCGTATCGCCGCCGACCGGCGGCACCGCCACGGCGCGCAGCAGCGATCCCAGCGCCGGCCTGAGCGTGAAACCGAGGTCGGAATGCCAGAGTTGCCCGGTGTAGCGGGAATTCGAAGGCTCGCCGTCCGCATCCGGCTCGTTGGTGACCACCAGTATCTCGGCGTGTTCCGGATGGCGGTCGCGTGGCACCGACTCATGGCGGTCGAGTTCGCCGAAGCGGCGGCTGAAGGCGATGTGCTGCGCGGGCCCGATGCGCTGGTTGCGAAACAGGAGGAGGCCATTGTGCTCGAGGAAGGCGCGGCGTATGTCACCCACACAATCCTCGCTCAGGGGCTGGGTGAGGTCAATGTCGCAAACCTCGGCCCCCAATGCATACGACAACTTGCGCAAGCGTAGTGCCATGCCCATTTCCAATCAGTTGCACTGTGGCGCGTGGCGGCTCCCGCACGCCAGCGTGCCCGCAATCTACCCGAGCATGCCACCCTAAACAAGTCGGGCTGCGCATCTGCGCGCCGCACGCCGTTCCATGGTGCTCATGTATGCTTGCGCTCGCTGCATCGCGGGACGTCCCCGCGATGCAGCCACTGCAAATGGAGCAAGGCAATGAACCAACTGGACATGCAGGGTCGCCACGCTGTCATCACCGGCGGCGCCGTGGGACTCGGGTACGCCATCGCCGAGCGCATGCTCGCCTCGGGCGCCAGCGTGACGCTGTGGGACCGGGACGACGCCGCGCTCGCCAAAGCCACGGCGGCACTCGGCAGCAAGGCACGCGCCGTGCGCGTGGACGTCTCCAGCCACGCCGAGGTCGTCGCTGCGGTGCAAGCAACGCTGCAGCACGCGCCAGGCATCGACGCACTGATCAACAGCGCCGGCATCTCGGGCCCCAATGTGAAAACCTGGGAATACCCGGTCGACGAATGGCGCAAGGTCATGGACGTGAACCTCAACGGCCTGTTCATGTGCTGTCGCGAAGTGGTGCCGGTGATGCGCAAATCGGGCTACGGGCGCATCGTCAACATTGCCTCGGTGGCCGGCAAGGACGGCAACCCCAATGCCCCCGCCTACAGCGCCAGCAAGGCCGGCGTCATCGGCCTCACCAAGTCGCTCGGCAAGGAACTCGCCGATACCGGCATCCGCGTCAACTGCGTGACGCCGGCCGCCGTGCGCACGCCGATCTTCGCGCAGATGAGCGAGGAACACATCGCGTTCATGCTGTCCAAGATCCCCATGGGCCGCTTCGGCAAGCCCGAAGAGATCGCAGCCATGGTGGCGTGGCTGTGCACCGAGGACTGCTCGTTCTCGACCGGGGCGGTATTCGACCTGTCCGGCGGGCGCTCGACCTACTGACGAGCGCAGGATGACTGACACGATGAGCGCCCCCGTCCGCGTCCTCAACCTTGCCGGCGCGAGCAACTTTCGCGACCTCGGCGGCTACGAGACCGAGGACGGGCGGCGCGTGCGCTGGCGCCGCATTTTCCGCTCCAACCACCTGGGCAAGCTTACGGCGGACGACCTCGCCGTGCTGCGCGGCATCGGTTTGAAGAAGGTCATCGACTTTCGCAGCCAGGGCGAGATCGACCGCGCCGAGCGGTGCAGGCTGGCCGGCGTGGAGAACGTCGACCTGCATCTGCTCCCCATCGACCCCGGCATCAACCCGCGCCTGCAGGCCCGGATCAAGGCGGGCGAGACGGTCTCCACGCTCGAGGCGCAGAGCGTGATCCGCGACATCTACCGCCGCTACATCCACCATTGGAGCGACAACTTCCGCGGCCTGTTCGCGCACCTCATCGATGAGGCCACGCCACTGGTGTTCCACTGCTCGGCCGGCAAGGACCGCACGGGCGTTGCGGCAGCGCTCATCCTGTCGGCGCTCGGCGTGCCGCGCGACGTGATCACCGAGGACTACCTGCTCACCCGAGTGCACTGGAAGATCGACCCGACCACGGCCACTGGCCTGCCGCCGCACCTCGCCGCAGTGCTTACCAGCGTCGACGAATCCTTTCTCGCTGCAGCGTTCGATGCCATCGACACCGACTTCGGCGGCGTCGACAACTACCTGCACGAGCGCGTGGGAATCGATGCGGCGGGACGCGCTCGACTTGCCGACCTTTACCTGGAGCGCTGAACCGGGCCTGCAGCGCGCCTCCGAAGTTATAACCTTTGTTATAATAACGTCCTTCAGGAGGCCACCCCATGAAACTCAAGATCACCACTGTCGGCAATTCCGCCGGCATCGTCCTGCCCAAGGAGCTGATGGCGCGCCTGCGCCTGGAGAAAGGCGACGCGCTCTACGCCACCGAGTTGCCGGACGGCATCAAGCTCAGCCCTTTCGACCCTGAACTCGCCGACCAGATGGACGTCGCGGAAAAGGTCATGCGCGAAGACCGCAACGTACTGCGAAAACTTGCCGAATAGGTGCGGCATGATCATCTGGTTGAGCAAACCGCTGGTCCTCGCCATTCATTCGCGGCAGGTCGCCGAGCATGGCGGCAGCGCTGAACTGCGCGATGATGGGTTGCTCGAGTCGGCACTTGCCCGAGCACAGCAGTTGCACGCCTATGGCGATCCGGCGCCGGACCTGGCCGACCTGGCTGCGGCCCTCGCGCATGGCCTGGCGCGCAATCACCCGTTTGTTGATGGCAACAAGCGAACTGCCCATGTGGCCTACCGGACCTTCCTCCTGCTCAACGGCGCGGAACTCGTTGCAGGAGACGAGGAAAAATACATCGCCATGCTTTCGCTGGCCGAAGGCAAGCTGTCGGAGCGCAAGTTCGCCGAGTGGCTGCGCACGCGCATCCACCTCGCGCGGCCGAATGAAGCGCATCAGCCGAAGAAACGCGATGCCGTGAAGGCGAAGCGCAAGACCTCGGGCGCGCGCACGAAGCGCTGAGGGCAGCCCTCAAGCAGCGCCGCCAAGTCTGCGAAGCAGGAGGCGCGGTTCTCGAGGTTGCCTCTGCAACGCCGCCGAGCCTGCGAAGCAGGAGGCGCGGTCCTTAGTGTCGCCCTACCAGCCCCCACCCAGGGCCTTGAACAGATCCGCAACGGCAGCGCGCTGCGAGCGCAGCGCCTCGGCGATGTTGACTTCCGCGGCGAGCAGGTTGCGCTCGGCATCCAGCAGGTCGATCTGGCTGGCCATGCCGTTGTCGAATCGCAGGCGCGCAATCCTCAGTGCATCCCGCAGCGCGGTGGCACGGCGCTGCTCGGCTTCCAGTTGCGCGCGCGCGGCCACCTGGCCGTCGAGCGCGTCGCGCACTTCCTTGAACGCCGTCTGCACGGCGAACTGGTACTGCGCCAGCGCCTGGCGTTCGCGCGCCTGCGCCGCGGCGATGCCCGCGTCCTGGCGGCCGCCGGAAAAGATCGGCTGCGCCACGGCGGCTGCGAGCGACCAGATGCCCGCCGGGCCGCTGAAGAGGTCGGCGAGTCCCGCGCTCTGGCTGCCTAGGAACCCGGTCAGCGTGATGGACGGGAAGATCGCCGCGCGCGCAACGGCGATACGCGCATTGGCGGCGATCATGCGCTGCTCTGCCTGCACGATGTCGGGCCGGCGCAGGAGAAGTTCCGATGGCAGGCCCGACGGCACCACCACGGCCATGGGTGCCGGCACTGCGGCGGCATTTGAACTCACCGCCACCCTGCGCTCGCCGCGCTCCTCGGTAATCTCCTTTGGCGTGCGCCCGAGCAGCACGGCCAGCGCCGTGTGCTGCGCAAGGCGCCGTCTCTCCAGGCCCGGCAACTGCGCCTCGGCCGCCGCCACCTCCGACTCCAGCTGGCGCAATTCGAAGTCCGAGATCAGGCCCGCGTCGTAGCGGCGCTTCTGCAGGCCGAGCGCCGCGCTGCGCGTCTCAAGGGACCTGCGCGTGTCGGCCAGCTGCTGGTCGAGCGCCGCGAGCGAGAACCAGCCCTGCACCACATCGGCTGCGAGAGTCATCTTCACCGTGTCACGCGCCGCCTCCGATGCCAGCAACTCGGCGCGCGCGGCCGACTGCGTATTTTTCAAACGGCCCCACAGGTCGATTTCGTAGGAGGCGTCGATCGTGGCGCGATAACTGTTGGATTCGCGCGGCACGCCGGGCGGCAGGGGAATGGCCGTTCGCTGCGACGATTCCGAGCGGCTGCGCGCGAAGTTCGCGCCCACCGTGGGCAGCAGGTCCGCGCCCGTGATCGCCAGCTGGGCACGCGCTTCCTGTACGCGCGCCGCGGCCAACTCGACATTGGCGTTGTAACGCAGTGCATCCTCCACCGCGAGGTTGAGCTTGGCATCGCCATACAGCGTCCACCAGTTGCCGCCTGCCGTGCTCGCTGCAAGCGAACCCGCGGCTCCCGAGGCCGCCTTGCCGAAATTGTCCGGCAGCTCGTTCTTCGGGCGTTGGTAGTCGGGCTTGAAGCTCGTGCAGGCCGCCAACACCAGGGTACTGGCGCCGATGAGCGCGGCGCGGCAAAGCACGAGGGGCTTACTCATCACGCTCCCCCTTCACTTGTGGCGCCACGTGCGGGTTGTGCACGCCCGCGCGCTGGGCATTGTTGTGGTGTTCGATCTCGGTGCGCAATTCGGCGGTGCTGCGCTTCTCGCCCAGCCTGCGGTCGGTGATGAACTTGAAAAACAGCGGCACGAAGAAGATGGCAAGGAAGGTCGCCGCCATCATGCCGCCCATCACGCCGGTTCCCACCGAATGCCGGGCCCCGGCGCCGGCACCCGTGGAAATCGCCAAGGGCAGCACGCCGAGGATGAATGCGAGGGATGTCATCAGGATGGGCCGGAACCGGAGGCGCGCAGCCTCCAGCGCCGAGGCCGAGGTGGAGAGGCCTTCGTGCTTCTTCAGGTTGGCGTACTCCACGATCAGGATGGCGTTCTTGGCCGCGAGCCCGAGCAGCGTCACAAGACCGATCTGGAAATACACGTCATTGGTGAAGCCGCGCAGCCACACCGCCGCCAGCGCCCCGAAGGTGCCGAACGGCAGCGCCATCATCACCGACAAGGGCAGCGACCATTTCTCGTACTGCGCGGCGAGGATGAGGAACACCATGATGGCGGCCAGGCCCAGCGCAAGGATGGACGTGCCGCTGGAGCGCTTTTCCTGGAACGAGGCGCCGCCCCAGTCGTAACTGAAGTCAGGCGGCAGGATTTCCTTGGCCAGGCGCTCGACCTCCGCGATGGCCTGCCCCGAGGAAATGCCTGGCGCACCCTGTCCGAACAGCTTGACTGCGGGCAGGTTGTTGAAGCGATCGAGCGAATCGGGCCCGGCCGAGAACTTCACTTCCGCCAGCGACCGCAGCGGCACCATGGCGCCGGTATTGGAGCGCACATAGACGTCGCCGATGGAATCCGGGCGCTTGCGGTACTCCGGTTCGGCGGACATCAGCACCTGCCAGGTGCGCCCGAAGCGGTTGAAGTCGTTGACGTAGTAGCTACCCATCACAGAGGCAAGCGTGGCGTACACGCCGTCGATGGGCACGCCCAGCGCCTTGGCTTTCTCGCGATCCAGATCCACGTAGATCTGCGGGGTCGACGCCCGCCACAGCGTCTGCACTCCACCCAGCTTCGGATCCTTGTTGGCGGCGGCAACGAACTGCTGCAACACTTCGGCGGTGCGCGTCGGGCCGCCCTCGCCGCGGTTCTGGATGTAGAACTCGAAGCCGCCTGCGGTACCCAGCCCGAAGATCGGCGGCGGATTGAAAGCCAGCACCAGCGCCTCCTTGATGCCCGCGGTCTTCATGAACAACTCGCCCACCAGCTGTTTCGTGGTGACCGTGCGCTCGTCCCAGTGCTTCTGCGTGACAAAGATGGTGGCGGCGTTGTTGCGGAAGCCGCCCCCGAGGAAATCGAAGCCGGTGAACGCTACCGCATCCTGGTTGGAGGGGTTGGACTTGATGGCCTCCAGCACCTGCTTGACCACGCGGTCGGTGCGCTCGAGCGTGGCGCCATCGGGCAGGATCACGGCGCCGATGTAAAAGCCCTGGTCTTCATCGGGCACCAGGCTCCCCGGCGTGATGCGCCACAGGCCCGCGGCCAGCGCCACCATGCCGGCAAACAGGATCAACCCCAGCGCGCCGCGCCGGATCAGAAAGCCCACGCCGTCCGCATAGTGGCCGGTGACGCGGTGGAACCAGTCGTTGAACCAGGTGAAAAAACGCCCCGGGCGCTTGTGCTCGCGCTTGAGGATGGAGACGCACAGGGTGGGCGTAAGCGTCAGCGCGACGATGCCCGAGATCACCACGGCGATGGAAATCGTCACGGCGAACTGCCGATACAACTCGCCGGTCAGCCCACCCATGAAGGCAATCGGCACGAACACCGCGCACAGCACCAGCACGATGGCCACGATGGGGCTGGTGACTTCCTTCATCGCCTTGATGGCCGATTCGCGCGCCGACAGGTGTTCCTCGTGCATGATGCGCTCGACGTTCTCCAGCACCACGATGGCGTCATCGACCACGATGCCGATCGCGAGCACCATGCCGAAGAGGGTCAGCGTATTGATGGAATAGCCGAGCATGTAAAGGCCGGCGAAGGTGCCGATCAACGATACCGGCACCGCCACGATCGGGATCAGCGTGGCGCGCCAGTTCTGCAGGAAGAGGTACACCACGAGGAAAACCAGGATCATCGCCTCGCCCAGCGTCTTCAGCACCTCGCGGATCGACACCTCCACGAAGCGCGTGGTGTCATAGGCCACCGTGTAGGTGAGCCCCTCAGGGAAACGCGTCGAGAGTTCCTTGACGGTCGCCTTGACGCGGTTGCCCACGTCGAGTGCATTGGCCCCGGGCTGCAGGAAGATGCCCACCAGGGTCGCCGGCTGGCCGTTGATGCGGCCGATGAATTCGTAGTCCTTGGATGCCAGCTCCACGCGCGCCACGTCGCGCAACCTGAGCATCGAGCCGTCCGGATTGGCGCGGATGATGATGGCCTCGAACTCCTTCGGGTCGGCCAGGCGCCCCTTGGTGGTCACCGTGTACACCAGCTCCTGTCCCGCAGCACTGGGCGATTGGCCCACCTTGCCCGCGGCGAACTGGGCGTTCTGCTCGTTCAACGCGGCGATCACGTCCACGGGTGACAGGCGCAATTGCGTCAGTCGATCGGGCTTCAACCAGATGCGCATGGCGTAGTCCTTGGCGCCGAAGATCTGCACGTTGGTGGTGCCAGGCGTGCGCTTCAGCGCATCGAGGACATTGAGCAGCACGTAGTTGCTGGTATAGAGGTCATCGTAGCGCCCGTCCGGCGACGAGAACGCAATCACCTGCAGGAAGGCCGACGAGCCCTTTTCCACCGTGACGCCCAGGCGCCGCACTTCCAGCGGCAGTCGCGGCTCCACCTGCTTGACGCGGTTGTTGACGTTGAGCGCCGCCTTGTCGATGTCGGTGCCGATATCGAAGGTCACCTGGATCTGCACCACGCCGTTGGAGGCCGAGTTCGAGCTCATGTAGAGCATGTTCTCGACGCCGTTGATCTGGTTCTCCAGCGGCGCGGCGACGGTCTGCTCGAGCACCTGGGCGGACGCCCCCGGGTAGATGGCCTGCACCGTCACCACGGGCGGGGCAATCTCCGGGTACTGCGCGATGGGCAGGTTGCGCATCGCGGCGAGGCCGGCGATGACGATGAAGATCGACAGCACCGCCGCGAAGATCGGACGGTCAATGAAGAAGCGGGAGAACATGAAGGGTCCCCGCTATTTCGCAGCAGGTTTGGCAGCGGACTTGCCGGCGTCGGCCTTCGATGCATCGGTCTTTGATGCATCGGCCTTGGGTGCATCGCCCGCTTTCGCCGCCTCGCCTGCCTTGGGCGCATCGCCCTTGCCCGCTCCCGACTTCGATGCCGCGTTGGCCGCGTTAGCCGCGTTAGCCGCGCTGGAATCCGCCACCCGCACCGGCGCCCCCGGCCCGACCTTCATCACACCATCGACGATGACGCGATCGCCAGCCGCCAGGCCCGAATTGATGATCCACTGGTCGCCCGCCCAGTCGCCCACAACCACGGGCCGGAACTCGACTTTCGATTCCGCATTCACCAGCCAAACGAACTTGCCCTTCGGGCCTTCGAGCACTGCGCGCTGCGGCAGCGCAATGGCATTGGGCCGCGAGGCGCCGCTGAGCGTCACGCGCACGAATTGCCCCGGGCGCAACACGCCCTCGGGGTTGGGCATCTCGGCCCGCGTGTCGCTGGTGCCGGTATTGGTGTTGACGCGCACATCCGAGAACCCGAGGCGTCCGCGGCGGGCATAGGTGCTGCCATCGGCCAACTTCACCGTGATGTCGAAGCGCCCGCCGCGCGGCAATGCCAGGCGCCCTGCGGCCGCTTCGCTCTTCAGCTTGAGCGCCTCGCCCTCGGAAATGCCGAAATACACATAGGCCGGGTCGATCTGGGTCACCGTGGTGAGCAGCACATCGGGGCCCGACACCAGCGTGCCTTCGGGGCGCTGCGAGCGGCCGGTCACGCCTGCGATGGGCGCCTCGACCCGCGTGTACTCGACATTGAACTTCGCATCGTTCACCCGCGCGCGCGCCGCCTTGGCATCGGCATCGGCGATCTGCTCGGCGGACACCACGTCGTCGTAATCCTTCTGGCTGATGGCCTTGCCCTCGATCAGGGGCTTCAGGCGTGCGGCATTGCGCCTGGCCTGCGCGAGGCGCGCCTCGGCCCCGGCGAGGTCGGCTTCGGCACGCGCCAACGCGGATTCATACGGCGCACGATCGATGGTGTAGAGCGAACGGCCCTTGGCCACCGCGTCGCCCTCGGTGAAATTGCGCTGCATCAGGATGCCCGCCACGCGCGCGCGCACTTCCACGTCGCGATAGCCCGCCACCTGCCCGGTGTACTCGTAGCTCACCGGAAGGGTCTTCGGCTGCACGGTCACCACGGCGACCTCGGGCGGCGGCATGCCGGGAAAGGGCTGCGATCCGGCGGGGCTGCAGCCATGCAGTGTTGCGGCCAGGGCCAAAATCGCAGCCGTCATTCCGGCGCGAGTCATGCACGTGACATTCTTCATTTCCTCGACATCCTGCTGTTGCTTCACAGCCGCAAAGTATATCGGCCGGCACAGACCGAACCCATTACAATCCCAAAAAATAGAAGAAGGGTACGGACAGCATGGGTACAGTGGTAGCCCTGGCGGGACAGATCGGCGGCGCAAAACTGGCGCAGGGCCTGGCGCGCCTGCGCGGCAAGAATTTTGCCGTCATCGTGAATACCGGGGATGACACAGAGGTTATGGGGTTTTCCATCTCCCCTGACATCGACATCATGCTCTACACGCTGGCCGGCATCGCCGACCCCGTGCGCGGCTGGGAACCGGTGGATGAAACCTTCGAGTTCTACGAGATGGTCAAGCGCCTGGGCGGCCCGCAGCGCACGCCGCTCGGGGATCGCGGTCTCGCGGCACAGGCACTGCGCGCGCAAGCCCTGCGCGAGGATCGCCGTCCGACCGAAATCGCACTGGACTTCTGCCGTGCCCTCAACATCGAGGCGCGCGTGCTGCCGATGAGCGACGACCCAGTGCGCACGCAACTCCTCACCGAGGCCGGCGAAGTCAGCTACACGGAATACTTCGAGGACCTGGGCTGCGACCCGGCGGTGAAGGGCTTCTTCTACGCCGGCGCGGCCGACGCGCGCATCTCCGACGAGGTCATGGAGGCGCTCTATGCGCCCGATCTCGAGGCCATCGTCATCTGCCCCTCCAACCCCTACCACACCATCCGGCCGATCCTCGAGGTGAGCAGCATGCGCGAACTGCTGAAATCGCGCGGCGTGCCCATCGTCGCGGTGACGCCCATCGCCGGCGGCCATGCGCACAAGGGATCGGCCGCGAAGATGATGCGTGAACTGGGCCACGAAGTGTCGGCGCGCAGCGTGGCGCTGGAGTACTACCAGTTGATCGACGGCTTCGTGCTCGACGCCGAGGACGAGGCGCTCGCCGAGGGCATTCGCGCCAGCGGCTTCGATGTCATCGCCACCAAGACCTTCATGCGCAGCATGGACGACCGGGTGACCCTCGCGCAGACGGTGCTCGATTTCGCCGCCAGCATCCGCGAGCGCAAACTGCGGGAAGCCGACACCTGATGCCCCCAGGGACGACTGAGGACGGGCGCAAGGCGCGCAATCGCATCCGCGTGAAGCACGCGCGCCGCGAAGACCTCGGGCTGACACCGCTGGAATTCCGCACGCTGGCAAGGCTCAATACCCCGGAAAAGATCCAGGCCTGGGTGGACCGCATCCCGCAGAACTTCGAAATCGGCGGCCAGACCTGCCTGTCGGTGCGCGAAGTGCTCAAGCAGAACCGCGCGCTGTGCATCGAGGGCGCGGTGGTGGCAGCCTGTGCCCTGTGGATCAACGGCGATCCGCCGCTGCTCTTCGACCTCAAGGCCACGCGCGACTCCGACCACGTGGTGGCGATCTACAAGCGCGGGCGCTGCTGGGGCGCCATCTCCAAGACCAACAGCCCGGTGCTCAGGTGGCGCGACCCCGTCTACCGCAGCCTGCGCGAACTGGCCATGTCGTACTTCCACGAGTACACCAACCGGCGCTACCAGAAAACCCTGCGCAGCTACTCGCGCGCCTTCGACTTGAGGCACCTCGACCCGGAAATGTGGATCACCAACCCGAAACACTGCTGGGACCTGGGTTGGGCGCTGGATGCCGCGCACCACTATCCGCTGGTGACGCGCCGCCAGGAGAAGCAGCTGCGCCTGCGCGATGGCATCGAGCGCGAGGCGCAGAAGCTGAAGATTTTCAGGAAGCCTCAAGGCTGAGATCCCCATCGCGGGGACACTTCTCTCAGGGTTTGGCGATGTGACGGCCCTTCGCCGGGTGGCTCAGCTTGCCGCCGACGCCCATCAAGGTCCCGTTGATCCAGAATACCGCCAGCAGTCCGATCGCCGACCCGATGGCGCCGAACAGCGCCGGCCCGACCAACCGCGCGATGTTGTTGACGGTCAAGCGCAAGCCCACGGTCTCGCCCGCCCGCCCCTCTTCGGCCATGCTGAACATCAGCATCATGGTGAGCGGCTGGCTGCAACCGAGGGACATGCCGAAGCACACTGAGATCAGGCCCAGCAACAGCGCGTCGCTCGTCAGCGGCACCAGCGCGAATCCTAGCGCCCCGAAGTAGAGCGACAGCGACAACAGCCGCTCCTGCCCGAGCAGCGCGATCAGCCGCGGCAGGAAAATGCGGATGCCGAACGCGCCGACGGCCAGTGCCGACACCACGATACCGATGACCGTGGCCGAGAGTCCCAGCCCGTGCGCGTAGATCGGCAGGAAGGTCATGAACAGGTCGTTTCCCAGTTGCGACAATCCGCTGATGGTCAGCATCCGCCACAGGCTGCGATCGCCCAGCGTACCCAACAGGTTTCCCGGACGCCCCTTGGGCGCCCGCCCGCCGGGCAGGGAATGTCCCCAGACGAGCAGCAGGCCGATCCCAATGAACAAGATCACGGCAATGCCGAGGCAGGCCATCGCATGCCCTCCCGCATGATCGATCACCAGCCCGGCAAACAGCGGACCGGCAAAATTGCAGAGTGACCCCACCAGGCTGTAATTGCTGAAATTTTTCGTCCGGTTGCCCGGCGTGCTGAGAATGCCTATGAGGTTCTGCCCGAGCACGCTGGTGAACGCCACGGTCAGGCCCGCGAGCGCCGCCGCAACGTACAGTGCCGGCAGTGCAGGCACGAAGAACGGGCCAAGCATGCCCGCCCCGCCCGACGCCGCACCGAACACCAGCAACCAGCGCGACCCGTAGCGGTCCGCCAGCACGCCGATCGGCCAGGACAGGAGCAGCGGAAACAGATACAGCAACGCAATGATGCCGCCCACGCCCGACGGGCTCGCACCCAGCTCCAGCGCATACAGGGAGAACACCACGCGCGCCGAATTCACCCCGAAAAAAAGCAGGAAATTGAGCGCGATGACGAGGTTTATGGCCACCGGAAATCCATCATCTCGGGCCGGCGGGCGCATTTGCGGCGGCAGGCTCGATGGCGCCCATGCGGCACGCCATCCCCGCGGATTTCCGCACATCCCGCCCAAGCAGCGAGGCGATCAGCGTCCAGCTTTCGCGCGCTCGTAGAGCGGCATCACCTTCGGCAGGTGCGCCTCGATCTCCCTGATGCGGCTGTCGCTCGCCGGGTGGGTCGACATCCACTGCGGCGGCGCGCCCTTGGCCGCCTGCTGCATCTTCTGCCACAGCGTGACGCCCGCACTCGGGTTGTAGCCGGCGCGCGCCGTGAGTTCCAGTCCCACCAGATCGGCCTCGGTTTCATCGTCGCGCGAGAACTTCCAGGTCAGCAGGTTCACGCCCGCCCCCAGCGCCATGTTGCCCAGGTTGCCCAGCCCCAGCAGCTGCGAGGCGATGTTCGCGCCCAGG
>CANJXQ010000037.1 GCA_947478805.1 Betaproteobacteria bacterium | reverse complement strand
CTCTCCGGCGGCATGTCGCGGCGCGTGGCGCTGGCCCGGGCCATTGCGCATGACCCGATCCTGTCCATGTACGACGAGCCGTTCGCCGGCCTTGACCCGATATCGCTCAACCTGATCGCCGAACTCATACGGCGCCTGAACGATGCGCTGGGGACGACCTCGATCGTGGTGACCTACGACGTCAGCGAATCGCTGAAGCTGGTCGATTATGTCTATGTGATCTCCGATGGTCTCCTGGCGGGCGAAGGAACCCCGGATGAACTGTTGTCTTCCGAGGATCCGTTCCTGCGCCAGTTCCTGCATGCGCTGCCCGAGGGGCCAATCGAGTTTCACTATCCGGCAGCACAGTCGCTGAAAGGCGATCTGCGCCTTTGATCGTTGCACCAAGTGAGCGGCGGGTCGTGTGGCGGCTTGACTGGGGCCGGAGTACCATCAGTGCGATGCCGTTGTGTAGAGAGGGGGCCAGCATGCAAGTCAAGGAAGTACTGAAGGCCAAGGCCAACAGCACGTTGTTCAGCGCCACCCCGGCCACGCCGCTGTCCGAGGCGGTCATTACCATGGCCGACAATGACATCGGCTCATTGGTCATTCTGGAAGGCGGTCGGCTTGCCGGCATGCTGACGTTTCGCGAGGTGCTCATCAAGCTGTCCAAGCGCCAGCGCGAGCACCGCGTCGGCCCCACGCCGACCTTCTCCGAGATCAGGGTGATTGAGGCCATGGAGCCCAACCCTGTCACGGCGGAACCGACCATGGAAGTGGATGAGCTGCGGCGCATCATGCTGCAGCACCACGCGCGATATGTCCCGGTCATGGACGGAAACACGCTGATGGGCGTCATTTCCTTTCACGATGTCGCCAAGGCCGTTCTCGAGGAGAAGAACTTCGAGAACAAGATGCTCAAGGCCTACATCAAGGACTGGCCGGAAGAAGAGGCGCCCAAGTCGAAGTAGGACGGACGGCAGCGGGCGTGGCGGCATTCGCCGCCCAAGGGCCATCACGGAATACCCGTGTTGGCCCTTATAATTCGCGCTTGTCCACACGGGGTTGATCGATGGCTGGCAATAGTTTCGGCACGCTGTTCTGCGTGACTTCATTTGGCGAGTCGCATGGGCCGGCTTATGGTGGCGTGGTGGACGGCTGCCCGCCGGGCATCGCATTGTCGGAAGCCGACATCCAGCTGGAACTCGATCGGCGCAAGCCCGGGACATCGCGACACGTGACCCAGCGCCAGGAGTCGGACCGGGTGGAAATCCTGTCCGGCGTGTTCGAGGGGAGGACCACCGGCACGGCAATCGGGCTGCTCATTCGCAACGAAGACCAGCGCAGCAAGGACTATTCGAACATCGCAAGTACGTTCCGTCCGGGGCATGCCGACTACACCTACTGGCAGAAGTACGGCGTGCGCGACTACCGCGGCGGCGGTCGTGCCTCGGCACGCGAGACCACCATCCGTGTGGCTGCAGGCGCGATCGCGAAGAAATGGCTGCGCGAACGCTACGGTGTCCAGGTGCGCGGTTACCTCGCCGAACTGGGGCCGCACAAAGTCGCGTTCAAGTCATGGGATGACGTGCCGCAGAATCCCTTTTTCGTCGCTGACCTCGATGCGGTACCCACGCTCGAGGCAACGATGGATGCGTTGCGCCGCGACGGCGATTCGGTCGGTGCGCGCATCAACGTGGTGGCCTCGGGCGTGCCCGTCGGTTGGGGCGAGCCGGTGTATGGGCGCCTCGATGCCGACATCGCCGCGGCCATGATGGGGGTGAACGCGGTGAAGGGCGTCGAGATCGGCGCAGGCTTCGGCAGCATCGGGCAGCGCGGCAGCGAGCACGGCGACGAACTGACGCCCGACGGCTTCCTCAGCAATCATGCGGGCGGCGTGCTGGGCGGCATTTCCACCGGGCAGGATGTGCTGGTGAGCATCGCGCTCAAGCCGACTTCGTCGATCCGCATTCCTCGCCGGTCGATTGATGTGCGCGGCGCCGCCACGACGGTGAGCACCACCGGGCGCCACGATCCCTGCGTGGGCATTCGGGCGACGCCGATCGCGGAGGCGATGCTTGCCTGCGTGCTGATGGATCATGCCCTGAGGCATCGCGCACAGTGCGCCGACGTGACTGGGCCGACGCCGATTCCGGGTGGAATTAAATGATATTAATTGCAGAGCTAACCTAAGACAGATAGTGACTTGTGTCTGAATTTGATAAGAAGTGACGCCGGTGGTCCTTGCTGGATTCGGGCGCACCAGCACAAGTCGCCGGAATGGCGCAAACTGAATCGATTCGTTCTCTAGGAGGAGTGTGACATGGCATACGATCTGATCATCCGCAACGGTCTGGTGGTTGACGGCACGGGCAGCGCGCCGCGCATGGCCGATGTGGCTGTCTCGGGCGGCAAGATCGCAGAAATCGGCAAGGTAAGCGGTTCTGCCGCGCGCGAGATCGACGCCGAGGGCCGCGCGGTGGCGCCGGGCTTCATAGACCCGCATACCCACTACGACGCGCAGATCTGCTGGGACAAGGCGCTGACGCCCTCGCCCTGGCATGGCGTGACTACAGTAGTGAACGGGAATTGCGGCGTTGGCGTGGCCCCGGTCGCCCCTGCCATGCGCGAAGTCGCCATGCACGACCTGGTGAACGTCGAAGGCATGCCCTACGAGGTGATGGCGAACAACATCCCGTGGTCGTGGGAGTCCTTCCCGCAGTTCCTCGATGCGCTTGACCAGCGCGGCGCCGCGGTCAATCAGGTGTATCTGGCACCGCTCACGCCGTTCCGTTATTACGTGATGGGCAGTGCTGCCGTTGACCGTGCGGCAACGCCCGATGAGACCCAGAAGATTGCGGCGCTCATCCACGAGGCCGTGAAGGCGGGTGCGGTCGGTTTTTCGACCACCATGCTACCGAACCACATTGGACACGGTGGTCGGCCGCTGGCCTGCCGTCAGGCCGACAATGCCGAACTCGCCGCCTATGCGCGCGCCGTGGGCAGCACTGGCCGCGGCACCATCCAGCTCGCACTCACCCCGGAAGTATCGGTGGTGTCCGATCGCGACTACGAAGTCCTTGACTTGCTGCTGCGCGAAAGCGGCCGCCCGGTCACCTGGTCGGCGCTGCTGTACCGCGACGACAAGCCCGATGCCTGCGACAAGAGCCTCGTGCGCCTCAAGCCGTTGCTCGAGCGCGGCGCGGTGCCACAGACCTCGGCGCTGCCGTTGTCGCGCGACATGAGCCTCAGATCGCCGTTCTCCTTTATGGGCTTCAAGTCCTGGCACGGCGTGTTCAACAAGGAAATCCCGGAGCAGATCGCCTTCCTGAAGAACACCGAGTTCCGCAATCGCTTCCGCGAGGAGCTCAAGGGGCCGGCGCAGTTCACCGGCAACTGGGAAATGATCCGCGTGAACCAGGTGGAGAATCCGGCGCTCAAGCAGCATGAAGGCAAGACAGTTGCGCAGCTGGCGCGCGAGACCGGCAAGGATGGCGTCGATGCGATGATCGACTTCGCCATTTCGGACAACCTCGGCACGGAGTTCACGGCGGCGATCCTGAACACGAATCGCGAGGGCGTGCTGAAAAACCTCAACAACCCGAACCTGATGATCGGCTTGGCCGACGGCGGTGCCCACGTGGCGCAGCTCTGCGACGCCGGCTACCCGACCTACCTGTTGGGAACATGGGTGCGCGAGCGCAAGGCCATTCCGCTGGAACTCGCCGTTCACAAGCTGACGGCGAAGCCGGCGGACGTGTTCGGGCTCAAGGACCGCGGTCGGCTCAAGGCCGGTTTCGCGGGCGACATCGTGGTGTTCGATCCGGCAACTGTGAACTCCGCCGCTCACCCGGAGAAACGCAACGACCTGCCGGGCGGCGCCAAGCGCGTGGTAATGCAGTCCCAGGGTGTCGACTACACCATCGTCAACGGAACGGTCGTCTATGAACGCGGCAACATGACCGGCGCCATGCCCGGCAGGATTTTGCGCGGGTAGCCAGGCACCCGGACAGCAGCAAGGACACACGCCGATGTCGCGCGGTTTTCGCATCGGCGTGGTGTTCCCGCAGCACGAGCTGCATGACGCTGCGTCCATTCGCGACTACGCGCAAGCCGCCGATGCGCTCGGCTTCGACTACCTGCTCAACTATGACCATGTGATCGGCTCGGTTTCGACCGGGGCTGACCCCAAGCGCTTCGAGAACGGGCGCGTGGTCGGCAAGTACGGGCCTGAGCACCCTTTCCACGAGCCCTTTGCGTTGTTCGGTTTCATTGCCGCGCTGACGCGCAACATCGAACTGGCGAGCGCGGTGCTGATCCTGCCGCAGCGCCAGACGGCGCTGGTGGCCAAGCAGGCGGCTGAAATCGACGTGCTCTCGGGCGGACGCCTGCGCCTTGGCGTTGGCATCGGCTGGAACGCCGCCGAGTACGAAGCGCTGGGCATCCCGTGGCAGGAGCGCGCGGCGCGGCTGGAAGAGCAGATCCACGTGCTGCGCCAACTGTGGACCAAGCCGGTGGTCAATTTCGACGGGCGTTTCCACAAGATCGTGGATGCGGGCATCAATCCCTTGCCGCTGCGCCGCCCCATACCGATCTGGCTGGGCGGCATGGCCGATGCCATGATCGATCGCGCGGGGCGCCTGGGTGACGGCTGGTTTCCGCGCTTCCCTTCGCTCGATCCGATGTCACCGATCGGGCGTTGGCGCGAGGACGATCCGAAAGTGCTCATCGAGCGCATGCGTGAATCCGCCCGCAAGGCGGGGCGGGATCCGGAGACGATTGGCATCGAGGGATTCGTGTCACATGCCGGGGAAACGCCGGAGCAGTGGGCGCGGCGGGTGGAGGCATACCGGGCAGTGGGCGCGACGCACGTCTCCTTCAATACCCTTTGGGTGGGGTTGAGGGGGGCGGATGCGCATATCGAGGCGATGAGGAAGTTTCGGGAGATTGTGTGATGAAACTTTCGCCTTGCGGCGAGTTACTTCTTTTGCTTCGCCAAAAGAAGTAACCAAGAAAAGGCGACCCCGGAGGAGACGGTTTCGGCGCTCAGTTTTCAACTGATCGCCGAAACTGCCCTGCGATGCTCGTCAGCGCTGGCGGCTGCGGAACTCGCTCCCCCGCTGACGCGGGCTCGCTCAGACAGTCCTCGCCGAAACCCCAGCGCTGCCTGTGCTTCTCGGCGTCCCCAACGGGGCCCGGCACCCATCCTGCGTAGGTAAATGCTGCCAATTTAAATGAACTGGCAGCACACTGCCGACTCTAACAACGGAAAAACTGACACAAGTGCTTATTCAGTGGCAGCTTTTCGGGGCCCCTTTGCATTGCCGAGCAGCGCAGATGGCGCCAGGGTTTCGGCGAGGACTGTCTGAGCAGGCCGCGTTGCGGCCTGCGAGTTCCGCAGCCGCTGGTGCCAGCGAGCAGCGCAGGGCAGTCGTCGCAGGCGACCGATGCATCGGGGGTGTCCTTTCCTTTGGTTACTTTCGTTTGGACAAGCAAACGAAAGTAACTCGCCGTCAGGCGAAACCTCGACCGCCAAGTAACTCGCCGTCAGACGAAACTCATAAGGTCAAATAACTCGCCGTCAGGCGAAACCTGACGACCTACAGCGCCTTGATATCCGGATAAGTCCCCACATCCATCCCGAATGCCTCCGCCTGGTGTATCAGGTCGAGCGCATTCCTCACGTGGGCGTAGTCCACCATCATGCCGTCGTAGGTGACGGCAGCGCGTCCGCCGGCTTCGGCGTCGGCCATGGCCTTGAGGATGCCCTTGTTCCACTCGATCTCTTCTTTCGACGGGCTGAACACTTCGTTGGCGATGGCAACTGCGGTCGGGTGGATCACCATGACCGAGCGGTAGCCGATCTGGCGGGCGCGTTTCATCTGCTCGCGCACGAAGACCAGGTCCTTCACTTCGAGCGGGGCGCCGGCGAGGGGGTACTCGATGCCCGCGGCGCGCGCAGCGAGCAGCACGTGCGACGCCTGGTACAGGTTCTCGAGTTCCCCGCGAGTCGACTGGTAGCCGATGGCCTTGGTGACGTCGCCGGAGCGGTTGCTGATGCTGCCGGTGATGGTGCCCACGCGCTTACAGGCGGAAGCGAGTTCGTAGGCATTCATGATGCCGCGCGCTGTTTCGGGAATGGCGACGATCTTCACCGAATTGTGCTCCATGTCGGCCTTCTGCTCGAACAGTTCTATCCAGGCGTCGATCTTGCGGATCTCCTCGGCAAATTCCAGCTTGGGTACGGCGATGCCGACCAGGCCCGGGGAAACGATGGCCTCAATGTCCTCTCCGGTCAGCCCGGTGTTGACGCCGTTGACGCGCACGATGACCGGCACGCCACGCTTTTGCAGCCGCGCAATGCCGTCGCGCACCTTTTGGCGCGTCTCTTTCTTTTCGGCAATGGGGACTGCATCCTCGAGGTCAATGAGCAGGGCATCGGGTTTGTATTGCGGCGCCTTGTCCATCCATTCGGGGCGGTTGCCGGGGACAAACAGCATTGAGCGGTAAAGTTTCATGACGGACTTCTCCTCGTGACGGAAAGAATGCTGCGGGGGGCAGATGATGCAGTTCGCTGCGGCCGTGAGATGTGGCGCTTGCGCCCCCGGCCGCAAGCGCGCGCGGGGGCTTGAGCTCGCCAGGACTCAGGACGGGATCTTGCCTTCGACCTTGAGCTTTTCGGTAACCAACTTGTTCAATGCGCTCTTCAGTACCTTGCCGCCGGGGCCGCGCGGGAAATCCTCGATCAGCTCCAGCCGCTCCGGCAATTGCCACACGGCCAGGTGCTGCGTCTTGAGGAACTCCACCGCCTCCTCGAAACTCAGCGAAGCCCCCTTCTTGAGGATCACGAATGCGCAGGCACGCTCGCCCAGGATCGTGTCGGGCATGGAGGTCACGGCCACATCCACCACCGACGGGTGCTTGATCAGCTGCTCCTCGATGGTGAGCGGGGAGATGTTGCGCCCGCCGCGCAGGATCATGTCCTTCACGCGGCCGGTGATGCGCAGGTAGCCCTCCGCGTCGAACTGCCCGAGGTCCCCGCTCTTGTAGAAGTGGTCCTTGGTGAAGTGCGCGGCCGTCTGTTCGTCGTCGCCCAGGTAGCCGTAGCACTTGTCGGCGCCGCGCCATACCACTTCACCCTGTTCGCCCTTGGGTACCGGCTTTCCGTCGGGGCCCCACAGTTCGCATTCGCAGCCAGGCACCACGCGCCCCACCGTGCTCAAGCGCTTTTCCTTCGGGTCCTTGACCGCCGTCACGGTGGGTACGCCACCGTCGGTGGATCCGTACATGGACTGGATCACGCAGTTCGTGAGTTGCTCCATCTTCAAGCCCGTGTCGTAGGGCAGTGCCGCCCCGGCGTTGTAGGACAGGCGGTAGTGCGGGAAGTCGGACGGCTTGTACTTCTCGAGTTCGGGGATCATCAGCGTGAGTTGCGTCGGGATTGCCACCGAGCAGGTGCACTTTTCGCGTCGGATCATCTCCACCGCTTCGGGCACGTTGCCGCCCCATCGCTCGAGGATGACCGATGTGGCGCCGCGGAGGAGTGGCACCAGTATCGGGAAGATGTAGCCCGTGGCGCCGGTTCCTGCCGGGGCCAGTGCCGCAATGATGTCGTTCTCGGTGAACTCTGCGGTGCGCGTGAAATTTTCCAGCATTACCATCAGGTCGTTGCAGGTGAAGCGGCTGATCTTCGACAGCGCCGTGGTGCCGCCGGAAAGCATGGTATGGGCGGGCAGGTCCGGGTCGGGGCGGCGCGCATCCAACTCCGCCTTGCTGTGTTTGGTGGGTTTGAGCAGTTCGGCGAATTCGCGCGTTCCCGGTGCCGAGCCTTCGATCGTAAACACGTGCTTGAGGGCCGGCAGTTCCCCGCGTATGGAGGCAATCATGTTGGCATGGTTGAAACCGCGATACTCCACGGGGATGATCAGCACTTTCGCCCGTGCACGATTCAGGAGGTGCTTCACCTCGACATCGCGCCAGGTGTCGTGCAGCGGCATGTACAAGAGGCCGATGCGGTTGCAGGCGAGGTGCACGATGGGCATCAGGGAAGAATTCTTCGTCTGCAGCGAGACGATGTCGCCGGGCGCCAGGCCCAGGTCAAGGAGGTTGCCGGCCAGGTTGTTGATGGTGGTCGAGAGTTCGGCGTAGGTGATGCGGCGGTTGCCCTCGACGATGGCGGTCTTGCCCGGGTGGCGGGCTGCCGATTCGGCGAAGAATTCATAGTAGGTCTTGTCGTGCCACAGACCCTCCTTGCGGTACCGCGCCGCATGTTCCGGCGATGTGAGCGGCAATGCAATGCTCATGGTTCCTCCGATTGCTGTGTGGTTGGCTTCGCGTCGATCGACTGTCGTGCGATGAACTGTCGTGCGATGAACTGTCGTACGATGAACTGTCGTGAATTGAGCCTAGCGCCAGCGCGAGAAGTCGGGCTTGCGCTTTTCGAGGAACGCGTTGGCTCCTTCCAACTGCTCCCCGGTCTCGAAGTAGTCGGGCTTGAGCAGACGCACCATGTCCGATACGTTGCGCCCCATGTAGTGCTCCATATGGGTCCGGAAGGACGCCTTGACGATCTTCAGCACCGTTGGGCTGAGGGACAGCAGTTCCTTGCACCAGCGGTCGACTTCGGCATCCAGCTCGGCCTGCGGCACGACGGCGTTGATGAGGCCCCAGGCGAGTGCCTGTTGCGCGGTGTAGCGACGGCACAGCATCCACATCTCGCGTGCGCGCTTGTGTCCGAGCACGCTGGCGGCATGCGTAACCGAGTACCCGCCGGCGGGCGATCCGACGCGCGGGCCGTTCTGGCCGAAGATGGAGTGGTCTGCCGCAATGGTGAAATCGCAGAAGTAGGCGAGGTGATTGCCCCCGCCAATGGAGTAGCCGCTGACGCGCGCGATCACGGGCTTGGGCGTATCGACGATCTGGCGTCCGAGGTACCAGTCGTGGCCGTCAAGGCCGCCGCCGGCCTCCCACTCGACGTCGCCCCCCGAACTGAATGCGCGCTCCCCCACGCCGGTCAGGACGATGACACCGACGCTACGGTCCTTGGCTGCTGTATCCAGCGCCTTGCCGATTTCCTTCATGGTGTGGCCGGTGAAGGCATTAAGGCGCTTGGGCCGGTTGATTGTGATCGTGGCGACCAGGTCCTTGACGCCGTAGAGAATGTCCGTGTAGCCGGCCGGGGCTGCATCTGCTGCCATGGTATTGCTCCTTTGGATGCGGGGAATCGGAATTGCCGTTGGAATTTGTGAGTACTGTTTATCGCGTCAGGAGGCGCTTCTGTCAAGAGGAAGTGTCGGGGAAGTGTCGGCGCAATTCCGGCTACGGGCAATTGCGCAGGCGCCGTAGCCGAGTATTTGACCAAGCTGGGCCGATTCAATGCACGGGCGTCGCCTGTGCATGTGCCCGCAGCAATCGCAATGCCAGGTCGCCGGTGTCTTCGCTGTCCTTGGGAAAACGGGCCAGCAGTTCGGTGGCTTTGTCGCGACGGCCTTGGACGAGGTAACCGGTCAGGGCGGCAGTGATCAGGTAATGGCGATGACCTGCCGGCAGGTCGCTCTGCAGGGGCAGGAGCGCTTCGGCAGTGCGTGCCATCACGATTGCATCGCGCCTGCCTACGGCGGCAAACAACTCGATCCACGCACGTTGCTGCGGCTCGAGGTGTGCCAGGCACGGCGAGCGTTCGATGCGGTCCCACAATTCGCTTGCCTCGCTTCGCGACAGCAGCGGATTGGCCGAGCGCGCAACCTGGTACAGGGAATGGAACCAGATGTCGTATCGCTGCGGCTCGCGGCACTCCAGGAGCCGCAGGCGGGTCATTTCCAGGTCCTTTTGCAGCGTACGGGGAATGGCAAAGGGCGCAATACCCTCGCGCTTGAGCAGGAAGTCGCGGGCATAACGAGCGCGGCGCGTCAGCGCCAGGCGCTCGAAGTAGTCCTCGCCCCCGAGGGATGCCTCGATGCGAGTCGATCCGTCACGCCCTTCCAGCATGCCGATCACGGGCACACCGCTGGTGCCGATGGTGATGAAATCCCCGGCACTACGCTGCAGGAAGCGATAGCGTGCCGCGTTCAGGTCGAGGTAGGGGTAATAGTCGGAGTTGGCCGGGACGCCGAAGCTCGCGAAGAACGGCGCCAGCGCCTTTTTTCCGCCGATGCGCCGCAGTTCCACGTCCCCCAGGGTATGGATGTGCACGCGCGACAACTCCCGCGCTACGCCGGGAATCTGCGTGATGTCGGCGATGGGCTTGGCCAGCGTGTCCGGGTCGCCGGCGACGATCAGGAGGTCGCCGTCGGTTGCTGCGTAGATCACGTAGTCCGGGAAATTGTTGCCCAGCGCCTGAAGCACCGATGCCACGAGCGAGATGTCGATTTCATACATCTGGAACCATTGCACCAGGACCCCGCCGGGCTTCAGGTAACGGCGCGCCAGTTGGTAGAACTCGCCGGTGAACAGGCTGGAAACGCCGCTGACCCACGGGTTGGACGGTTCCGACACGATCAGGTCGTAGCGCCGGTTGTGCGTGGAGAAATACGTCTTCGCGTCGTCGAAGATGATGTGGCTGCGCGGGTCGGCAAAGGCGTTGGCGTTGAGCGGAGCGAAGTTGCGCGAGGCCTGCGCCATGGAGGGCTCGATCTCCACCGTATCGACGCGAGCGAGGGCCTGATTGGCCACCAGGGTGTGCGTCGTCAGCCCGGTGCCGATGCCGATGACCGCGGCTTCCCGTGCATCGGGCTTGAACGCCAGCGGTAGCGCGCCGGTGAGCGTCATGGTGATTTCATCGGAGACGATCGGCCCGCCGGCCATGTTGATGGCGCCGTCGGACTTGCCATTGGTTCGCAGGCTGCGATCGTCCTGGAAATCCATCAGCGCGACCGAGGTCGTCTTGCCGTCCTTGTAATAGACCAGCTTGGCGTCCTTTTCAGTGTAGAGGTCGCCTCGTCGGAATACGCCCGACGCCATGCGATGGGTATCGAGTTCGACGAGCGTGAACACGCCCGCGAATGCGGCCACGCTGACAGCGGTCGCAACCAGCGGCATCCGGAGGCGCGCCGGAACGATCGCGCCCAGCCGCCACAGCAGCACGAGTCCCAGGGCGACATCCAGCGCCGCGCCCGCGGAGAGCAAGCCCTTGAGGCCCAGCAGCGGCATGCCGATGTGAGCGGCGAAGATGACACCGACGATCGACCCCAGCGTATTGGCGGCATACACCGCGCCAATGGCTTTTTCTCCGTGCCCGCCGCGCAGCAGCGTGTAGGTGATGAGGGGCAGCGTCATTCCGGCGCAGAACGTCGCCGGAAACATGATCGCCAGCGCAATTCCATGACTCGACAGGAGGTACATCAGGTAGCCCGAATCAGTCTTGGCCAGCGCCTTCATGATCGATTGCATCAGCGGGAACATCTCGCCATACAAGGGCAGGGTTGCCAGTGCGAGGAGCCCCATGGCCACCTGGACGAGAGCAAGGTATCGCACCGGATTGCCGATGCGATCGATGCGACCGCGGATCCACAGGCCGCCGCAGGCCAGCCCAAGGATGAACGAGGACAGCATGAGCTCGAACGAATGCGTGGAGGCGCCCAGCACCAGGGACAGCATGCGAATCCAGCCGATTTCGTAGATGAATGACGCGGCGCCGGTCAATGCTGTGATCGAGAGCAGTAGGCCGTAAGGGGCCTCCTGTTCCGTTGGCGAGTCGATGACGTTGTTGGCCGTTGCGCGCTCTGCCTCGGAGGCTTCGTCCGCGGCGGCATCGCGTCCCGGGGCGAGCAGCCACACCATTGCCGCGAGAAGGAGGTTGATGATGCCCGCAGCCTGCATCGTCCCCGGCAGGCCCAGCTTGTCGGTCAGGAAAAATCCGCTTGCGAGCACGCCGATGGCGGCGCCAAGACTGTTGGTGAAATAAAGCAGCGCCAGCGTTTCACCGGGCACGCGCGGATGCCGTCGAATGATCCCCGCGCTCATCAACGGAAATGTCATGCCAAGCAGAATGGACTGAGGGAGGATCAGCAATCCGGCAAGCCCCCACTTGATCAGGCTAGTTGCTGTTTCACTGCCGGTGGCGGTGTGTACGCCGGGCAGGATGCTGTCATAGGCGAATCCGGTTGCGGTCACGAAGATCGGGTGAAATACCAGAGCGGCGAGACCGATCAGCGCTTCGGCGATTGCATATCCACGCAGCAGGTTGGCCCAGCGCGACGAGGCGCGGCTGCACAGCCACGCGCCGATCGCCATGCCGCCCATGAAGAGGATCAGCACCAGCGTCTGTGCGTAGGCGGCATGGCCCAGAAAGAGCTTGAGATAGTGGCTCCACACCGATTCGTAAATCAGTCCTGCGAATCCGGACAGGGTGAAGAGCAGGAAAAACACGCTGCGCGGTGCGGCGCGATGCTGGGATGATTCAGGCAAAGGCGATGTCCGGTTGTGTCGGTGATCGGGACTCCCGGTGCGGGAGTTCGTGTCCATGCGACTGGCAGCTTCATGGTGACGGCAACTGCGCCGCGCCGGGATGTTAGCAGACCCGATTTGCCCGGCGAAGCAGCTGGCATGAGGCGGGCGAGTGCGCGGATTGGGGCACGAAGAGGCCCATCCGGTATAATTTTGCGCTCGCACTTGCGCTGCCTCCCGTTTTCATTCCTCCATTCGTATTTACCGACCCACAATCTGCAGGACCAATGCCCATGACAGCTCAGACGCTTTACGACAAACTTTGGCAAAGTCACACCGTTCACATGGAGGACGATGGCACGACGATGCTCTACATCGATCGCCACCTGGTGCATGAAGTGACCAGCCCGCAGGCCTACGAGGGGCTCAAGCTGGCTGGCCGCAAGCTCTGGCGCACCGGTTCGGTGGTGGCGACCGCGGATCACAATACGCCCACCGATCACTGGGACAAGGGCATCCAAGACCCGATCGCGCGCACGCAGGTGGAGCAGCTCGACACGAACATCAAGGAATTCGGTGCCAAGGTGTATTTCCCCTTCCGCCACCAGAACCAGGGCATCGTCCATGTGATCGGGCCGGAGAACGGGGTTACGTTGCCGGGAATGACGGTGGTCTGCGGCGATTCGCACACCAGCACGCACGGCGCCTTCGCCTGCCTTGCGCACGGCATCGGCACCAGCGAAGTCGAGCACGTGCTCGCCACCCAGACGCTGCTGTCGAAAAAAATGAAGAACATGCGCGTCGATATCGAGGGCGCCATTCCGCGCGGCGTCACCGCCAAGGACCTCGCGCTGGCGGTGATCGGCAAGATCGGAACTGCTGGCGGCGCGGGCTATGCCATCGAATTTTCGGGCAGCGCGGTGCGGGCGCTATCGATGGAAGGGCGCATGACCCTGTGCAACATGTCCATCGAGGCGGGTGCCCGTGCCGGGATGGTGGCAGTGGACGAGACCACCATCCAGTACCTGAAGGGACGCACCTATGCGCCGAAAGGCGAGCAATGGGATCGCGCCGTGGTCCATTGGCGCACGCTCGTCAGTGATGCGGGCGCGGTGTTCGACCGCACGGTCACGGTCAACGCGGGCGAGGTCAAGCCTCAGGTGACCTGGGGAACGTCGCCTGAAATGGTACTCAGCATAGAGGACCGGGTGCCGGACCCCGACAAGGAAAAGGATGCGGTGCGGCGCGAGGGCATGGAGCGCGCGCTGGTGTACATGGGCTTGAAGCCCAACACGCCGATCTCACAGATCATGATCGACAAGGTATTCATTGGTTCCTGCACCAATTCGCGCATCGAGGACCTGCGCGCGGCGGCTGCGGTGGTGCGAGGCAAGCGCAAGGCGGCGAATGTCGTACTGGCGATGGTGGTGCCCGGATCAGGACCGGTGAAAGTGCAGGCGGAAAAGGAAGGCCTGCACAAGATCTTCATTGATGCCGGATTTGAATGGCGCGAGCCGGGCTGTTCGATGTGCCTGGCGATGAATGCCGATCGCCTGCAGCCTGGGGAGCGTTGCGCATCGACCTCGAATCGCAACTTCGAGGGGCGTCAGGGCACCGGAGGTCGCACGCACCTGGTGAGCCCGGAGATGGCCGCGGCGGCGGGAATCGCAGGCCATTTCGTCGACGTGCGTCAATGGCGGTAGAAAGATCGCCCGCGCTGCTACGCATGCTCGCGCGGGCTGCTAAAGGAAAGGCTAAACATGGATAAATTCACTGTACACAACGGGCTCGTATTGCCGCTCGATCGGGCGAATGTCGACACCGACGCGATCATCCCGAAGCAGTTCCTGAAATCGATCAAGCGCTCGGGGTTCGGACCCAATCTTTTCGATGCCTGGCGCTATCTCGATGAAGGTCAACCGGACAAGCCGAATGCAGGCCGGCCGTTGAATCCCGACTTCATCATGAACAAGCCGCAGTATCGCGGCGCGACGATTCTCATTGCGCGCGAGAACTTCGGTTGCGGCAGTTCGCGCGAGCACGCGCCGTGGGCGCTTCACGATTACGGGTTTCGCGCCGTCATTGCGCCATCGTATGCAGACATCTTCTTCAACAACTGCTACCAGAACGGCATGCTGCCCATTGTCCTGAAGGCGTCGGAGGTCGATCAGTTGTTTCACGATGCAGCCGCTTTCCCCGGCTTCAAGCTGGTGATCGACCTTGGCGAGCAGGCGGTGGCGTATCCGGATGGCAGCAAGCGATTTCGCTTCGAGATCGACGCATTCCGCAAATTTTGCCTGCTCAACGGCCTGGACGACATCGGATTGACGCTGCGTCACGCCGACAAGATCAAGGCTTTCGAGGAATTGCGCAGGGCCGAGCAGCCCTGGTTGTTCTAGCACTATTCCGTGAGCGACCTGGGCGCGCGAAACGCGTCTTGCGTCGGGTCGAACCAATTTCCACATTGAACGAGTGTGAACATGAAAATCGCAGTCCTTCCCGGTGACGGCATCGGCCCGGAGATCATGACCGAGGCACTCAAGGTCCTGAAGGTGCTGGACCTGAAGCTGGAGTTTGAGCAGGCCCTGGTCGGCGGCGCGGCCTACGACGCGGTTGGCGAGCCGCTCCCGGCGAATTCGCTTGCGCTCGCGCGTGCCGCCGACGCAGTGATGTTCGGCGCCGTCGGCGGTCCGCAGTACGACACATTGCCGCGCGCCAAGCGTCCCGAGCAGGCGATTCTCGGGTTGCGCAAGGAACTCAACCTGTTCGCCAACCTGCGGCCGGCCATCGTCTATGAGGAATTGGCCGACGCATCGACGATTCGTGCCGACGTTGTGGCCGGTTTGGATCTTCTCATCCTGCGCGAACTGACCGGGGACGTGTACTTCGGCCAGCCGCGCGGCGTGCGCACGCTGGAGAACGGCGAGCGCGAAGGGTTCGACACCATGCGCTACAGTGAATCGGAGGTGCGGCGGATCGCGCATGCTGGATTTCGTGCGGCCATGAAGCGCGGCCGCAAGTTGTGCTCGGTGGACAAGGCCAACGTGCTGGAAACATCGCAATTCTGGCGCGACGTCGTCATCGACGTCGCCAAGGAATATCCACAGATCGAATTGACGCACATGTACGTCGACAATGCGGCGATGCAGCTCATTCGAAACCCCAAGCAGTTCGACGTCATCGTCACCGGCAACCTGTTCGGAGACATCCTCTCCGACGAGGCATCCATGCTGACCGGTTCCATCGGCATGCTTCCGTCGGCGGCGCTGGACGACAAGAGCAAGGGGCTCTACGAGCCCATTCACGGTTCGGCGCCGGACATCGCCGGAAAGGGCGTTGCCAATCCGCTGGCGACAATTCTGTCGGCGGCGATGATGCTGCGCTACTCACTGAACCAGGACGCCGCGGCTGACCGGATCGAGGCCGCAGTGCGCAAGGTTCTGGCCAGTGGCTATCGATGCGCGGATATCCAGCAGCCGGGAAAGCGCACGATCGGCACATCGGCAATGGGAGCTGCAGTGGTCGCAGCATTGGGATAGGCCGCTGGAAAAACTGTTTGATGAGCTAGCCAGGAATTGCTGCAGTGCGGTAGAGTAGGGTTTCTTGGATGAATTGTTGAACATTTTTCCGTTTGGGGTCGCCGTTCACAGTCAGTCGCCAGACACCAGCGTTTTACATGCGGGAATAGCGTAATGAAAAGAGTCGGGTTTGTTGGCTGGCGGGGAATGGTTGGATCGGTGCTCATGCAGCGCATGCACGCCGAGAAGGATTTCGCCCATATCGAGCCGGCATTCTTTTCCACGTCACAAGTCGGTGCCATGGGCCCGTTCATGGGAAAAGAGGCTACTCCGCTGAAGGACGCGCGCGATCTAGGCGATTTGCGCGGCATGGATGCCATCGTGTCCTGCCAGGGCGGCGAATACACGACGGAGATGCATGCCAAGCTGCGAGCCGCCGGATGGAAGGGTTACTGGATCGATGCGGCCAGCACACTTCGCATGCGAAAGGATGCGGTCATCATCCTTGATCCGATCAACCTGACGGATATCAAGAAAGCAATTGGCAGTGGAGTCAGGGATTTCGTCGGTGGCAACTGCACCGTAAGCCTGATGTTGATGGCGATGCACGGCCTGTTCCGTGAAGGCCTGGTTGAGTGGATCACGGCCATGACTTATCAGGCTGCATCCGGCGCCGGGGCGGAAAACATGCGCGAGCTGGTCAAGCAGATGGGCTTTGTGCATTCGGCGGCTGCAGCGATGCTGGACAACCCCGCATCAGCGATCCTGGAAATCGATCGTACCGTCGCAGAGGCGATCCGGTCCGGCGCCAATCCCACAGGCAACTTCGGCGTCCCGCTGGCCGGAAGCCTGATTCCCTGGATCGACAAGGATCTGGGCAATGGCCAAAGCCGCGAAGAGTGGAAGGGCGGTGCCGAAGGCAACAAGATCCTGGGTTGCGAAGACCGCCCGATTCCCATTGACGGTCTTTGTGTTCGTATCGGGGCGATGCGCTGCCATAGCCAGGCGCTGACAGTGAAGCTGACGCGTGACGTACCCTTGGCCGACATCGAAAGCATGCTCGCCGGGGCCAATCCCTGGGTCAGGGTCATCCCGAATACTCGTGAAGCGAGCCTGTCAGCACTCACGCCCGCGAGCGTCACAGGCGGACTCACCGTGCCGATAGGTCGGCTGCGCAAGTTGTCGATGGGCGGGGAATATCTGAGTGCCTTTACGGTTGGCGACCAGTTGCTGTGGGGGGCCGCGGAGCCTTTGCGGAGGATGTTGCGGATCCTGCTGGAAGCCTGAGCGTCCTTCCAGGCCTCATTAGTTGCCTGTACTCGCATCACCGAATTCACGGAAGGGTTATTTTTTTGGGTGGGATCTGCTGTTTGGGGTCTAATGGGCGGGTTAGCCCATCCTGGGGTGGGGCGCAAGGAAAAAACCGACAAAAATGACCGACTTAACCGATATTGCGAAACGAAACATAAGCTTGCAAGGCTAACCTCATGATGGTATGTTCGTTTTCCGCATCAAACTCCGAAGGTGGCAGATTGCGTAAGATCACCTGCAAATCCGTCCTGCTGGCTGCGTTGGTCGCCGGCAGCTGCCTGTTCTCGATGGCGTCGACTGCTGCCGGCCTGGGCAAATTGACGGTGCTGTCGTCGCTCGGCCAACCGTTGCGCGCCGAAATCGAGATCGTCTCCTTGCAGGCTGGCGAAGGCGATTCGCTCACTGCCAGGCTGGCGTCACCGGACGCATTTCGCCAGGCGAACATCGAGTTGAATGGCGCCCTCCTGGGTGTGCAATTTGCGATAGAGCGCCGCGCTGGCGGGCTGTACATGCTGACCATGTCATCGGCTCAGCCGATGAATGAACCCTTCATCGATGCCCTGATCGAGCTGAACTGGACTGGTGGCAGGCTGGTGCGCGAGTACACGTTCCTGCTTGATCCACCCGAATACAAGGGGCCTGTGGTTGCTGCGGCGCCGGTTGTGGCGCCGGCGGTCCCTTCGGTTGCGCAGACAACGCCCGTGCCTTCGGCTCCGCCACCCGCAGCTTCCCCGATCGTACCCGCAAAGCCGGCTGGTGCCGCTGCGGTGCCAGCGGCACCAGTTCGCCCCGCTGCGCCTGCAAAGCCCGCTGGAACCTATGAAGTCAAGCGCGGCGACACATTGTTGAAAGTTGCGACGCAGAACCAGGTGGAAGGGGCAAGCCTGCAGCAGATGCTGGTTGCCTTGTACCGCGGCAACCGGGATGCCTTCGACGGCGAAAACATGAATCGCCTGCGCGCCGGGCGCATATTGAACCTTCCGGAGAAGGAGGCGGTGACTTCCATTTCGCAGGAAGACGCTCAGCGAATGGTCAGTGCGCAAGGCTCCGAGTACGCCAATTACCGGCGCAACATTGGTGCTGCGGTAGCCGAGGCTCCGGCACGGGCGGATACCGGCCGGCAGGCTTCTGGACGGATTGGCGCGCCGGCGGAAGAGGCCCCGTCGCGTTCACGTGATGCGGGCAAGGACCAGTTGCGACTCTCTCGCGCCGAGGATGCGAAAGGCGGAGGGCGCGCAGCGCTGGCGGCGGCCCAGGACGACGCTGCTTCCAAGGCCAAGGCACTCAGGGATGCCAACGAGCGGATCGCTTTGCTTGAGAAAAACATTGCGGACCTGCAGAAACTGGCGCAACTGAAGAGTCAAGCTGGGGCACAGTTGCAACAACAGGCGCAAGCCGGAAAAGCCGAGGCGGCAAAGGCGCCGGCTGCTGCTCCTGCACCGGCTGCCAAGGCTGTTGAGGCACCCAAAGCGGCTGAGGCGCCAAAGGCTGTAGAGGCCCCAAAGGCTGCGCCAGCACCGGAGGCCGCGAAAGCGACCGATGCGGCAAAGGCTGACGCCCCCAAGGCCGATGCCCCCAATGTGGATGCACCGAAGGCGGCGCCCAAGGCAGCTCCGAAGGTGGTGGTTGCTCCGCCGCCGCCGCCGCCGGACCTGCTCGAGGAATTGACCAGTGATCCGGTGGCCATCGGTGGTGCCGGCGGGGTTGTGGTTCTGCTGGCGGGATACGCTTTCTACGCGGTGCGCAAGCGCCGCAAACTGGCCGCTGCCAACAGCGCTGTGGCTATGGCTGCGACCGACACCAACTCCATGTTGGCGAGCAGCAGCGTGGACATCGATACCAGCTCGTCTCAGTTCGAGGGTGATCTCAGTCAGGAAGGCGCGGGCAAGACCGAGGCTGAGGAAATAGATCCGATTGCTGAGGCTGATGTCTACATGGCGTACGGGCGAGATGCCCAGGCGGAGGAGATCCTCAAGGAAGCGCTGGGCAAGGACGCAAGTCGCCAGCCGGTCAGGCTGAAGCTGCTTGAGATCTATGCGAATCGCAAGGACGCAACTTCCTTTGCGACGGAAGCCGCAATTCTTCACGCGGCAACAGGCGGGCAGGGCCCCGAGTGGGAGAAGGCGGCAGGTCTGGGGGCCGGAATCGATCCTGGCAATGCGTTGTATGGTGGCGCTGCCCCGGCGGGCGTTGACCTTGGTGCGGAAGATACTCAGGTTCTCAATATCGGCGAGATGGCACCCGCCGAGGAAGCTCCGGCTGCGGCCGAGGAGGCAGCGCCTGCTGCAATCGACTTTGACCTTGGCGCGAGCACCGAAGCGCCTGTCGATCTGGATCTTGGCCAGGAAGCGGTTGCTGAAGCAGCGCCAGCGGCCGAAGCCGCGGAAACTGCTCCGACGACTCTGGATTTCGACCTTGATCTTGGTGGCGAGGCAGAGGCCCCCAAGGTAGAAGAGGCCGCCGCGGTCCCTGAGGCCGCAGATGCGGGGATGTCCATCGATTTTGAATTACCCTCGAGTGAGCCCGCGGCAGCCCCTGAATTGCCGGCGGAAGAGGCGGCAGCCCCCGCGCCTGCAGATGACGGCGGCTTGAGCATCGATTTCGACCTTGGCCCGACAGCGGCCGAAGCGGCCCCGGAGCCGGTTCAGGCCGAGCCTGAAATGGATTTGTCGTCGATCAGCCTTGACTTGGGTTCGCCGACGACCGAGGGTGAAGCGCCGGCTCCCGATGCGCATTGGCAGGAAGTGGCCACAAAGCTGGATCTGGCCAAGGCCTATCAGGAGATGGGTGACAAGGATGGAGCCAAGGAATTGTTGAATGAGGTCATGAAAGAGGGCGATGCGGCGCAGCAGGAACAGGCCCGGACGGTGCTGGAAACCTTGGGCTGACGCCAGCCTTCCTTCAGGATCAAATCGGCGCCGAGTGCGCCGATTTTTTTTCCAGCCTGCATGGCAGGAGCGATCGGGATGCAAATGACCGGGATGCCGGGATGAGGATTGCAATCGGTGTCAGTTACGATGGCAGCCGGTTTGACGGCTGGCAGTCGCAACCCTCGAAGAACACCGTGCAGGACCTGCTGGAGTCGGCCTTGTCGGCGGTTGCTGCTGAGCCGGTTCGAGTCTCGGCTGCAGGCCGTACCGATGCCGGCGTGCACGCGATGGCGCAGGTTGTGCATTTCGACAGCGTAGCGCATCGGGAAGATTCCGCCTGGGTGCGTGGTGCCAACGCCAATCTGCCACCGGAAATCGCGGTGCAGTGGGCGGTTCCGATCGAGGAGGCATTTCACGCCCGTTTTTCGGCCGTGGCGCGAAGCTATCGCTATGTGCTCTACAACCACCCGGTCCGCAATGCGCTGATGTCTCGGCACGTCGGTTGGTATCACCGGCCGCTCGACCTCGATGCCATGTGCGAAGCAACGCGTCTTATCGTAGGCGAGCACGATTTTTCCGCATTTCGATCCTCCGAGTGCCAGGCCAAGACGCCAATGCGGCACATGATTGCGGCAAGTGCACGTGCCTTTGGCCCCTTCGTGGTTTTCGATTTCACGGCCAACGCATTTCTTCACCATATGGTCCGGAACATCGTGGGCAGCCTGGTGTACGTGGGCAAGGGAAAGCACCCGCCTGATTGGATATCCCGATTGCTGCAGGCGCGCGAGCGTCACCTGGCCGCTCCAACCTTCAGCCCCGCGGGACTCTACCTGGCTGATGTGCGCTATCCGGCGCACTGGCTGCTGCCCCGGTTCGCCCGTATGATGCCTTTTGACTTCAACGATCTGCTGGCGGATACCTGTGTGAAAACTACAGTCGAGGGCGAGTCGGGATGAGAACCCGCATCAAGATGTGCGGTATCACGCGGCGGGAGGACGCTGCATGCGCGATTCGCGAGGGCGCCGATGCGCTCGGATTCATCTTCTGGCCGTCGAGTCCCCGCTTCGTTGCGCCGTCGGTGGCGGGAGTGATTGTTCGCGATGCTGGTCCGTTTGTCGCCACGGTGGGTGTATTCGTCAATCCTGAAGCGCTTGAAGTGCGTTCCGCGATCGCCGAATCAGGGATCTCGGTGCTGCAGTTCCATGGGGAGGAAGAGCCCGACTTTTGTGCTCAATTCGGGCTGCCTTTTTTGAAGGCATTCAAGGTCGGGCAGGGTGGGGATTTGCTAAAATCGGCCGAACGTTACCGGGGTGCCGCCGGTTGGCTCTTCGACGCCTTCGACCCCCGACTTGTCGGCGGAACCGGGGAGGCATTCGATTGGTCCCTGATTCCCGAAAAGCTGTCCCGTCCATTGGTATTGTCGGGTGGCCTGCATGCCGGAAATGTCGGTGAGGCCATCCGTCGAGTCCGACCGTTTGCAGTCGATGTATCGAGCGGCGTAGAAGCCGGCAAGGCCATCAAGGACGCGGCAAAGATTGCCGCGTTCGTCAAGGGAGTACGCAATGCAGATCAATGACCTTCCCTACAATTTGCCCGACGAGCACGGCCACTTCGGGCCGTACGGCGGCGTGTTCGTATCTGAAACGCTCGTTCACGCCCTTGATGAACTCAGGCAGGCCTACGAAGCGTGCCGTAAAGATCCCGAGTTCATGGCCGAGTTCGAATATGACCTGAAACACTATGTCGGCCGTCCGAGCCCGATCTACCACGCCAAACGCTGGTCCGGGTTGCTGGGCGGGGCGCAGATCTATCTCAAGCGCGAGGACTTGAACCACACGGGTGCCCACAAGATCAACAATACCGTCGGGCAGGCGCTGCTGGCACGGCGCATGGGCAAGCCGCGGATCATTGCCGAAACCGGCGCTGGCCAGCATGGTGTGGCAAGCGCCACGGTTGCCGCCCGCTATGGCATGAAGTGCGTCGTCTACATGGGTTCGGAGGACGTCAAGCGCCAGGCAGCCAACGTCTACAGGATGAAGCTTCTCGGCGCGACCGTGGTGCCGGTGGAGTCAGGCTCGAAGACGCTGAAGGATGCGCTGAACGAGGCGATGCGCGACTGGGTGACCAATGTCTCCGATACGTTCTACATCATCGGCACGGTTGCCGGTCCGCATCCCTACCCGATGATGGTGCGCGATTTCCAGGCGGTCATCGGGCGCGAGTGCATCGCACAGATGCCGGAGCACGTGGGCCGCCAACCGGACGCGGTGATTGCCTGCGTGGGCGGTGGGTCCAATGCGATGGGCATTTTCCATCCCTATATCCCTCACGCGTCGGTGCGCCTGATCGGCGTGGAGGCGGCAGGCTACGGCATGGCCAGTGGCAAGCATGCGGCTTCGTTGACAGCCGGGACCCCCGGGGTCCTTCACGGCAATCGCACTTACCTGCTGCAGGACGTCAACGGGCAGATCGCTGACACCCACTCGATATCGGCGGGACTGGACTATCCGGGCGTGGGGCCCGAGCATGCGTGGCTGAAGGACAGCGGCAGGGCGGAGTACGTCACCATCGAGGACGGCGAAGCGTTGCAGGCGTTCCACGACCTTTGCCATCTCGAGGGAATCATTCCGGCGCTGGAGTCGAGCCACGCGCTGGCCTATGCCGCGAAGCTCGCGCCGACATTGGGCCGCGACAAGGTGCTCCTGGTCAACCTGTCTGGCCGCGGCGACAAGGACATGCATACCGTTGCCGAAAAATCGGGCATCGAGTTTTGATTCCGGTCGCCCGGAACGCCATGGCGATGCGCCTGAATTGATGTGCGCATGAATGCCGACCTGCAAAACACAGACCTGTTCGACGGCGTCGCCCGCATCGAAGACGGCAGCGTAGATCTGATCATTTCCGATCCTCCCTACGGATTGGGAAAGGATTACGGAAATGATTCTGATCATGTCTATGGGAAGGATTACGTCGACTTCAGTCGGCGCTGGCTGGATGCCGTGTTGCCCAAGCTGAAACCCGACGGCTCGATGTATGTGTTCCTTTCCTGGCAGAACAGCCCGGAAGTGTTCAGCCTGTTCAAGACCAGGATGATCATGCTCAACGAAATCATCTGGGACCGGCGGGTGCCCAGCATGGGCGGGAGCACGCGCAGGTATTCCTCGGTCCATGACAACATCGGCTTCTTTGCGCGCTCCCGCAATCATTACTTCGACCTGGACAGCGTCCGCATACCCTACGATGCCGCGACGAAGAAGGCCCGTTCGCGTTCCATCTTCGTGGGCAAGAAATGGCTGGAGGTCGGCTACAACCCGAAGGACTTGTGGAGCGTGTCGCGCCTGCATCGCCAGGACCCAGAGCGTGCCGATCACCCGACGCAAAAGCCGCTGGAACTGGTCGAGCGCATGGTGCTCGCAAGTTGCCCCCCGGGCGGGTTGGTGCTCGACCCCTTCATGGGCTCGGGAACGACCGCAGTCGCTGCCTCGGCCCATGGCCGGCGCTTTGCCGGCTTCGAAATCAATCCCGAGTACTTCGCGATTGCCCAGGCCCGCGTCCTGGCCTTGTCGCGCCCTGGGACCAAGGCGCAAGCAAAATCCTCGCGCCGGAGGAAAAATACCGCCGGCGTGCCTGTAAGCCTCATTGCTGTCGAGTAGCGGGGCGATTGCCTCCACATATCCATGTCCAGAATAAAAACAGTATTCACGCAACTGCATCAGAGCGGCCGCAAGGCACTGATCCCCTATGTGACCGCAGGCGATCCTGATCCGGGCACCACGGTTCCGCTCATGCACGCCATGGTGGCTGCGGGGGCCGATATCGTTGAGCTCGGCGTGCCGTTTTCCGATCCCATGGCGGACGGCCCGGTGATTCAGCGGGCTGGCGAGCGTGCGCTCAAGCATGGGGTGGGGCTGGATCGTGTGCTGAAAATGGTCAGCGAATTCCGGAACAGCAATGACAAGACGCCGGTGGTTCTCATGGGCTATGCGAACCCGATCGAGGCAATGGGGACGGCGACCTTCATTGCAGCTGCCGCACGTGCAGGCGTCGATGGCCTCATCGTGGTCGATTATCCGCCCGAGGAAACCGGCGAATTCGCCAAGGACGTGCGCAAGGCGGGCATGGACCTGATTTTCCTGCTTGCGCCAACATCGACGCAGCGGCGCGTGGAACTGGTGGCGAAGCTGGCAAGCGGCTTTGTCTACTACGTGTCGCTCAAGGGCATCACCGGGGCATCGCACATCGACCTGGCCGATGTGTCGGCCAATGTGGCGAGAATCCGGCAGGCGACGGGCCTGCCCGTCGGGGTCGGGTTCGGCATCCGCGATGCACAGACGGCCAAGTCCATATGCAGCGTCGCCGACGCCGCCATCATCGGCAGCCGTATCATTCAGGAGATCGAGGCATCGCCGCCCGGTGAGGTGACTGCCCGCGTGTCGGCTTTCCTGCGAGACATCCGCTCGGCCATGGATGGGGTGAAGTCATGAGCTGGTTGCAAAAACTGTTGCCGCCGAAGATCAAGCGCTCCAGCGTCGTATCCACGCGCAAGAACATGCCGGAGGGCCTTTGGTCCAAGTGCGATTCGTGTGGCGCGGTGCTCTATGCGACCGACCTTGAAAAGAACGCGGGCGTCTGCCCGAAGTGCGGGCACCACAATCGCATGCGCGCTCGCGATCGCCTGGACATGCTCCTCGATGCCGAGGGCCGGTTCGAAATCGGCGCGGAGGTGGTGCCGATCGATTCGCTCAAGTTCAAGGACAGCCGCAAGTACTCCGACCGGCTGGATGATGCGGCCAAGAACACGGGTGAGAGCGAAGCGCTGATCGTGATGCAAGGCGCGATCAAGACGATTCCGGTGGTAGTTGCCGTCCTCGAGTTCGATTTCATGGCCGGCACCATGGGTTCGGTGGTCGGCGAGCGCTTCGTGCGGGGCGTGCGCGTCTGCCTGGACAATAACCTGCCCTTCATCTGCTTTACGGCAAGCGGCGGGGCGCGCATGCAGGAGGGAATGCTGTCCCTCATGCAGATGGCAAAAACCACCGCTGCGCTCACCCACCTGGCGGCGCGCAAGCTGCCGTTCATCTCCGTGCTGACAGACCCGACTACAGGCGGCGTATCGGCCAGCTTCGCAATGCTGGGCGACGTCGTCATCGGCGAGCCCAAGGCGCTGATCGGATTCGCCGGTCCGCGCGTGATCGAGCAGACGGTGCGTGAGACGCTGCCCGAAGGCTTCCAGCGCTCGGAGTTCCTGCTGGAAAAAGGCGCCATCGACATGATCATCGATCGGCGCCAGCTTCGCGACAAGCTCGCGCAGCTGATTTCGCTGCTGATGCAGTTGCCGCCGCCCGGGCCGTGATGTCCGCGCGACCGGCGATGGGAGCTGCGCCGACACCCATCGGGCCTTGCCTTGAAGTTCGCCGCTGGCGCATCGATGCGTCGCGCAAGCCGCTACCTTGGCCGCTCGATGGGGTTGACGGGCAATGACGGCCGAGCCGCTGGAGCACAGGCGCAGCCTCGCCGAATGGCTTGACTTCGTCGAGCGGCAGCATCCGAAGAGCATTGCCCTCGGGCTCGATCGGGTGGCATGCGTTCGCCACGCGCTCGAGCGTGATTCAAGGAAACGCTTCACGGGGCCGATCATCACCGTCGGTGGGACCAACGGCAAGGGATCGACGTGCTTCATGCTGGAAGCCATCCTGCGGGCGGGGGGCTATCGGGTCGGGCTCTACACCTCGCCGCACCTGCTCAGGTATTCAGAGCGCATTCGCGTCGATGGAATCGAGGCGAACGAAGCGCGTCTATGCGAGGCCTTCGCGCGCGTTGAGGCGGCGCGGCTGAAGGCCGATCCGGCCGGACCGGTGCCGCTCACCTATTTCGAGTACGGAACCCTGGTTGCCTGGGACATTTTTTGCGACAGTTCGCTCGATGTCGTGATCCTCGAGGTGGGCCTGGGCGGGCGCCTGGATGCGGTGAATATCTTCGATCCCGACTGTTCCGTCCTGACCAGCGTGGACATGGATCACATGGACTACCTTGGCGACACGCGCGAGAAGATCGGCGCCGAGAAAGCCGGGATTTTCAGGACAGGCAAGGTGGCGGTGGTCGCTGACCCGTTGCCACCGGCCACCGTGCTTGCGCATGCGGCGCAAGTCGGCGCGGATCTGCGACTGATCGGCCGTGACTTCGGCTACAAGGGGGATCGGCAGCAATGGTTGTATTGGAGCCGAGACCGCCGGCGCGCCGGATTGGCGTATCCGGCGCTGCGCGGCGCCAATCAATTGCTCAATGCCAGCGCGGCGCTTGCGGCGCTGGATGCAGTTGCAGGCCGGGTTCCGGTAGGCATGAACGATGTGCGTCGCGGCTTTTCCGAAGTCGAGTTGCCCGGGCGCTTCCAGGTGCTACCCGGTCGCCCGTCCGTGGTGCTCGACGTGGCGCACAATCCGCATGCAGCGGCGGTGCTGGCCGATAACCTGTCCAACATGGGATTCTTCCCGGAGACTTATGCGGTCATCGGCATGCTCAGCGACAAGGACATCGTTGGCGTTTGCCGCGCACTGCGCGGTCGCGTGACGGCCTGGCACGCGGTGACCCTGTCCGGGCCCCGTGGCTCGAGCAGCCAAGCCGTGGCGCGGGCGATCGAAGCCAGTGGAGCGGGCGGCGAGATTCGACAGTTCGATTCGCCTCGAGAAGGGCTTGCCGATGCACGGCGACGGGCAGGCGAGGGTGATAGAATTATCGTGTTTGGATCGTTCCTCACCGTTGCTGACGCCTTGACCCTGATTCATGCGGAAACCCGCAGGCCGGCAAACGAAATATCCTAGGATTCCTGGAATTTGGCCATGTCGACAACTGCGTTTCCCACTGCGGTGATGCGTTTCGCACACGCGGCGGGCATTGGTTGCGCAGCAGAAACCCTTTGTGGCGGACGAGTCTAGTGGCAGACGACGCCATCGAGTTGCAGCGCAGGGCCAGGCGTCGCCTGGTAGGTGCCATCGCCCTGGTGGTTTTCGTGGTGATTGTCCTGCCGATCATCTTCGACCGGGAACCCAAGCCCATCTCGCAGGATCTCACGATCCAGATTCCCAGCCAGGATGCCGGGCGATTTGCGACACGGGTTCTGCCTGCCGCGGAGCCCAAGGCCGATCTGAAATCGCCCGTGGATGCCGCCGCCAAGAGCGACATTTCCAAGCCGATCGTGGAGAGCGCGAAGTCTGCATCAAGCGCATCAACGCCGCCCGTTGCTGCGACTGCGGTAGCCGTTCCGGACAAGTCCGGTACTGCGGACAAGACAGACAAGGCGGAAAGGCCAGGCGAACCTGCAAAAACGGGCGCGACTCAGGCCAAGCCGGAAGCGGCGAAGGCGGTCGCTGCCAAGCCCGATGTTCCGAAGGCCGACGTTGCGACTTCGGACGCGAAGGCGCCTGCTGCAAAGTCTGAAGCGCCAAGACAGCCCGTAGAGGCAAAGGCGGCGGCGGGCAGTGCAAAAGTGGACAGCACAGCTACTGCCGTCTCCGAGTTGTTTGTGGTTCCCCTGGGGCTGTTTCGAAATCCCGAGAACGTCAAGAAAGTTCGGGGTTGGGTGAGCAGTGCCGGACTGAAGAGCTTCACCGAGGCGGCACCGGATGGTGACGGCGCCAAAGGGGCTGCAGTCAAGGTCATGGCTGGTCCATTTCTAAGCAGGGATGCCGCCGAAAAGGCGCGCGAGAAGCTCAAGGCCAAGGGCGTTGATGTCGGCGCGGTTGCATCACGCTAGGCGCACGGACCGGGATGTTGCATGACCTGGTTCGACTATGCGGTGCTGGCGGTGCTGGGGATATCGCTTCTGTGGAGCCTCTTCCACGGGTTCGTGCGCGAACTGGTTTCGGTGGTCGGATGGGTTGCCGCGTTCGTGCTGGCCATGGCATTCACGCAGGTGCTGGCGAACATGCTTCCGGCAAGCCTGGGGCCGTTCCTTGCGGGACTGATCGCCTTTCTGGTGATATTTGTCGGCGTGTGGCTCTTGTCTGGGCTCATCGGGCTGATCCTCTCCAAGGCGGCCAGGGCGGCGGGCCTGGGCTGGGCCGATCGGCTGCTGGGCGCGCTTTTCGGGTTGGTGCGCGGTGCGATCATCGTACTGGTGGCGGTCATGCTTGGCGGCCTCACTCCGCTGCCGCGCGAGCCGTTCTGGAGAGATGCTGTCCTGTCGGGGCCGCTGGAGAGTGCGGTTGCATTCATCAAGCAGGCGCTGCCGGACGGGCTCGCGGAGCGAGTGCGATTTGGCAAGCCCGGCGCGTAGCGCCGGGCGGCTAATGCGGGTAGATTGATCGATCCACTGACTTGAAGGAATCCACTGGCGGGCCCATTGCCAAAGGGCCGCGGCAAGGTGGTGAAATGAACGGCGGGCACTGCGAGGCGCAACCTGTCCCGACTTTTGTGTAGCAGCGATTTGAGGAAACACCATGTGCGGCATTCTTGGGGTATTTGCGCGATCCGCAGTCAACCAGATGCTCTACGACGGTCTGCTGCTCCTG